>JBDGTR010000057.1:0-4760 GCA_042216635.1 Haloplanus sp. | reverse complement strand
GAGCCGTTAGCACCGGTTACATCGTACTCTCACTTAAACGTGCGAAGTCGAGTAACGAAGTTAGACCCGATGAAGCCTGCCCCGCCGGTCACGAGTACGTGCACGGTGGTACATCGACTCGTTGTCTTTATGTAAGTCTTGCCGTTACTGGGGCCATGCGCCTCCTCGTCGTGGGAGCGAGCGGACTCTTGGGGTCGAACGTCGTCGCCGCCGCGACGACTCGCGGATGGTCAGTGGTCGGGACGTACTACTCCGAGACGCCGACGCTCGACGTTCCACTCGACCGAATCGACGTGACGGACGACGACGACGTTCGCGCAGTCGTCCGGGCGAGCGACCCGGAGTGTGTCATCAACTGCGCGGCGATGACGGATGTCGATACCTGCGAGGAGCACCCGGAACGAGCCCACGAGGTCAACGCGCGCGCCCCGACAGAGATGGCGGCCGTCTGCGCCGCGGAAGGGGTCAAGTTCGTACACGTCTCGACTGACTACGTCTTCGACGGGCGACGACGAACGCCGTACGCCGAGGACGCGGATCCGAATCCCGTACAGATCTACGGGGAGTCGAAGTTGGCGGGTGAACGCGGCGTCCGCGATGCCGGCGTCGACCCGTTCGTGGTGCGGCCGTCGTTCATATACGGCGTTCACCAAAGCACCGACTCGGTGCGTGGGTTCCCGGCGTGGCTTCGCGGCCGTCTAGCCGATGGCGAGCAGACGTCGCTTTTCACAGACCAGTTCGTCACGCCGACGCGCGCGGGTCACGCCGCCGAGACGATACTTGACCTCGTGACAGGCGAGCGAACTGGAACCTATCACGTCGCCGCCCGGTCGTGCGTAACCCCGTTCCAGTTCGGCGTCGACCTTGCCACATTCCTAGGCGAGGACCGCTCGCTCGTCGAACCCAGAAGCCGGACCGACGTCGAGCGAACGGCCCAGCGTCCCGGCTACACCTGTCTCGACGTGAGTCGGGTCGAAGCCGCGCTCGGACGGCCGCAACCGACCCTCGGAGACGATCTCGATTCTCTCTCGGCGAGTCTCGATTCTCGCTCTCCCAGCGGGTGACCATCAGAGTTCGTATCGCTCCTTGTGTTCGAGGAAATGTTCCCGGTCACTCTCTGAGAGATCCGAGAACCGGAGCACTGCATCGCACTCGTAGTTCGCGCAGTTCATCACGCGCTGTTGCTCGAGTTCGTTTGCCGAGACGACGGTGTCACAGTCAGGACACGTCAGAGTGATGATGCGCATGGTTACAGTCTGAGTTGGGAGTTCTCGCCGACGACCAGTCGGCTCCCCTCGGGAAGGAGGTTGCTGGCGCTTTCGACCTCAACGCCTCGACCGAGTAGGCTATCGACGATGCGCTCCGTGGCCGTGATGTTCGCGTCGCCGATGACCACGCTGTTTTCGATGTGGACGCCGTCAAGGGTCGAGTTCTCGCCGACCGATGTGTAGGGGCCCACGTAGGTTCCGCTCTTGACCGTCGCCCCTTCGGCGATAGAGACCGGGCCCCGGACGACTGCGCCGTCTTCGATGACGGCCGACTCTGCGAGGTCGATTCGGCCCGACATTTCTGCCTCCGCTCCGACGGTGCCGGCGACCTCCGGACGCACGTCTTCGAGGACGAGCCGGTTGGCTTCGAGGATATCTTCGGGTTTCCCCGTATCTTTCCACCACCCAGTGACGACGTGGGTGTCGACATCGTGCCCGTCTTCGAGGAGGAGTTGAATCGCATCCGTGATTTCGAGTTCGCCTCGCCACGACGGTTCGAGGCGTTCGATAGCGTCGAAGACGGAAGGAGAGAAGACGTACATTCCCACGAGTGCGAGGTTCGTTGGCGGGTCATCTGGCTTCTCGACCAGTTGGACAACGTTACCCTCTGTGTCGGTTTCCACAATGCCGAACTGTTCGGGCGTGTCAACTTCCTGTAGCGCGATTCCTGCGCCGTAGTCACCCGATTCGAAACTCTCTACGAGGTCGTCGATGCCTTCCTTGAGGATATTGTCGCCGAGATACAACACGAAGTCGTCGTCGCCAACGAACTCCCTCGTACACCCGACTGCGTGGGCGAGACCGAGCGGGTTCCCTTGGATGATGTACGTCACGTCGACACCGAATCTCGACCCGTCGCCGAGGTACTCCTGAATTACCTCCCGTCCTTTGTTTCCGAGGACGACGCCGATGTCCGTGATGCCCGCTGCTTTGAGGTCAGCTATCGCGTACTCGATGACGGGCTTGTTAGCCACGGGGACGAGTTGCTTGGGACCCGTGTGGGTGATGGGCCGCAGGCGCGACCCGGTTCCCCCGGAGAGCAGGACACCTTTCATGCGTTATTCGTGGGGTTCCGCATCCCAGTCTAAAGGTATTTCGTCTGTATCGTAGGGGAGACGCTCCTCGTCCGGGTTCTCGTAATCGTAGAGCTTCGTCGGGAAGTTGACCAGCAACGCCGGTTCGTCGCCGATGGTCTTGAACCCGTGCCAGCATTCGCCGGGAATGCGGACGACTCGCTGGGCGTGGTCGCCGAGGACGAACGTGTCCAGTTCTCCCTTCGTGGGCGACCCCACTCTGTCGTCGTAGACACCGACTTTGATTCTGCCTTCGGGACAGACGAAGTAGTCTACCTGTTCTTCGAGGTGACGGTGCCACGCTCGAACCACGCCGGGATACGTTCTCGAATAGTACGACATCGCGGGTGAGGGGTCGTACTCCGCCCAATCCGCTCGAAACATCTCCACGAGACGGCCGCGTTCGTCGGCGTTCACTTTGAGGTCCCGAACTTCGACGTCGTGAATCATCGACCGATGAGTAGCGCCGGCCTCACCTTACTTGTTTCGAGTATCTGACCGTGGTGGCGAGGTCGGCGTCAGCGAGGGCCGTAGTGGTAGGCGAGATATCCGCCGATGCGACCCAACTTCCGTCCCGTGACGAACGGCACGACGGACGGTAGCTGTCGGAGTTCGCCCTGTTCGTAGAGCATGCGCACGGCGTGAACCGCATAGACGGGTATCGTGAGCAGGTGATACGCGACACAGCCCGCGAGTTCGGCATGAGAGCGCTTGACGGATTCTATCTCCTCGAACGCCCGCGTACTGTTTTTCGCGTCGTTGTACGTCCGCTGGAACGTCACTGGATGGGAGTGATACACCGCCGCGTCGGGTTCGTATACGATTTCGTGGCCTCGACGTAGAATCCGTCGCGCCCAGTGGTTGTCCTCCGCGTACGCGAGTTGCTCGTCGAATCCGTTCGCCTCCCATACGCGCTTTCGAACCGCGCAGTTGGAGTTCGAGAACGCGAACACGTCGGCTTTCGTCCCCGAAATCGCCTCGTCGTAGGACTCGAAGACGGCCCTCCGGTCGGGGAAGGTATCGGCCCACTCCACCGCTTCGTACGGATTCCGCTTCGGTTCGGAGACCTGTTTGCCGTACACTCCGGCGACTGCGTCCCGGCTTTCGAGTGGGCCGACGAGCGAACGAAGCCAGTCGTCGTAGAGTGGCGGGCAGTGCGCCGAGAGGTTCACGACGTACTCTCCGTCGCTCGCGTCGGCGCCGAGGTTGAGTGCCCGCCCGTAACTGAACTCCGCTTGAGTTATCTCGACGATGTTCACCGGCACGTCCACGTCGAGTGTTCTGGCTATGTCGACGGTTCCGTCGGTCGATCCGGAATCCACGACGACGACTTCGTGATCGTCCGAAAACTGCTGGTCGTCGATGCATCGCAACGTCTTCGGGAGGTGTGTGGCCTCGTTGTACGTCCGAATGACTATGGATGCTTTCATGGCTCTTCGATGATGCTCGTTCCCTGATTGGTGTTGGGCGTCGGGAGGCCAATCACGTCGGTCAGCGTGGGGAACACGTCGACGAGGTCAAGCAGGTCGGGGTTCCGGAACGAAAACCCCTGTCCGCGGTCGTCGACGAGCAATCGCGTATGGTTCGCCGGCGTATCTGGATGGTAGCCGTGCATCCCCGCGACGGCATAGTCGCGTTGGAAGAAGTTCGGCAACGCGAGGTAGCCGGGGGACAACACGAAAATGAGGTCGCCGTAGCGCCGGGAGACGTCCGCATTGAGTCGTCGTCGCTCCTCGGTGTCGAACACTGACCCCCACGAAAGCGACGAGATCGATGCCCGGACCGTCTCCGCGACTGCCGGCGTGTCGAACCAGAACCGAACGTGGTTCGAATCGAGGAAGTATTCGTAGTCCGCCCACCGATTCGGTTCCAATTCGTCGAGGTGGGCTTCGATGTCGACCACCTCCTGGACTGGGACCATCCCGTGGTCACCGAACACTACGAGACGGACGTCGTCGAATCGCCGTTCCGCGTGGTCGACGACGCGTTCGATGGAGGCGTCTATCTCCTCGAGGGTCTGTCGACGTTCGTCCGTGTCGTGACCGGGGGTCGTGACCCGTCCAGTCGAGTTCCGCGTAGTGCAGATACACGAACCGGTGGTCGTCGCGGAGGCGTCGATGAAAGGCCGTCTCGACAGCCTCGGTCGTCTGGTCGTCGGTCGGATAGCCGACGTATAGCCAGTCGCTGTCCGCCTCACGGAGCAGGTCGAACACCGTCGCGCCGGGAAGCACGTTCGGTTCGGTCGGGAGTCGCTTCTCGGAGACGCCGAACTTATCCAAGTGGGCCAGCGGAATCCGACCCGATGAGAGGATTCGACGCGCTGATTCGTGGCCCCTGCGTTTTGCGACGGCTTTCGCCAATTTCAGCGACCCGTTCCGGACGACGCCTTCGAGGGACGTGTCCTCGATTCGCTCTCGAA
>JBDGTR010000064.1:0-5587 GCA_042216635.1 Haloplanus sp. | reverse complement strand
CTGTGACTTCCAGCTACTGCTCCAACTCACCAACAATCCTCTACAGAAGAGCGTTGTCCGATTAGGTGGGCGGTCATGCCGCCTCGGTGTACGTCATGCTACGACACGATACTACTTTAATATCCGTATTAGCGTCAGAACGTGGTTCGTGGAATCGTTGTCGGATTCACTCCCGCCGTAAACGGCGGGATTCTCTCCTCGCAAAAAGAAATAGGAAGGCCCAAGACGGCCGGGCGAGCGCAACCACTAAACGCGCCTCGCGCCTTCCTCCGGTAATGGTAGACTGGACGGAGAAGTACCGGCCGTCGACGCTCTCGGCGGTCCGCGGGAACGACAAGGCCCGCGACGCCCTGAAGGAGTGGGCGGAGACGTGGGACGACCACCGCGAGGCCGTCGTCGTCTACGGGAGTCCGGGGGTGGGCAAGACGTCGGCGGCACACGCGCTGGCGTCCGATATGGGGTGGGAGACGGTCGAACTCAACGCCTCCGACCAGCGCACGGGCGACGTCATCGAGCGATTCGCGGGGCGGGCGGCGAAAAACGCCACGCTCGCGGGGTCGGCCGGCGGCGACGGCGGCGGCCGGCAACTGGTCGTCCTCGACGAGGCGGACAACATCCACGGCAACTACGACCGCGGCGGGGCAAGCGCGGTGACGCGACTGGTCAAGGAGGCCGACCAGCCAATCGTCCTCATCGCCAACGAGTATTACGACATGAGTCGCGGCCTGCGCGACGCGTGTCGGGACATCGAGTTCCGCGACGTCTCGAAGCGCTCCATCGTGCCGGTGTTGCGGGACGTCTGCCGGCGCGAGGACGTCGAGTTCGAGGCCGACGCACTGGACCGCATCGCCGAGGCGAACGCGGGCGACCTGCGCTCTGCGGTCAACGACTTGCAGGCGGCCGCCGAGGGCGGCGGCCGACTGACCGTCGAGGACGTGGTGACGGGCGAACGCGACCGGAGCCTCGGCGTCTTTCCCTTCCTCGACGCGGTGTTGAAAGAGGTGTCCGCCGAGGAGGCCGTCCAGTCGGCCTACCGCGTCGACGAGACGCCGGACGACCTCACGAAGTGGGTCGCCGAGAACGTCCCGAAGGTGTACGAGGGGGCGGAACTCGCCCGCGCGTACGACAGCCTCGCGGACGCCGACCGGTGGCTGGGCCGGGTGCGCGCCACGCAGGAGTACGGCTACTGGCGGTACGCGACGGACGCACTCGCGGGCGGCGTCGCGGCCGCCCGCGACGGCGAGAAAGGCGGGTGGACGCGCTTTTCCCGCCCGCAGTTCTGGCCCTCCTCGGACGCGACGGCCGACGAGGTGGTCCGCACGGTGGCCGAGAGCGCGGGCGTCAGCATGGCCGTCGCCCGGCGGGAACTGCTCCCGTTCCTCTCGGCGATGACCCACCACTGCAAGCCCCGCGAGTTGACCGTGGCGATGGCGGCCTACTACGACATGGACGAGGCGGCGGTGTCGTTCGTCACGGGGAGCGGCGAGACCACCAACAAGGTCGAATCCATCGTCGCCGACGCCGAGGCGTTGCGCGACCGCGAGATGGAAGACCACTCCGGCGCGTTCGGCGGCGAGGCGTCGGCCGAGTGGGGGGAGCGCGGAGAAGACGGCGAGGCGACGGGCGGCGACGGCGCGGTCAGCGACGGCGACGACGCGGCCGACGCAAACGACGGTGCAGGTGAGGGCGGCGACGCGGGCGACTCCGACGACGGACAGGCCGGACTCTCGGATTTCATGTAGGCGACTCCTTTTTGCGACCGCCACCCGTGTAGTCGGGCATGCGCGCCGCAGTCCTCCGGGAACACGGCGAACCGCTGGAGATAACCGACGTCGACGAACCGGACCTCGCGCCACACGGCGCCGTGGTGGAAGTCGAAGCCTGCGGCGTCTGTCGGAGCGACTGGCACGCGTGGCAGGGCCACGGCGAGTGGGTGGGCGACCGGGTGCCCGAGGGGCAGATTCTCGGTCACGAACCCGCCGGGCGGGTCGTCGCCGTCGGCGACCGCGTCGAACGCGTTTCCGAGGGCGACCGGGTGGCGGTGCCCTTCAATCTCGGCGACGGGTCGTGTCCGCAGTGTCTGAACGGCCACGGCAACGTCTGCGAGGACGGTCTGGCACTCGGCTTCCAGTCCGAGGCGCCGGGCGCGTTCGCCGAACGGGTCCACGTCCCCTACGCCGATTACAACGCGATGGCCCTGCCCGACGGCGTCTCGGCGCGGGACATGGCGGCCCTCGGCTGTCGGTTCATGACGGCCTTCCACGCGCTGACCCATCGCGGCGACGTGGGCGCGGGCGACTGGGTGGCGGTTCACGGCTGTGGGGGCGTCGGTCTCTCGACGGTCCACATCGCCGACGCCCTCGGCGCGCGGGTCGTCGCCGTCGACGTCCGCGAGGAACCGCTGGCACTGGCGTCGGACCTCGGCGCGGAGGCGACGGTGGACGCGAGCGGAAAGGACGGCCGCGCGGTCACCGGCGCGGTTCGGTCGGCGACGGCGGGCGGCGCCCACCTCTCGGTGGACGCCCTCGGCATCGCGGAGACGTGTCGGAACTCGGTGTTCTCGCTCCGGCGTCGCGGGACGCACGTACAGGTGGGGCTGACGACCGACGAGGAACGCGGCGAGGTGTCCCTCCCGGTCGAGCGGATGGCGATGATGGAGACCGATTTCAAGGGCGCGCGGGGGATGCCGCCGACGAGGTACGACGAACTGCTCCGCCTCGTGGAGTCGGACGCCATCGAACCCGGGCGACTGGTCCGCCGCGAGGTGTCGCTGGCGGAGGTGCCCGACCGCCTCGACGCGATGACCGACTACGAGACGACGGGCGTCGAAGTCGTCACGGAGTTCTAGTCGCCGAACGCGGTCCCGGGGCTGTCGCCGGCGGCGTCCCGGCGGGTGGCGTAGGCCGTCCCGAGGAGGCAGGCGCCGGCGACGACGAACAGTGCGCCGTGCAGGAGGCGAATCTCGGGCGTATAGAAGACGAGGTCGCGCCCGAGGAGCATCGCGCCGAAGACGGCGGCGAGGGCGACGACGGGCGCGACTCGAAGTGAGGCGTTCCCGAGCCAGCGAGCCGAGGCCAACAGCGCGGCGAACAGCGAGAGCGAGGTGCCGTAGAAGGCGGCCTGTGCGGCCGGTGTGTAGGGGAGGGGCGTGAAGACGCGGCTGAGCAGGAAGGCGACGACGAGGGCGACGACGCCGACGACGGTGGCGCGCTGGACGCGGATGCGCGGCGGGTCGACGTAGCGGTCGGCGAAGGCAGAGAGGGTCGTCCAGACCAGGAGCGTGAAGATGGTGAGCGCGACGACGAGGTGGGCGCCCTGCGTCGGCGGCGAGTAGCCCGCCGGGAGGACGCCGTTGAGCGTGACCGTCACGGCGCCGATGCTTATCTGTAAGGGGAGGAGCAGGGCGGCGAGGACCGCCGCCGTGTGGGTCCGGCCGTCCCGGCGCCACGACCAGACGGCCGTGCCGACGATGAACCAGCCGGTTATCATGGCGACGAGGCGGTGGAACCACTCCACGAAACTCGGGATGGTCTGGGGCAGGACGCCGCCGTCACAGAGCGGCCACTGCGCGGAACAGGCGAGTCCCGACCCGGTCGCGGCGGTGTAGATGCCGAGCATGACGAGCGTGAGCGTCAGCGCGGTGGTGAACGCGGCCAGTCGCGGGAAGGTGAGCGCCGAGCGGAGGCGCGAACGGCTCATACGCCCGACTCGGAGACGTCCGTACTTAGACCTGTCCGAAGCGTCCCGGCGGCCGGGAGTGAGGCGACCGTTGAAGTGGCCGGACCGACCGCCGGTGTCCGGTCGAATCCCTTCGACGTATGTCGAATGACATCATCGACAGCCACGGATAGCTTTTTGTCGACACCCTCTGTGGTCGGGCGTATGGGACTGGACGACGACGCGAGGGAGTACCACCGAACGGACCCGCCCGGCAAGATAGAGATATCCACGACCAAGCCGACGAACACCCAGCGGGACCTGAGTCTGGCGTACTCGCCCGGCGTGGCCGCCCCCTGTGAGGACATCCACGCCGACCCCGACATGGCCTACGAGTACACCGCCAAGGGGAACCTCGTGGGCGTGGTGTCGAACGGCTCGGCCGTCCTCGGTCTCGGCGACATCGGCGCGCAGGCCTCCAAACCCGTCATGGAGGGGAAAGGCGTCCTCTTCAAACGCTTCGCCGACATCGACGTCTTCGACATCGAACTCGACTTCTCCGACCCCGAGGACATCGTGAAGTCGACGCGGGCGATGGAGCCGACCTTCGGCGGCATCAACTTAGAGGACATCAGCGCCCCGGAGTGTTTCGTCATCGAAGAGCGCCTCCGCGAGGAGATGTCGATTCCCGTCTTCCACGACGACCAGCACGGCACCGCCATCATCAGCGGTGCGGGTCTGCTCAACGCCGTCGACATCGTGGGCAAGGACCTCGCCGACCTCGACGTGACCATCTCCGGAGCGGGCGCGTCGGCCATCGCAACCGCGAAGTTCTACCACTCGCTCGGCGTCCCGAAGGAGAACATCACCATGTGTGACTCGACGGGCATCATCACCACCGAGCGAGCGGAGGCGGGCGACGTCAACGAGTACAAAGCCGAGTTCGCAAGCGACCGACCCGCCGGCGACCTCGCCGACGCCGTGGCGGGGACGGACGTCCTCGTCGGTCTCTCGGTCGCGGGCATCGTGAGTCAGGAGATGGTGCGGTCGATGGCGGACAACCCCATCATCTTCGCCATGGCGAACCCCGACCCCGAAATCAGCTACCCCGACGCGAAGTCGGCCCGCGACGACACCGTCGTCGTCGGCACCGGGCGCTCGGACTACCCGAATCAGGTGAACAACGTCCTCGGGTTCCCCTTCCTCTTCCGTGGCGCCCTCGACGTGCGCGCGACCGAAATCAACGAGGAGATGAAACTCGCGGCCGCCCGCGCGCTGGCGGACCTCGCGCGCAAGGACGTCCCCGACGCGGTGGTGAAAGCCTACGGCGACCAACCCCTCCAGTACGGCCCGGAGTACATCCTCCCGAAACCCGTCGACCCGCGCGTGATGTTCGAGGTGGCGCCCGCCGTCGCCGAGGCGGCCATGGAGAGCGGCGCCGCCCGGCGGGACATCGACACCGACGACTACCGCGAGCGACTGGAGGCCCGCCTCGGGAAGTCCCGCGAGATGATGCGGGTCGTCCTCAACAAGGCCAAGACCGACCCCAAGCGGGTCGTCCTCGCGGAGGGCACCGACGAGAAGATGATTCGCGCCGCCTACCAGATAACCGAACAGGGCATCGCCCGGCCCGTGTTGCTGGGTGACCGCGAGCGCATCTGGTCGGAGATGGAGGAACTCGGACTCGACTTCGAACCCGAAATCGTCGACCCCGGGGAGGACGAACTCGACCCGTACGCCGAACGCCTCTACGAACTCCGCCAGCGCAAGGGCATCACCCGCCGCGAGGCGCGCGAACTCGTCCGCGACGGCAACTACCTCGGGAGCGTGATGGTGGAGATGGGCGACGCCGACGCCATGCTGACCGGCCTGATGCACCACTACCCCTCGGCGCTCCGCCCGCCGCTTCAGGTGGTCGGCACCGCCGAGG
>JBDGTR010000036.1:0-6039 GCA_042216635.1 Haloplanus sp. | reverse complement strand
ATAAACATTGTGAGTGGTACACATAGATAAGCCTTCCCCCCATCGCAGAAATCCGGGAATCGACCGCACGGCCGCGAACGGCGGCGAGGGTCGGCGGTTCGGGGGCGATGCGACGCCGCCAGCGGACGTTCACGCGAGGGTCAAGCGGGAGGACTTAGGCGTGTCGGCGCCAACGCCGCGTATGCGCCTCGACGACGACGCGCTCCCCCCGGGGTGGACGCTGTGGCACGCGGAACCCGAGGGGCGGAGCATACTGGCGTACCGGCCCGACGTCTTCGACGCCGAGACCTTTCCGGCGCCCTGTCTCCCGACGGTCTACCTCTCGCCGGGGTCGCCCCGCCGCCGGCCCGAGGCCCGCACGGACGACGGGTGGACGGTGACGCTCTACCTCGAACCCGAAGTCGAGGCGGCCGTCGAGCGATACGACGAACGCGACGCCGCCACCGAGGGGGCGGTGGCGCTCGCCCGCCGGTTCGCCGACGGCGGCGTCGATTACCGCACGTGCTATCAGGTGCCCCGGGAGACCTACCTCGACCGCCTCGACGAACTCACGGGGCGCGAGGCTTAACCGGGCGGGCCGAGAAGGAGCGCTCATGTCGGAGGTCACCCTCATCGGAACCCGCCTCGCCGAGGTCGGCCGCGAGTTCGTCTTCCGTGGCGAGTCGGGCGCCTGCGACGGGTGTCCCTACCGGGGACAGTGTCTCGACTTATCGCAGGGGACGCGCTACCGCATCACGTCGGTCCGCGAGAACGCACAGACGCTCGACTGTGCCGTCCACGACGGCGGCGTCCGAGCGGTGGAGGTCGAACCCGCCTCCATCCCGGCGAACGTCCCCTCGCGGGGCGCCTACGCCGGGAGCAAGGCCGAACTCGAAGGCACCTGTCCGTACACCGACTGTCCGAGTCACGCCTACTGCGTCCCCGACGGCGCCGAGTTCGACGTGGAGTACCGCATCGACGAAGTCCTCGGCGACCCGCCCCACGACTACTGCATGCTCGACCGCGACCTCACGCTGGTCGAACTCGCGCCGCGCGAGGACTGACCCTCGGTGACGTCGCCGAGTCGACCCACCCGGTGGCCCGCGTAGCCGAAGACCCGTTCGTACCCCTCGGCGGACATCAGGATGGGGTAGAAGCTCTCCTCTGCGACCTCGGCGTCGCCGTCGACCGCCGCGAACTGCGTGCCGCGGGGCACCTCCTCGAAGTTCTCGACGAACACCTCGTAGTCGTCGGCCGCCGCCTTCGGCACCCGGCCAGTCATCCGAAAGACGGGCACGTCGCGGGGGTCGGCGGCCGCCGAGGGCAGGACGCCCGTCGCCCCGAGGAACGCCTCGACCACGTCGCGGGCGTTTCGCGCCGCCGACTCCGACCACTGGCGCCCGCACTCCACCTCGACCGTCCCGGGGTAGTCGATGAGTCGCCCCTCGGCGTACGCGTCCGTCTCGACGACGGCGTCGACCGGCAGGCGGGAACACACCGCCGCCGTCTCCGGCGACACCGCGTCGACGAGTGCGAACGGGTCGGCGTAGGACTGCGTCGAGTGAAGCGACAGCGTGGTACACCCCTCCAGTTCGGCCAGCAGGTCCGCCGCGAGTCGTTTCTCGTGGCTCTCGGCGTCGGCGTCGCCCGGGAACGACCGGTTGAGGTCGTCGTCGACGTAGCGAACGTCGCGCTCCAGTGCGCGCTCGTTGGCGACGACGAACTTCACGCCGCGGTCGAACGCCGGCGGGTCGGCCAGCAGTTCCTCGACCGCCTGCGGGCCACACGGCTCGTCGCCGTGGACGGCCGCGACGACCGCGACGTCCGGGTCGTCGCCGAACTCACGAATCCTCATTGGCGACAACTGGGGCGTCGCCGTTGAAGTGCGTTCCGTCTCGGAGAGACCACCGACGCCGTTACCAGCCCGGAGCGCGAGGGTTCGCTATGGACGACCACACCCGCGACCCGAGCGTCGCCCCACCGCTCGGCGACCCGACCGGGTGGCACGCCGACCGGCGGGCGTGGGCCCACGCCACCCTCCGGCGGGCGGTCGAACACGGCGTCCGCCTGTTCAACGCCGGCGACTTCCACGAATCGCACGACTGCTTCGAAGCAGAGTGGTACAACTACGGAAGCGGCACCACCGAGAGCGCCTTCCTCCACGGGATGGTGCAGGTCGCCGCCGGCGCGTACAAGCACTTCGACTTCGAGAACGACGCCGGCATGCGCTCGCTGTTCGAGACGGCGCTCCAGTACCTCCACGGCGTCCCCGGGGACTTCTACGGCGTCGACGTCGACGACGTGCGCGCGACCCTCCGGGCGGCCCTCGACGACCCGGCGGCCCTCGACGGGTGGCGAATCGACTTCGACGGTGCGCGCCCGAGCGCCTACCCCGCCGACTACGACTACGTCGAGCAGTTGGAGTGACGAACGCAGGGACCGTCACCCCGAACGGCTCGTTCACGCCCCGAGCATGTTCACACCCCGAACCTCTATTGCACCCGCGCGTGAGGCGTCGTGACGATGCGATACGAACCCCACCCGCTCGACCCGCTCCGTGCGGCGCTCCGGTCGGGCGAACGAACACCGACGGAACTGGTCGCGGACCTCCGTGACCGCCTCGACGCCGTCGAGGGCGACGTACAGGCGTTCGTCCCCGAAACAGGACGGGGCGACCGACTGGCGCGCGAGGCGGCGGCGCTCGAAGCCCGCGACGACGACCCTGCCCGGCGGCCGCCGTTGTTCGGCGTCCCGGTCGGCGTCAAGGACATCTTCCACGTCGACGGCCACCGCACGGAAGCGGGGGCGGACGTGCCGGCGTCGGCGCTCACCGGTCCCGAGTCGGCGGCGTTCGAACGCCTGCGCGACGCCGGCGCGTTCCTCCTCGGGAAGACCCGGACGACCGAGTTCGCGTACTTCGACCCGCCGGCGACGCGGAACCCGAACGACCTCGCTCACACGCCCGGCGGGTCCTCCAGCGGGTCGGCCGCCGCCGTCGCCGACGGCACCTGTCCGCTCGCACTCGGCACGCAGACCATCGGGTCGGTCGTCCGCCCGGCGGCGTTCTGTGGCGTCGTCGGCTTCAAACCGAGTTACGACCGCATCCCCCTCGACGGCGTCGTTCCGCTCGCTCCCTCGGTCGACCACGTGGGGGCGTTCACCGCCGACGTCGCGGGCATGCGCGAGGCGGCGGCCGTCCTCTGTGACGGGTGGGAGCGGGTCGACACCGAGACCAACCCCATCGTCGGCGTCCCCGAAGGTCCCTACCTCGACCAGGCGAGCGACGTGGCACTCGGCGGCCTGGAGGCGGCGGTCGACGCCCTCGCGGCCGCCGGTCACGAGGTGCGCCGCGTCCCGATGCTCGACCACGTCGAGGCGGTGAACGAACGGCACAACCGACTGGTCGCGGCGGAGGCGGCACTCGCCCACGCGGAGTGGCGCGACGCCTACGGCGACCGCTACGCCGAGGAAACGCTCGCGCTCCTCGATAGGGGCGAGAGCGTCGGCGTCGACGAACTCGTCGACGCCCGCGTGGGGCGTCTGCGCTTCCGGGAGTACGTCGCCGACCGACTCGCCGAGGCGGGCGTGGACCTGTTGGTCTGTCCGGCCGCGCCCGGCCCGGCACCGGAGGGCATCGGCGACACCGGCGACCCCGTGATGAATCTGCCGTGGACCCACGGCGGACTCCCGGCGCTCACGGTGCCGAGCGGACGCGTCGGCGACCTCCCCCTCGGTCTCCAGTGCGTGGCGCCTTACGGCGCCGACGAATCGCTCCTCGCGTGGGGGGAGTCGCTGGCCGGCGCGGTCGACGACCTCGGCGACGTCGCCTGACCGACTGCATCACCGGTCGTCGGCCGGCCAGTAGAGCCAGAGGTTCGCCTCGCCGTCGGGGAGCGTGTAGGGGACGTAACTCCGCTCGACCGTTCGACCGTCGGAAAGGCGGAGTTCCTCGCCGTCGACCGGTTCGCGCCGGTCCAGTAAGGTCTCGATGCGCTCGACGAACCCCGGGTCGGCGAACAGCGACGCGCTCTCTTCGGCGAGGGCCGCACAGTCCAGTCCCACGAGTTCGTCGGGGGAGAGAGACAGCCCGAAGAGGTCACAGAACGCCGGATTCGCCGCGAGGACGTTCCGGTCGGCGTCCTCGACGAGGACGCCCACGGGGAGGTGGTCGAGGACGGTCGACAGCACCGTGGTCGTCTCTTCGAGTTCGGTCTCCCGGCGTTTGCGGTCGGTCACGTCGGTGATGAACCCCTCCAGGGCGTCGAGGGCGCCGTCGGAGGTGTAGATGCCACGGCCGCGTTCCCACACCCACCGCGTCTTCCCGTCGGCGGTGACGACCCGGTAGGTGAGTTCGAACGGTTCGCGGTCGTTGACCGCGCGCTGGACCACCTCCCACGTCTCGGTCCGGTCGGCGGGGTGGATGACGTCTCCACCCCACAGCACCTCGTCGGCTTCCAGTTCGGCGGCGGTGTAGCCGACGAGCGACTCGCACTCGCCGCCGACGAACTCCATCGGCCACGACGGGGCGTTGCGACACCGGTAGACCATCCCGGGGAGGTTGCTGATGAGCGTCTCCAGCCGACGGCGTTGCTCCTCGCGGTCGGTGACGTCCTGGACCTGCGAGAACACCGCGACCACCTCGTCGCCGTCGGTGACGACGCGGTTGTGCCACTCGCAGATGACGAGTTCGCCGTCCTTGCGGACGTTCTCGGTGACGGCGTGGTAGCCGCCCTCGTCGCGCTGTATCTGCTCGGCGATTTCTCGCACGTGCTCGGCTTCGTGGTCCGGGACGATGGCCTGCCACGAGCGCCCCCGAAGTTCGGATTCGGCGTAGCCGAATATCTCCTCGGCGGCGTCGTTGATGCGGACGATTTCGTGGTCGGTCGTCCACTGGACGACGCCGAGCGGCGACTGGTCGATGAACAGCGACAGGTGTTTCTGGCTGGTTTCGAGGGCGTCGCGCGAGCGGTCGCGGTCGACGGCGTTGGCGACGCGGTTGGCCAACACCGCGTACTGGCCGGTGCCGCCCTCCTTCTGGAGGTAGTCCGTCACCCCGGCCGAGATGGCCCGACTGGCGATTTCCTCGCTCCCCTTGCCCGTAAAGAGGATGAAGGGGAGGTCGGGACGGTCGTCGCGGACGGACTCCAGTAAGTCGAGACCGTCCATCCCCGGCATCTGGTAGTCGCTGACGACGCAGTCGACGGCTTCCTCCGCGAGTCGGTCGAGGGCCTCCTCGCCGCCGTGGGCGGTCGACACCTCCATCGAGTCGTCGAGTCGTTCCAGATACTGCGCGACGAGGTCGGTGAACGCCGAGTCGTCGTCGACGTGGAGGACGCGAATCGGACGGTCGACGGCCGCGTCCTCGTCGGCGTCGAGGGGCGCGTACGTCGGCGTCATCGGTCGTCCGCTCCCGTCACCATGGTCGCAGGGAGGCGCTCCGGAGTGAAAACAGGTCCGGCCGTACGGCCGAGAGCCACCGACCACGGGGGAGTCACGACGTCTCGGAGGTGTAGAGATACGCCGTCGTGACGACTAGCACCGCCTCGGCCGTCTTCGAGACGATGGACATCCAGTTGATGCGACCACTGAGTGCGAAGAACGCCACGATGGTCGTCAGTCCGTAGAGGGCGGCGACGAGGTAGAGTTCGCGCCGCCAGTAGCGACTCAGGTAGAGCAGAATGCCGCCGATGTAGCCGAAGCCGTTGAGGTAAAACAGCGTGCCGGTCGTCTGACTGAAGCCCATCACTCGCGGGGCGAGAAACAGGTGAACGCCGGCCGACACCAGCGACGCGAGGAGGGCGACGTAGGCGACGGGGTGTGAAGGGAGTTCGAGCAAGTCACGTTGCTGTCGCGCGGGGGCCGATTCACTGGACATACATCGTTCAGTATACAGTTTTAGATAAATAAAGGTACGTCTGTTTCCAGCGGAGTGACACGATTCGCGGCCACCGGTGGGCCGTCGACCGAAACCGGAGCCTTGAACCTTCACGAGGGCGTCGCCTCGGAGTGCGTGCGAGGGTAGCCAAGCCCGGAAACGGCGGCGGACTCAAGATCCGCTCC
>JBDGTR010000059.1:0-6211 GCA_042216635.1 Haloplanus sp. | reverse complement strand
TCAGTCATACTCGTTTGGGTTGTCAAACAATGGCAAATGAAGACACGTCCCGAAGGGGATCCGGGAAGGTATCGCGGCGGCGGATGTTACAGACGACCGGCGGTGGTGCGGCACTCGCGACGATGGGCGCCCTCGCCGGGTGTTCCGGTGGCGGCGGCGGTGGCGGCGACGAAGGCGGCAACGGCGGTGGGGGTGGCAACGACGGCGGTGGCGGCGGGTCCACCTCCGGGAGCACCGACAACGTAACACTGGAGATCTGGCTCTCGTACTACACGGAAGGCGAGACGAAGAAGAAATACACCGACAAGTTGGTCAAACAGGCCGAGAACGACCTCGGCATGACCATCAACATCACCGGCGTCCCGTATACGGACGTCGAGAAGAAGTTCCAGTCCGCCCGCGCGGCGGGCAACACGCCGGACATGGTCGAGGTGATGACCCGACCCGGCATCCTCGCCGGCGGCGCGGGGCTCGTCGTCAACGACCTCTGGGAGAGTTCGTCGCTGGCGGATAAGACCTCCGAGAAGATCATGTCGGGCCACGAGGTGTGGGGCGCCCAGTCTACCGGCGAGAAGGGGAACCTCGTCTCGATGCCGCTCGGCTTCCGGCCGTATCTGACCTGCTGGCGGACCGACTGGCTCGACCAGGCGGGCATCGACAAGACCGAGGTCAACCACGAGGCCGGCAGTCTCCACTGGAAGGACGACATGCCCGGCATCTACCAGAAGCTCCAGCAGACCGACCTCGGCAAGCAGAAGAACCACTGGCCGGACACCACGGGCATGAAGCAGTCCGACGAGGAGTACATGTCGCTGTACATCCCGCAGTACGGCGGCTCCCTCTCGGGCGTCGTCGACGTCACCGGCTCGAAAGCCACCATCAACTCGCAGGCCGGTCTCGACGCCATCGGCATGCAGGTGGACTACATCGACAAGGGCTACTTCAGCTCTCGGTCCATCAACTCCGGCGACGAGGAGTCCACCACGATGCACTGGGCGGGTCAAATCGCCTGCAACCACATTCAGGACTCGACCGACCTGTGGGGCGACTACCACGAGGAACAGCCACAGAAGACGAAAAACGGGCTGTACACGTGGGGTGTGCCCATGAACGGCGGCACCAAGGCCGCGCTGGCGTGGCTCCCGTCGCTCGGGTTCATCAAGAGCAGTCTGGGCGGCAATCAGGCCAAACAGGACGCCGCGATGAAGTTCATCGAGTACTGGGTCGGCGACCCGGAGAACTCCGTGAACAACGCCAAGAACCTCGGGTTCGTGCCGGTCGTCCCCGAGGACATCCAGAACAAGGACTACTTCGGCCAGACGGACATCTACAAGGAGTTCTGGCGCGGTGCGGCGGCCAAGACGCTCAACGAGTTCAAGCCGTCGGTCATCCCGGCCGTCCCCGGCGCCTCGGCCATCACCTACGAGATTCCGCGGAAGATGCACCAGCGCATCCTCTCGAACGGCGTCCCGGTCAAGGAGGCCGCCGACAAGGCCGCCGAGGAGATCAATCAGGTCCTCCAGCGCAACAAGTAGTCGCGCTGACCTGACCCGAGGCACGGACCGTTCACCGCCCGCGTTTTCCCGTTTTTTCGCGCGTCGAGCGCCCGCCACACCGTCGTCGCGCGACGCTCGTCGCTCTCGCCCGAAACCGTCCGTTACGCCGTCCGTGCGCCCGCCAGCAACAGGTCGAGTCCGTCGGCGTCGTCGGCGTCGAGGGCGTCGAGACCGGCGAGGACGTCGTCGACCTCCTCGGTCGGGAGGACGGTCTCGGCGCACGCGCGGAACTTGCCGAGGAGGCGGTCCTCGCTCACGGGGTTGGTGGGACCGCCCGGGGCGTGTTTCTCCTCTGCGACCAGCGTCTCGCCCGCCGCCGTCTCGACCACCCCGCGAGCGCCGTAGCCGGCGAAGCCGCCGCCGAAGAGGTCCTCCTCGAAGTCGCGTTCGACGAGAGCCATCGCCTCCCGCGTCGCGGCGGCGCGGACGTACTCGTCGGTGAACTCGTGGACGCCGGGGTCGCGTTCCCGGAGGACCGCCGCGAGGCAGAACTCGATGGAGAACTTGGCCTCGAGTTCGTCGCTCGGGTCGGCGTGGATGAGCATCTCCGAGGCGGCGTCGTCCAGCGAGACGGTGACGCGTTCGACCGTCTCGGGGGTGAGGTCGTTCTCGACCACGAGGTCACGGAGGGCGTCCATGGCCGCGTGGGTGATGACGCCCGACGGATAGGGTTTGAAGCCCACGTCGAGGGTGCCCCACTCGGCGCCCAGTCCGTCGGTGACGACGTCGGGGTCGTAGCTCCCGCCGGGGGTCATCACGGCGCCGTAGCCCATCTCGCCGTCGAGGACGTCCCGGTCGGCGGTGAACCCCTCGTCGGCGAGCATGGCGGCCCGGACGCCGGCGCTCGCGGCGTGACCGGCGTGGAGGGGTTTGGTCATCGTCCCGAAGTTCTTCTTCAGCGAGGACGAACCCGAGGCGACGATGCCGAACGCGCGGCGCACGGCGTCGGCGTCGAGGTCGAGGACCGACGCGGCGGCGGCGGCCGCGCCGAAGGCGCCAATCGTACCGGTGCTGTGCCAGCCGTTGTCGTAGTGGGCGGGGTAGGTGGCGTGGCCCACGCGGTAGGCCGTCTCGACGCCGACGACGTAGCCCGCCAACACGTCGTTGCCCGTCGCGTCGGCGGACTCGGCCGGCGCGAGGGCGGCCGGGAACACCGGCGACGTGGGGTGGATGACGATGGATTCGAAGGTGTCGTCGTAGTCGACGGCGTGGCCGAAGGTGCCGTTGGCCAGTGCCGCGCCGGGAACGCTCGCGGTGCCGTCGCCGAGCATCGTCGCCGCCGACCCGGGCATCGACGCGTCGACGTACGACCGGATGCGCCGGCCGACGCCGTGGGCCGACCCGTAGATGGCGACGCCGAGGTAATCGCGGATGGCTCGCCTCGCGTGGACGACCACCTCGTCGGGTACGTCGTCGGCGGTGAAGTCGGCGACGAACTCGGCCAGTCGTGCTGTTTCTCCCATGAGAACCGTGGCCACACCCACCGGCAAAGAACTACCGACAGCGGCCGACCCGACCGGAAATTATCGTCGCGCGACGGGGCCGTGACGGTCGACGACGCTCCCCACACGCGCCTCCCTCTCCCCGGCCACGCGCGGCGGCAACCGGACGAACCCTCACCACGCTTCGACGGCGGCCGACTCGTCAAACTATAATCAAACAGATGAATAAACATTCATATATGTTTGGACATATATTCGACTCCGGGTCGACGGCCGGTTCGACCGCTCCGACCCGACGCCCCGTGGTCGCTCGTGGCGTAGTCGCGCGAAACGCGGCGTCTGGGTCGTCGTCGCTACCGACGCACCCGTCGGCGCTCTGCCGGCGGCGTTCGTTCGTCGCCGACGGCGTGACGACCGACTGGCGGCCGTCGATTCGGATTACGGGCCGTCGAACGCGCCGTGGCGCGGATTTTCGTCGTCGGCCGGTCGTCGAGTGGGGTCCCCCGGTCGGGGCGCGGTTCGCGGCGAGCGTTCGACCAGACGTGTTCAACTAAATTACTTTATGTGAATTAGACAAGTTGTGTGGTCGGCGGCGCGTCGGGTATCGACGTCCCACCGGAGGCGCACGCCCGGTCCGGTCGATGCGGTGCGTTCACCCGCCTTCGGGCGGTTCGCTTCGCGCGACTGGGGGGCTACGAGCCGATTCTCTCGGCGGAGACGCGCGTATGCGCGCCGTCGAGTTTCTCTGCGTCTTCGACGAGGAGTGCGACGACCAGAAACACCGCGAACTCGGAGAGGTACTCGAGTAGGCGGCCGATGCGGGTCGCGTCGATGGCTTCTAACGAATCCACCAACATCACGGGAACCGTCTCGTAGACGTTGTGAACGAGATACCCCGCGAGTGCGACGACGAGTCCGATGACCTCGCGTTCGCTTTCGCTCAGGTGGTCGACCGTGTCCCGGTACGCCGTCTGGTCTTCGGTCGTGCGCACGACGTGTAACTCGAACGCTCCGCCGTCCTCGGACGACGTCGTTCGCTCTATCCAGACCCGTTCGACGTTTCGGTACTCCAACCGGGCGAGGAGTTCCGCCATGTGTTCGTTGAACGCCTCCACCGCATCGCGTTCGAGGGTCTCCACGCGGGTTCGGAGCGACTCGAGTTCCGTCCGCAACCCGGTTCGCCGGGCTTCGAGTCGGTCTCGCTCTTCGCCCAGCGACTCCAGTCGCTCGACGTCGTCTTCGACGTCGGTCAGTTCCTGCCGTATCCGTCCGCGTTCGTATTCGAGTTCCGAGAGTCGCTCGTATCGCTCCATCGACTCGCTCTCGCGGACCCCCTCGGCGTCCGCCATCTCACGTTCGAGGTCGGCAATCGTCTCCCGGAGGGTGGCCGCGTCCCCTTCGAGCGTTTCGAGTCGTCGTTCGCGGCGTTTCACCTGCCGGTCGATTTCGTCGCGTCGGTCTTCGAGTTCCGTCCGTCTGGTTCTCGCCGAGCGGACGTCGTCGAGTCGCTCCTGTCGGTCGCGTATCTCCGCTTCGAGTTCCCGTCGCTCAGTTCGCTTCGCTTCGACAACGCGCCGAAGTTCGTCGAGTTGGCTCTCGATGGCCCGACGTTCGACGCGACTCCCGCAGGTCCAACAGGTGACCGTCGCGGCGTTCGGGTCGAGTTCGTCCGCGACCGCTCCGTTCTCCTCGGCCGTCTCGGTCGAGTCGAGGAGGTCCTGATTGAACTCGACGATGGCCGAGAGGTCGTTTATCGAGTCCCGAAGCTCGCTTTTGCGGTCCTGCAGTTCGTCGAGTCGGCGTTCGAGGCTCGCTTTCTCCTCGTCGGGACCGTCTACCCCGTCGAGTTCCTCCGTGACGGCCGTCCGTTCCTCGCGTAACGTTTCGAGCGTCGACCGCTGGGTCTCGATTTCGTCGCGCGTCTGTGCGAGCGACTGCCGCCGCGAGTCCAGCTCCGTCAGGAGCGTCTCCGCCCCGTCGGCTCCGGTGGCGTCGACGGCGTCGGCGACCTGTCCGCGAAGCGTTTCGAGGTCCGCCGTGACCGTTTCGAGTTCGGCTTCGAGCGAGGTCCGCCTCGATTCCACCGCCGGTAACCGTTCGCGTTCCGCCTCGATTTCTTCGAGACGGTCGGTGACCTGCCTGCGTTCGCGTTCGAACTCCCGAATCCGCGCTCGAATGTGCTCCGTATCGACGGGGCGCATGAGGAGTTCGCGGAGGTCATCGCCCCGTTCGACGGCCCGGCGGGCGGGGTTGTCTTCGAGGAGGCACGCGAAGCAATCGACGAGTACCGGCGCGTCGGCGTACTGCGCTCCCTCCGTGTGGACCGCCCCGTCCGCCCCACGGACGTAGCGACGGGTGTACGTCTCGTCGTACTCCAGTCGGACGAACCCCTCGTCGGCGTCGCTTTTCAACGTCGCGGCCGTGCCGCCGAAGACGCCGGCGACGGCGCGCAACAGCGACGTTCGGTTCGTCGCGTTCTGCCCGGTGAGGACGGTCACCCCGGGTTCGAACCGGATTTCGCACGCGTCGATGCCGCCGATGTTCTCGACGGCGACCGTCGCGGGAGTGGCGTCTGTGTGTTGGGGCATGAGTATCGCGTCCGTCGCTTAATTCGCGGTCACGTACTTAGTCCCAACGGGCAGACGGAGCGGTCAGTCCTCGCGTCGGTTCTCGCGGGCGTCGTCGCACTCACAGCCCCCTTCTCGGAGGAACTCCCGCAATCGGAACGTCTTGCCCGTCCGCTCACAGGTCACCCGGACCGACTGCGTCACGTCGACGTGGTCGGCGTCGAGGAGACCCGCGTTCTGGAGTCGGCTCAGCGTGTTCTCGATGACCGAGAGGTTCTGTGACTGTGCCCACTCGACGGTCCGTGCGGCGTCGTCGAGCGTAATCGTCGACTCCCGGTTCGTCTCCACGCCGAGACAGTTCTGGAGGTGGCGCTTTACCGTCTGGTGGGAGACGAAGTCGGCTTCCACCTCGCTCAGTGGCGGCCCGGCCCGGTCGAGTTGCGACCGAACCTCCGCCTGCCGTCCGGGCGCGGCGTCGTCGCTCCGGAGGGCGTGATAGATGCTCTCCGCGTCGCCGACGAGCGTCACGTCCGAATCCAGCAACGCGCGTTCGAGGACTCGCGTGTTGAGGAAAGTCTCCAGTTCCCGGAGGCTATAGTATCGATTAGAAATAGTTGCTCACTTTTGGAATAGAGAGTTGGTCAAG
>JBDGTR010000006.1:0-6953 GCA_042216635.1 Haloplanus sp. | reverse complement strand
GCCTCATCGTCCCCCACATGTTCATGGGCGCACTCGTCGGTCGCGTCGCCGCCCTCGTCGTGCCGGGACTGCCGCCGATGCTGGCGATGCTCACGGGGATGGCGGCGTTCAACTCGGCCGTCACCGGCACCCCGCTCTCCTCGGCGCTCATCGCCATCGCGCTGACCGACGGGGCGAGCGTCACCCCCGTCTTTCTCGCCTCGCTCGTCGCCTTCGGCGCGAGTCCGTCGCTGACGTTCCTCTCCGAAGCGGCGCCGCGCTCCGAATCCCCCCGTTTCCACCGCGTCGGCGGCGACTGAGCGCGGGCAAAAGAGCGAATGTCGTTCGGTGAGAAGGGGAGAGACACCGAACCCGAATGACAGACGCTCACACCGACCGTCCCGTCGTCGCCGTCGTCCTCGCCGGCGGAATCGGCTCGCGGCTCTACCCCGCGAGTCGGAGCGACCGCCCCAAACAGTTCCTCCCGCTGGTGGGCGAAGACCCCCTGCTTTCCCGCACCGTCGCCCGCGCGGACTTCGCCGACGAGGTGGTCGTCTCGACCCGACCGGCCTTCGCGGCCGCCGTCCGCGACTGCGTCCCCGACGCGACGGTGCTCGTCGAACCCGCCGGCAAGGACACCGGGCCGGCGCTGACCTACGCCACCTACCGCGTCGCCGAGCGGTTCGAGGACCCCCTCGTCCTCGCCCTCCCGAGCGACCACCACGTCGCGGGCGACTTCGAATCGACGGCCCGCCGGGGCCTGCGCGTCGCCGCCGACACCGACTCGCTGGTCACCTTCGGCGGCGAACCGACGCGCCCGGAGACGGGGTACGGCTACCTCGAACCCGGCGCGGAACGCGGCGCGGGCATGGGCTTCGAGGCGGCGGCGTTCCACGAGAAACCCGACGCCGAGACTGCGCGGGCGTACGTCGACCGGGGCTACCTCTGGAACGCGGGCATCTTCGCGTGGACGCCCGAAGCCTTCCTCGCGGCCGCGCGCGACTCGCCGCTCGCACCGCTGGTCGAGGCGCTCGAAGAGGGCGACGCCGACGCGGGCTTCGAGTCCGTCGACGCCGCGAGCGTCGACTACGCTGTCCTCGAACGCGCCGCCGACGTGACGGTCGTCCCCGCCGACTTCGAGTGGGACGACCTCGGGTCGTGGGACGCGCTCCGGCGCGTCCTCCCGGCCGACGCCGACGGCAACGTCCGCGGCGGGGACGCCGAAGTGCTCGCCCTCGACGCCGCCGACAACGTGGTCGTCGGCGACGGCGTCCACGTCTCGCTGGTGGGCGTCGAGGGACTCGCGGTGGTGAGCTACGGGGACCGGGTGGTGGTGGTGCCGACCGACGAGGCCCAGCGCGTCCGCGAAGTGGTGGCGAAACTCGACGACGAGGGCCGGTTCTGATAGTGTTCATTGTGAGTCACTACCGCCGGTTCGCCGGACCGGAGCGGTGAACCGGTGGTAAACAGTCACAATAAACACTATGAGAGGGAGTATCGTCGCCACCCGGCGTCTCGCCGGCTCCGTTCTCCCTCACGTGGTCTCAGTGGCGTCGACTCGACGAACGCCGACGAGACTCCGGTGAGTCACTTCGAGCGCCGGACGCGGACCGTCCCCTCGCTGGTGACGCCGACGAGGAGGGGCGCGCGCACCTCGCGGCCCTCGACGGCGTCGCCGGCCTCGTCGCTGACGAGTTTCATCAGGTCCGGCGCGGTGTGGTTGACCTTCACGCCGGCGGAGTCACAGGCGTCGTAGACGAGTTTCGGCACGTCGTAGAGGTCGGTGTTGCGCTCGACTTCGACCCGGACGGGCGCGGTGAGCGCCTCGGCGAAGGCGACGGTCTCGCGGGCCTTCTCGACGTTGTTCCGGGCGCTCGATTCGATGCTCGAAACGTTCGCCCGGGAGGTGCCGAGGAGGTCCGCGATGACCGACTGGCGGACGTTTCGCTCGCGGAGGGCGAGCACCTCCGCCTGTCGGCGCGTGAGGACGCTCTTCTCGGGGTCGAACCCGGCGCGTTCGAGCATGGCCGTGGCGTCCGGCTCCTCTTCCATACCACCCGCTACGGTCTCCGCCCCAAAAAAGCTACAGTTCGGGCTGTCCACTCCCGACGCCGCGTCGACGGTCGGCGTCAGCCGCCCCAGAAGTTGTCTCGACTGCCGAGTCGGTCCGGCCGACCCGGTCGGTCGCTGGAGCCGTCGTCAGAATCGGTCTCGGCGTCTGCCTCGGCGTCTTCCTCCGCGTCGTCGTCCATCGGCACGCGCTCTATCTCCTCGGCCGTCGCGTGGTTGGCCTTCACGCGGTCGATGCGGACGCGCGCCCGGGCCGGCGGGAGCGTCCCGTCGACGAGGACGATGAAGCCGTCCTCGGTGCGCCCGACGCCCGCACCGCTCTCGTGGATGTCGCTCACGTCGACGACCACCTCCTCGCCCGACTTCACGGGCTGTTGTTTCAGATCGGAGATGGGCATGTCGTAGTGGTTGCACCACTCGGTGCCCGCTCGGTCGCCGTAATGCTGACACCCCATCCCCTGGATTCGCTCCGAGAAGCTGGGGCAGTCGTCGGCGAGTGGACAGTTCGCCATGCCCCGGACTACTCTATCGGCCGTCTAAACCCTTGCGTTGTGCCACGCCTCGGCCGTTCGGTCTCGCAAGCGTTATCAACGTCGCCGGGAAATCGGGCGGTATGGCCTCCTTCGAGAAGGCGGAACGCCGAATCCTCGAAAAACAGATCTGCATGCGGTGTAACGCGCGCAACCCCCCGCGAGCCACGCGCTGTCGGAAGTGTGGCTACAAGAACCTCCGTCCGAAGGCCAAAGAGCGCCGTAGCGCCTAATCTTCGGAATATTTCGGTTCGCGCAACTCCGCCCGCGCCAGCGCTCGCTCTATCACGTCGCGGACGCTATCCTCGCTCGTCTCGCCCGCGTAGAACGGGTCGCCGTGGCCCGCGTACATCGATTCGACGCCATCCGGGAGTCGGTCGAGGAGTCGGCGCAGACTGTCCACGAGGGCGTCGCGCGACTGGCCCGGGAGGTCCGTCCGGCCGAAACTGCCGTCGTCGAACGCGCCGTCGTTGTAGACGACGACGTCGCCGCTGAACAGAGTCCGCTCGCCCATCAGCGAGACGTGGTCGTCGGCGTGGCCCGGCGTATGCACCACGTCGGCCGTCTCGTCGCCCAGTCGGACGCGGTCGCCGTCGGCGAGACCGTGGGTCCGGCGGGGGTAGTCGGCGTAGGCGTAACAGTCGGCGTCGAAGGCGTCGAGGACGGCGTCGAGTTCGCCCACGTGGTCGGAGTGCTGGTGGGTCACCACCACCGCGTCGAGGTGGTCGACGTGTCGCTCTATCTCGGAGACCACGCCGGGCATCGTCCCCGCGTCGACCAGGACCGGGCGCTCGCCGGTGACGAGGTAGGCGTTACACGTGAACTCCTCGGCCGCGTCCGTGACGTTGACGACCTGCATGTATCACCCTACGGCCGAGCGGACAAAAACGGGGCGAAGGGAGGACGGCCTGCAAATACTTTTTGGCGACGCGGCGATTACGTACTCCCGTATGGGCTTCGGGAGCTACGACGAATCCGAACAGGAGAATCAAGAACTGGATGCGGACCTCGAAGACAGCGACGGCGTCGAGACGTCCGAGAACGACCATCAGGGGTCAGTCGAGTTCGAAATCGGCGCTTCGAACGACGAACTGCTCGACCGCCTGAAAGACATCAAAGACGATTGAAGCCGGGCACTCGCGCCCTCGGCGTCGCCGAGTCGTACGACGGCGTCGACGACGGGGCCGGTCGTAGCACCCTCTGTGGCGCCCTCGTTCGCGCGGACCGCGTCGCCGACGACTTCGTCTTCGGCACCTGCCGCGTCGGCGGCACCGACGCCACCGACGCCGTGGCATCCCTCGTTTCGACGCTCGACCGCGAGGACGTCCGCTATCTGTTCGTCTCGGGCATCGCCCCCGCGTGGTTCAACGTCCTCGACCTCCGGCGCCTCCACGAGGCGTGTGACCGGCCGGTCCTCTCGATTTCCTTCGAGGCGAGTCCCGGACTGGACGCCGCCTTACGGGAGCAGTTCGACGGCGACGCCCTCGACCGGCGTCTGGACACCTACCGCGCCCAACCGCCGCGCCGCCGACTCGCCGTGAACGACGAGACGGTGTACCTCCGGGCGGTGGGTCTCGACGCCGACGACGCCGAGGACGTGGTGCGGGCGTTCACCCCCGAGGGCGGCCGCCCGGAACCGCTTCGCGTCGCCCGACTCGCGGCGCGGGCGGCCCGCCGACTCCGCGCCGACGGAGACGTTTAAGCCGCCGGCCACCCGCCTTTCGGCATGGTCGAGACCGAGGGGCCGGACGTCTGTGCCTGCGAGCGCTGTCCCGCCCTCGTGGAGTCGCGGAGTCGCATCGTCAACGGCGTCGGGCCGGCGGACGCCGCCCTCCTGTTCGTCGGCGAGGCGCCCGGCGCCACCGAGGACGCCGAGGGCGAACCCTTCGTCGGGCGCTCCGGCGACGTCCTGAACGACGCCCTCCGGGACGCGGGTCTCGCGCGCGCCGACGTGCGCATCACCAACTGCGTCCGGTGTCGCCCGCCCGAGAACCGCGACCCCACGACCGAGGAACTCGACAACTGTCGTGAGTTCCTGGACCGCGAAGTGTCGGTGGTCGACCCCGACCTCGTGGTCACGCTGGGGAAGGTGCCGAGCGAACGCCTCCTCGACCGCTCGGTGGCGGTGACGACCGAAGCGGGGTCGGTCGTCGACGCGCGCGTCGGCGGCGAGAGCCGTCGCGTTCTCGTCTGTCTCCACCCCGCCGCGACGCTCTACGACCGGAGTCAGCGCTACGCCTTCACCGAGACCATCGCGGCGGCCGCCGAACTGGTGGGCCACTCCACCGACGGCGGCGGACAGTCGCGGCTGGGCGATTACTGACACCCGGCACCCACCTGCCCGAACGGAAAGCCACTTGCCGGCGCCCCCCGAACTCTCGCGTATGAGCCTCTCCCCGCCGTCGGAGACGCTGGCGGACGTGGTCATCGTCGACTACGGTCTCGGCAACCTCCGGTCGGCCACGCGCGGACTCGAACGCGCGGGCGCGGACGTCACCGTCACCGAAGACCCCGACGAGTTCGCGGCCGCCGACGGCGTCGTCCTGCCGGGCGTGGGCGCGTTCCGCGAGGGCATGGAGAACGCCGGTCCCTACCGCGAGGCGTTGGCCGACTGCGTCGACCGCGGGCAACCCGTCTTCGGCATCTGCCTCGGCATGCAGATGCTCCTCACCACCAGCGAGGAGGCCGACCACGCCGGCGAGGGCGAGGTGGTCGGTCTCGACTTCGTTCCCGGGCGGAACGTCCGCTTCGCCGAGGGGCAGAAAATCCCGCACATGGGCTGGAACCGCCTGTCGGTCGAACGCGACCATCCGCTTGTCGAAGGGGTGGACGGACAGTACGCCTACTTCGTCCACTCGTACTACGCCGTCCCGGACGACGAGGACGCCGTGGTCGCCACCTCGGAACACGGCGTTCGGTTCCCGGCGGTCGTCGCCGACGAGTCGGGACTGGTCTTCGGGACGCAGTTCCACCCCGAGAAAAGCGGCGAGACGGGGCTTCGCATCCTGCGGAACTTCGTGGACGTCTGCGCCGAAGGCTGATAGCGTTTATCGTGACTGTGTACCGCCGGTTCGCCGGGCCGGGGCGGCCAACCGGCGGTAGGGACTCACGATAAACGCTGTGAGCGGGCGTATCGTAGCCAGCCTTCGGAAGCCCGTCGCTGAACGGGGTCGTCGTGGCGAACCGCCGGTACCGACGGACGAGACACCGTATGAGACCCGACGCGTTTTTCTCCCTCTCCGCGCACGTTCGGATATGGAAGCCATCACGCTCGGTCCCGCCGGAACCTACTCCCATCGGGCGGCCAACGCCGTCGCCGACGAGGTGACGTTCAGCGAGTCCGTCACCGCCATCGTCCAGGCCGTCGCCGACGGCGAGTACCGCCGCGGCGTCGTCCCCATCGAGAACAGCATCGAGGGGAGCGTCACCGAGACGCTCGACGCCCTGGCAGATCTCGACGTCTCGGTCGTGCGCGAGGTCGTCACGCCGATTCGACACGCCCTCCTCGCCCAGGACGAGGACTTCGAGACCGTCGCGAGCCACTCCCAGGCGCTCGCTCAGTGCCGCGAGTACCTCGAGGAGACCTACCCCGACGTCGGTCTCGAGGCGGTCGCGAGCACCGCCCGGGGGGTCGAGCGTGCCCGATCGGACGCCACCGTCGCCGGGATCGGCCACCCGGACAACGCCGGCGAGACCCTGGCCGTGCTGGCCGAGGACATCCAGGATCGCACCTCGAACGCGACGCGATTCTTCGTCGTCGCCAGCCCGGCGGAGCGCTCGGAGGCCGGCGGAAAGACCACCATCGTCGTCTACCCCAACGAGAACTACCCCGGACTCCTCCTGGAGTTGCTCCAGCCGTTCGCCGAGCGGGATATCAACCTCTCCCGGCTGGAGTCGCGGCCGAGCGGCGAACGACTGGGCGATTACATGTTCCACGTCGACATTGCGGCCGGGCTGTACGAGGACCGGACCCAGGACGCGATCGCGGACCTCGAAGCGCTGGCACCGGACGGCTGGGTGCGCCCTCTCGGTTCGTACGACGTCGAGCACGTCGTGTAACCGACCTCGGTCGGCCGCTAGCTTTTTGTTCTCTGCGAGACAACGTGACAACGACATGCGACGAAACAACCCTTTCGAGGAGATCGAGCGAATGTTCGAACGTATGAGCAAGCAGTTCGAGGACCTCCCGCGGGCGGAGATGGCGCTGACGAATGGAGTCGACGTCGACGTCGAGGATCGGGCCGACGAGTACGTCGTGACCGCTGACCTGCCGGGGTTCTCGAAGGAGGACATCGAGGTCGAGCTGGCCGACCAGACGCTGCGGATCGCCGCCGAAACGGAGGCCGAAGCGGAGACCGAAGAGCCTGGCCGGTA
>JBDGTR010000052.1:0-7080 GCA_042216635.1 Haloplanus sp. | reverse complement strand
GCGGTCATCCTCGTCACGTTCGCGGTGAGCGTGCTGATATTCTTCCTCGCCTAGAGGCGGAGTTCGCGCGTCGCCGTCGCGCCGCAACTCGGACAGAGGTGTCGGTAGTGGACGCGACTCCCCGTCGTGGTCACGCGCCACCCGCCGTCGGTGTCCTCGTAGCCACACTTCGGACAGATGCGACTCGACTCGTCGTAATGCGAGCGAAGGCGGTCGAACGCGCTCGACCCCGTTCTGTGTGCGGAAGACATGTGGTACCAATTGCCACCCTATCGATTTAACTCTTGTGTGCGTCCTCCTCGCGGCCAGACTCGTCACTAGCGAGTCTAAACGCCGGGTGCCCCGGAGCGGTCAGTCGGACGCGTCGAAGAGGTCGTCGACGGCCGCCCGCGCCGCGCGGGCGGCCTCGTCGGCGACGGACTCGGCGTCCGCCGCGTCGTCCGGGGCGTTCAGGTAGACGTCGACTTCGAGGACGCCCTCCTCGAAGGTGACCGTCACGTCGAGGTCGCGGACCTCGGATTGCTTGTAGTGGGCGAAGACCACGCCCTCGGCCGCCTCGGCGGCCGTCTGGACGACGGTCTCGTCGTCGGGTTCGGACATCCGATGCCGGTCGTCAGGCGCCGCCCGCGCCGCCCGGTCCCATCGGGCCGCCGCCGGCGCCGCCGGCGCCGCCCTGGAGCATCTGCTGGAGTTCGCTCTGGAGCGACTCGAACTGCTCGCGGACGCGCTCTTCCTGTTTGTTCAGTTGCTCGACGCGAACCTCCAGACTGTCGACCTTGTCTTCGAGGTCGTCGTAGGCCGCGTCGTACTCCGTCTCGACGAGGAGTTCGCCGACCTCGCGGTACATGACGGTGTCCTCGTCTATCTCTTCGAGGGCGTCCAGTGCCGTCTGGGACTCGTTGAGCGTGGACTCGGCCTGCTGTTTCTGGGCGGCGACCTTCTGGGCCGTCTCCTGAAGGTCCTGCAGTTCTTCGAGTTTCTCCTGTGCTTCCGGCGGCAGATTCCCTTGCATGCGCGGACCGAAGGTGTCCGGAGTGAAAAAGCCCCGTATTCCCGTCCGTCGGCGACGACCGCTCGGCGCCGTCCGAATCCGTCCGTCCGGCGTCACGCCGCCTGCGCGGCGTCGGCCACCGTCTCGGCCACCGAGACCAGACGGAGCCACGTGTTCGTCCCCGCGCGCAGAGCCACGAGGTCCGCCGCCGCGACGGTCACCCGAACCTCGTCGCCGTCGCGGTCGACCGACGCCGTCGAGCGGTCGTCGTCTATCTCCCCCACCTCGACGCCGACGCTTCGTGCGACGGCGCGGGCGCGACGCTCCGTGTCGTAGTCGAACGAGAGGACGACCCGGTGTCGGTAGCCGTGCGTCGGGGGCACGGCCTACTCGACGTCGACTTCCTTGACCGTCGGCGCGCGTTCCTTCAGGAGGACCCGGTGGCCGCAGTACGGACAGCGCACGCCGCCGTACTCGTCGAGTTCGACGTCGCGCTTACACCGGGAACATTTGTAGCTCATTCCTCGTCGGTGGCGAGTGCGGCGCGGATGGAGCGTCGGACGGTGCGACCGCCGGGCGTCTCGGGTCGGTAGGCCCCGCCCGTGAACACCTCGCCCGTCTCCTCGTTCTTCCAGACGCCCGTTCCGATGCGCGTCACGTCGTCGCCGTCGACGGTGGCGCTCTCCATGTCGGCTTCGATTTCCTTGACGCGCCGCCGGGCGACCCGCCCGTACCGCGCGCCGAAGCGGCCGGCGCTCCCGGTACTGCGTGCTTTGTTCTCGGCCATGGTACCGTGAGGTACCGCCAGCGAACGGATAAACCCTACGAGTCGCGGGCGGGGTGTCGCGGTCGATGGACCGGGTCGATTCGTTCGTCGCCGGTGCGTCGAGGTGGGTCCCCTCGCGGGTGCGGCGCGTCGGAGAGTCCCCGCCCCCGTCGCCGACGACCCTTCGACCGAATCGGCGGGCTTTAGGCCCGCATCCACGAGTGGCCACACATGAGTCACGACGAGTTCCCCACCGAGCGACCGGCGGTGGTGACCTGCGGGTTGCCGTACGCCAACGGCGACCTCCACATCGGTCACCTGCGAACGTACGTCGGCGGCGACGTCTTCGCGCGCGCCCTGCGAAAACTCGGCCAGCAGACCGCCTTCGTCTCCGGGTCGGACATGCACGGGACGCCCGTCGCGGTCAACGCCGAGAAGGAGGGCGTCACCCCCGAGGAGTTCGCCCTCGACTGGCACGAGACCTACGCCGAGACGTTCCCGAAGTTCGACGTCGACTTCGACAACTACGGCCACACGCACGACGCGACCAACGTCGAGATGACCCGGTCCATCGTGCGCGCCCTCGTCGAGAACGGCCACGTCTACGAGAAGGAGATCATGGTGGCCTACGACCCCGTCGAGGAGCAGTCCCTCCCGGACCGCTACGTCGAGGGGACCTGTCCCTACTGCGGTGCCCGCGCCCGCGGCGACGAGTGCGACGAGGGGTGCGGCCGCCACCTCGAACCCGGCGAAATCGAGGACCCGGTGAGTACCATCACCGGCAACCCCGCCGAGTACCGCGAACAGACCCACAAGTTCTTCCGCGTCTCCGACTTTCAGGAGTACCTCTCGGCGTTCATCGACCGCCTCGAAGGCACGTCCAACGCCCGCAATCAGCCCCGCGAGTGGATCGAGGGCGAACTCCGGGACTGGTGTATCACGCGGGACATGGAGTGGGGCATCGACTACCCCGACGAGGAGACGGACCTCGTCCTCTACGTCTGGGTGGACGCCCCCATCGAGTACATCTCCTCGACCAAACAGTACTCGGAGCGGGTCGGTCCCGACGTCTACGACTGGGAGGAGGCGTGGCGCGACGAGGGGGAAATCGTCCACGTCATCGGCCGGGACATCATCCAACACCACACCGTCTTCTGGCCGGCGATGCTCCACGGGTCGGGCTTCTCGGAACCCCGCGCGGTGATGGCGAGCGGGTTCATCACGCTCAACGGGCAGGGCTTTTCCACCTCGCGCAACCGCGCGGTGTGGGCCGACGAGTATCTGGACGAGGGCTTCCGGCCCGACCTCCTGCGGTATTACCTCGCCACCAACGGCGGCTTCCAACAGGACGTCGACTTCTCGTGGGAGCGCTTCCGCGAACGCGTCAACAACGAACTCGTCGGCACGGTGGGCAACTTCGTCTACCGCTCCCTGCTCTTTGCCCACCGCGAGTTCGAGGGGACGCCCGACGCCGACGTGAGCGACGAGGTGCGCGAACGCATCGAGGACGCCATCGCGGAGTTCCGCGCGGCCATCAACGACTACTCCGTCCGCGAGGCCGGCGACGCCGCCGTCTCCCTCGCCGCCTTCGGCAACGAGTACATCCAGCGCAACGAACCGTGGAACCTCGTCGACGAGGACCCCGACCGGGCCGCACAGGTCATCCGCGACTGCGTCCAGATTTCGCTCGCGGTGGCCGTCCTCTTCGAACCCGTCGCCCCGGAGACCTGCGAACGCCTCTGGGCGCAGGTCGGCGCCGAAGGGTCGGTCCACGACGTCGACGTCGACGCCGCCCTCGACGACCCCGCCGCCGCCTTCGGCGCCCCCGACGAACTGTTCGAGAAGATCCCCGAAGAGCGAGTCGAAGCGCTCAACGAGAAACTGGCCGAACGGGTCGCAGAAGCCGAAGCCGAGGCCGACGACGAAGCCGAGACCGACGAGGCCGACGGCGACGCTGGCGACGCCTCGGAAGGCGACGTCGAACTCGAACCCCTCCTCGACGGCCGCGTCGACTTCGACGACTTCCAAGCCCTCGACATTCGCGTCGGGGAGATTCTGTCGGCGGAGGGCATCGAGGGCGCGGACAAACTCGCGCGACTGGAGGTCGACATCGGCGTCGAGACGCGACAGGTGGTCGCGGGCATCAAGCAACTCCACGACCTCGACTCCCTGCCGGGGACGCGGGTGGTCGTCCTCGCCAACCTGGAGAAGGCGGAACTGTTCGGCGTCGAGAGCAACGGCATGGTGTTGGCGGCGGGCGAGGAGGCCGACCTGCTGACGACCCACGGCGACGCCCCGCCGGGCACGAAGATTCGCTGACCGGGCGACTCGGCCGCCTTTTTACCTACCCCCCTCGAAGGGGGGCCATGCGCAGGGCGAAAATCGTCTGTACGCTGGGTCCGGCATCGGACGACCGCGCGACTATCCGCGCACTGGCCGACGCCGGCATGACCGTCGCCCGTCTCAACGCGAGTCACGGGACTCACGAGGACCGCGCCGAACTCGTCGGGCGGATTCAGGCCGTCGACGACGCCACCGACGCGCCGTTGGCCGCCATGGTCGACTTACAGGGACCGGAGGTCCGAACGGCCACCCTCGACGACCCCATCGAACTGGCGACCGACGCGACCGTTCGATTCGTTGAAGGCGAGACGGCGACGCCGGAGGAAGTGGGGCTTTCCTACCCCATCGACACCGTCGCCCCCGGCGACCGGGTCCTCCTCGACGACGGGCGCATCGAGACGGAAGTCGAACGCGTCGAAGACGGCGCCGTCGTCGCGCGCGTCGTCTCCGGGGGGTCGCTCGGCAGTCGCAAGGGGGTCAACGTCCCCGGCGTGGACCTCGACCTCGACGTCGTCACGGAGAAAGACCGCCGCGACATCGAGGTGGCCGTCGAGGAGGGCGCCGACTTCGTCGCCGCGAGTTTCGTCCGCGACGCCGAGGACGTCTACGCCGTCACCGACGCCATCGAGGCGGTCGGGGGGGACATCCCCGTCGTCGCCAAAATCGAACGCGCGGGCGCCGTCGAGAACGTCGATGGCATCGTGGAGGCGGCCTACGGCGTGATGGTCGCGCGCGGCGACCTCGGGGTGGAGTGTCCACTGGAGGACGTCCCGATGGTCCAAAAGCGCATCATCCACCGCGCACAGGACGCGGGCGTGCCGGTCATCACGGCCACGGAGATGCTGGACTCGATGGTCCACTCGCGCCGCCCGACGCGCGCGGAGGCCTCCGACGTGGCCAACGCCGTCCTCGACGGGACGGACGCGGTGATGCTCTCGGGCGAGACGGCCATCGGCGACCACCCCGTCCACGTCGTCGAGACTATGGACCGCATCGTCCGCGAGGTGGAAGCGAGCGACGAGTACGCCGAGACGACCGAGGGGCGCGTCCCGGCGGCGGTCGACGGCTCACAGACCGAGGCGCTGGCGCGTGCGGCGCGCTATCTCGCGCGCGACCTCGGGGCGGCGGCCATCGTCGCCGTCTCCGAATCGGGCTATACGGCGCGAAAGACCTCGAAGTTCCGTCCCGGCGTGCCCGTCGTGGCGACGACGCCCCGCGACCCCGTGCGCCGCCAACTCGCGCTCTCGTGGGGCGTCGAGGCGCAGTACGCCGCCTACCGCGAGGACATCGACGACATGATAGACGCCGCCGTCGACGCCGCCCTCGACGCCGGCGCCGCAGACAGCGGCGACACCGTGGTCGTCCTCTCGGGGATGATGACCGAACTGGAGGGGACCAACACCACCAACATGCTGAAGGTCCACGTCGCCTCCGAGACGGTCGCCACCGGCCGGAAGGTCAACGGCGGGCGCGTCTCCGGCCCCGTGTTTCGGAGTCCCGACGGCGACCTCTCGGACGCGCCCGAGGGGGCCATCCTCGTCCTGCCCGCCACCTTCGAAGGCGAGTTCGCCGGCGACACCAGTACACTCGCGGGCATCGTCGACGCCCGCCCGGGCATGACCGGCTACCCCGCCCTCGTCGCGCGCGAACTCGGCATCCCGATGGTGAGCGGTGCGCCCCTCCCCGACGACGTGGCCGACGGAACGACCGTCACCCTCCACGCCGAACGCGGCGTCGTCTACGAGGGCGACGTGACCCGACTGGAACGCCCGCGGTGAGCGACCGGCGCCGTCGAGCGACGACGGACCGGCGCCCGGCGGGCCGGTACCGATTTCAGTCGGCGGCGACTAGGTGGGGTATGAGCGTGTCCCCGGACGGCGACGACGGCACCGAGTGGCGATTTTCCGTCGACGAGGTGGGCGAAGACGCCGACGCCGACGCCGCCCCCGACGAACTCGAAGCCGGGACGCCCGACGCCGAGAACGTCGCGTTCGTCCTCCTCGGCGTCTTGCTCGCGGCGGTGGTTATCTACACCGCCGTCGCCGGTAACGTCTAAACGCCCCCGGTCCCAACGGCGGGGTATGGTTCGGCCCATCGGCCTCGTCTACCTCCAACTCGACATCGGTCCCGAGACGCTGTCTTTGCTCCTGATACTCGCGGGCGTCGGTCTCTCGTTGGCGGAGGCGATGGCGCCCGGGGCGCACTTCGTCGTCGTCGGCGTGGCGTTGCTCGCGGCCGGCGTCGTCGGGTTGGTGCTCGGTCCCGCCGCGAGTCCGTTCGTCCTCGCCTTCCTCGTCCTCGTCTTCGGCGTCCTCGCGCTCTATGGCTACCGCGAGTTGGACCTCTACGGCGGCAAGGGCACCGGTCAGACCAGCGACTCCTCGTCGCTCCGGGGAACGACCGGTCGGGTGACCGAACGCGTCACGCCCAGCGAAGGCGAGGTGAAACTCGTCGACGGCGGTTTCAATCCCTACTACGCCGCGCGGTCGGTCTCCGGCGAGATACCCGTCGGCGCCGAGGTGGTGGTCGTCGACCCCGGCGGCGGCAACGTCCTCACCGTCGAATCGCTCGACGACTTCGAGGACGACATCGACCGCGAACTCGCGCGCGGCCGGGAGCGAGCGAGCGAACCCGAGGCGGAAGACGACGCCGACCGCGCCTGAGGGCGCGAACGCGACGATTCGCCGCGTGCGAACGCTTTTCACCTTCTCCTGCCAAATGCCGGCATGCCCCTGACCCTCCTGCAGTCCGGCATCGGCAACCTCGGGGTCGTCGTCGTCGGACTGTTCGTCCTGTTGCTCGCCATCGTCACCGTCTACCAGATGGTCGAAATCGTCGACGCCTACGAGAAGAAGGCGCTGACGGTCTTCGGCGAGTACCGCAAACTGCTCGAACCCGGCATCAGTTTCATCCCGCCGTTCGTCGCGCGCACCTACGCCTTCGACATGCGGACGCAAACCCTGGACGTCCCCCGACAGGA
>JBDGTR010000044.1:0-7561 GCA_042216635.1 Haloplanus sp. | reverse complement strand
GAGGACGTTCTTCGCGGCGTGGGTCTTGCCCGACCCCGTGCCGCCGGCGACGAGCAGATGTCTGAACACGAGCGGGTCGCCGTCGGCGTAGTCGTCTTTCAACCGATAGTCGATGGTCGGGGGGTCCGCCGCGGTGTGTACCTTCTCGCCGCCGACCGAGAGGTGACCCAGGAAGACGCCGTCGGCGGGAATCGACAGCCCGGTCTTGATCTGGTCGGCGTCGGCCGCCTCCGTGACGAGCGCGCCGGGTTTCGGCACGCGGTCGGTCATCCGCCGCTTCAGTTCGCCGTCGTCCTCGAAGAGGACGGCGACGGGGTCGAGGGTCGTGATGAACTTGTAGTCGCGCTCGGCGAACTCGTCGCGGCGCATCGCCCGCCGGGCGTGAATCTCGGTGGCGTCGTCGGACTGGAACTCCTGGGCGTACTCCAGGGCCGTGATCCGACAGAACAGCAGTTCGTCGTCGGGGTAGGGGACGAGGAGATATTTGCCGAGGCGGACCGAGTCGCGGTTGTCCGTGGTGACGAACGCCCGCAGACGCGTGTCGTCGCCGTCCTCGGCCACGCGCAGGCCCTGCGAGACGGAGACGGTGCCGAGGCCACGGTCGGAACCGGCGGGCGTGACGTCGTAGGATTCGAAGCCGTCGCCGTCGGTCGACGAGTCGGCGGGAGCGTCGCCGTCGGTCGACGCGTCGTCTCCGGCGTCGTCGGAGGAGAAGTCGGTGAAGTCGCCGAGGTCGGACATGACTCCGAGGTCGGACGGCGGGAGGAAACCATTTTCGCCCGGGCGGCGTCACTCGTCGTCGAAGGCGATGGCGGAGCCGGGCACGGCGTCGAAGTCACGGTCGCGAGTGACGAACGTGTGGCTGCGTTCGAGTGCCGGGGTCACGACGGGCGACTCCCGTGTCCCGAGCGACGTCCCCGCGTCGTGGAGACACCCATCGAATTCGCCCACTTCGACGGCGGCGTCGAGATCGGAATCGAGGACGTCCAGCGTACGCAGGAAGCCGACGGCGCGGTCGAATCGCTCGTCGCCGGCGCGGGCCGTTCCCACGGGAGTGACGTCGTAGAACTCGGAGTTGGATGGCGTGTTAACCACGATACCCGTGGAGGAAGTGAAAATTCGGCAGAAAAAGGACCGGTGAGTGAGACTTTCGGACGCGAGTACGGGCCTTTCCCAGCGTAGACGTAGTCCTGTGAGTACGCGAGGACGACGATTTTTCCGGTCACGTCGAGGTCGTCTGGATCCGGAGGTGTGTCGAATATATACCAGTCGGGACTCAGTGCCTCACCGACCCCGAGAACGTGATCGTAGGTGGTTGGATCCAACGAGGGCCGATTCGTCGAATTGGACGTCGAGAAACGATAGGCACTCGGAAGCGCCTTTGGCCCATTGATGTCTTCCGTGTTGTTGTCGTCGTCGAACCAACCGTTTTGAGGGAATCCTGCGTTGGCGAGTTGGTTGTACATGCCATCCGAACCTGCTTCCGACGGCTGTTCGGCAGGCCCGCTTCCGTTCTGGAACGCGTAGCTAGAACTCCCCTCGTCAATGAAGATCCCAACGGGTCGATCTCCTTGGTTCTGGATCTCGAACACGTCGGCGATTTCGATATCCGCGTTGCCGTTCAACTTGTGGAACTTCAGAGCGAGTAGGTCATTACTGTTGTACTCCGCGTAGTCACTGGTCGGAATTAACCGTAGCTGTGCAGCGCCGTCACCCGTGGCTTCGACACTGACTCCACGGGTAGCACTCGTACGACTGAACGCACCAGTACCCACTGCAGCCGCCCCGCCGGCGGCGAGCGATCCGATAGCCGCGAGATACTTTCGTCGTTGCATCGTGGTTCACGCGCTCCGTCTCGGAGCACGGCCCACCCAACACCACACACCCCGTTTGTTGTACGCTGACAGAATCATCTTCTCGACGTGACAGAACATCGTCAACGACCGGTAGACTAGCTCTCAATCGGAGCCAGAACCGGCTCGAACGGTCGTTTCTCAAGCCTTAACAGTGACTTAAGGTATAGAAGGACCTACGGTATCGAAGTTGTGCGGCCATTAGCTAAGCCACTCCTGAGAGTGGCCCGCACCAGGGGGATAAATGATATGAACCTAACACGTGACGACGTGTTCGAGATGCTCCGAAGTCGTCGGCGGCGGTTCGCCATCCACTACCTGCGTCAGAACGGCAATCGGGCGGACTTGGGGACGCTCTCGGAACATGTCGCGGCGTGGGAGACTGGGAAATCGGTGAACGAGGTAGGGTCCAGTCACCGCAAGAACGTCTACACCTCACTCCAGCAGTTCCACCTGCCGAAGATGGACGATCTGGACATGGTCAAGTACCACCAGCGGTCCGGCGAGGTCGAACTCACCGACGAGGCCGAGGACGTGGACGTCTACTTGGAGGTCGTTCGGAAGAGGGAGATCCCGTGGAGCCTCTACTACCTCGGCGTCGGGCTGGCGAGCGGCGGCGTGTTCTGGGCCCACAGCGTGGGCGTCGCACCGTTCGCTGCGCTCTCGGCGATCGAACTGGGTATCTTCACCGTCACGGCCATCGGCGCCCTCTCGTTGGTCCACACGATCTACACCCGTCAGATGCGACTCGGAATCGAGGGGCCACCGCCGGAAGTCAAGTGATGAGGCGACGGCTACTCGTCGCGCTGTCACTCGTCTTCGCCGCGAATCTGGTCCTCGGGGCCGGGAGTTTCACCTCCGTTTCCGCGACGCGGGACGTCGAGGTTGATGTCGTCAGCGACGCGGAGGCGTACCTCGGCGTCGTTCCGCGCGGATTCGACCGGTGTGGGAAGCAACGATTCCTGACCCTCTACAACCAGTTCGGCGGGAACGCGACGCTCGCCGTCGACGTGCGCGTGGTCGACACCGAGGGGAGACTGAACGCAGTCGTCACCGACGCACCCGCGACCCTCGGCGCCGGTAGCTCGGTGGATGTCGAGGGCCGCCTCACGCCGACGGACGGCGAGGAAGGGGACGAATCGCTGACGCTCGCCATCGGTGCTGTAGGTGACGGGGTTGAGATATCGACCCAGCGGACCTACCCGGTCGCCTGTGCGAAGTCGGAGCCGAAGCAATCCGAGCAGAACAGTTCCGCGTAGTCGGCGCGGAGATGTATCCCGGCGTGTGACATAGAGCGATCGCGCCGTCGCCGGCGACGTGTGTGTCCTCGAAACCGAGGGCGGCGGCGTTCGGACGAATCTGACGCGGAGCTATCCGGTCGCCTGCGACGGGTGAGTGACGGTTTCGGAGCGTCTCCGGCTACGCCTCGGGCGTCTCGACGCCGAGTTCCGCGAGCAGGGTTCTGGCCGCCTCGGCGGACGACCCGGGCCCGCGTGCGGTCACGAGGTCGCCGTCGACCGTGACCGACGTGTCGGCGTCGAGTTCGGCGTCCCAGTTGGCCCCCGCGGCGTTCACCTCGTCTTCGACCCAGTAGGGGAGTTTCCGGCCGTCGGGCATCAGGTCCCGGTCGTCGACGATGCCCTCCTCCCAGGCGTTCGGGAAGCCCGTGACGGCACGACCGTCGACGAGGAACTCGCCGTTCGAATCGCGGGTGAACGCGAGGAGTCCGACCGCGTGACAGACGACGAGCGCTTTCTTCTCGCCGGTCTCGACGGCGTCGCGCAGAAGCGCGCGGGCGTGTCGGTCCTGGTTGACGTCCCACTCGGTCCCGTGGCCGCCGGGGAACACGACCGCGTCGTAGTCCGCCGCGTCGACCGTCGTGAGTTGCGCCGGGTCGTTGAGTCGCGGGTCCGTCTCGTGGACCTCTCGGACGTGCGTGGCGGTCTCTTCGCCCACGTTCGCCGGGTCGACCGACCGCTCGTCGATGACCGGCGGGCCTCCGGTGGGGGTGGCGACGGTGACGTCGACCCCGGCGTCGTCGAGCGTTGTCAGCGGCTCGATACACTCCTCTCCCCAGTACCCCTCTTCGCTGACGACGAACAGTGCAGACGGCATACGAGTATCTACGTTACGACGAAGAAAAGGCTTCTCACCGGCTTCCGCACGCCCCCTGCACCGGGTTCCCCGCGTCCGGTTCCGCTTCTCTCACCCGTCGACGGCGCGGGTGTGCGTCTCGGAGCAACGGCGCGCGTCGGCGCCTCGGAGCGACGGCGCGTCTCGGACCGGTTCCGTCCGCAGACTGCGGGTTCGCACCCCTCTCGAAATCGGGATGCGACAGGCTCTTCACCGCGAACGGCGAGCGCTCGAAACGATGTCTGCGTCTGATTTCACCGGTCGCGTCGCACTCGTGACGGGGAGTAGCCGCGGAATCGGGGCCGAGACGGTGAAACTACTCGCCGACCGCGGCGCGAAGGTCGTCGTCAACTATCGCGCCAGCGAGACGGAGGCGCACGCGGTCGCCGACGAGATTCGTGACGGCGGCGGCGAGGCACTCGTCGTGCAGGCCGACGTTCGAGACGAGTCCGCAGTCGAGCGCATGGTCGAGGCGGTCCTCGACCAGTGGGGGCGCATCGACGTGTTCGTCAACAACGCGAACATGCCGTTTGCGACGAAACCGCTCGCGTCGATGACCTGGGAGGAGTTCTCGTCGAAACTCGACGCCGAACTCAAGGCCGCCTTCACCGTCTCGAAAGCGGTGTTGCCACGGATGGTCGACCAGGAGTACGGCCGCGTGGTGTACGTCTCGAGCGGTGCCGGCGAGCGTCCCTCGCCGGGACTGGTCGCCCACGGCACGGCCAAGGGTGGGCTGGACACGTTCGCCAAGTACGTCGCACAGGAGTACGGTCCCCACGGCATCACCGCGAACGTCGTGGCGCCGGGACTGGTCGAAACCGACGCCACGGCCGACCGCATCGACGAGGTGCGCGAACGGGTCGCGTCCGAGACGCCGCTGGACCGGGTGGCCCAACCCGAGGACGTGGCCCACGCAATCGCCGCACTCGTCGGCGAGGACGCCCGGTTCGTGACCGGAACCTACACGCCCGTCAACGGCGGCAACGAGATGGAGTAGGGGCGGCCGGGTCCGCGCCGCACTGACGAGAGCGGCGGGCCACGCACGTGACCGACTCGCAGCGTGTCTTCACTCGATGCCTTCGGTCTCCAGTTCCGGCGGGAGTCCGAGGTGTTTGAGACCGGTCCACTCCTCGATTTCGAACCGGTAGAGCGCGGTGGCTTCGCCCTCGATGGCGGCGGCGAAGACGTCGGGACGCCACGCGTGTTCCGTGGCCGTCAGTGCGACCTCGTGGTCGTCGTCGGGCACTTCCTCGACGTGCCCCGCGAGGAGGACGCTCCGCCAGTTGAACGGCGTATCGGCGCTGTAGACGAGGAAGCTCGCGCGGTCGGCCCAGTCGCTCACCTCGCGTTTCCGGCTCTCGGCGCCGAGGACGTAGACGAAATAGAGGGTGTCCTCGCCGTCGAAGCCGAACGAGAGGGGTCGGAGGAGCGGCACCCCCTCGCCGGTGGGCAGGCCGAGGACGCCCACGCTCTGCCCCGAGAGGTACGCCCGAATCTCGTCGTCGTCCATCCGAACCATCCCGTACGCGTCGAGTTCGTCGAGGGTCATACCGACGGCTACGTGACGGAGGGTAATAACCGAGCGCCTCATACGGTTTATTGGCTCTGTTGAAATCCTCAGAGCGTTACAGGTTCGGCCAGTAGTCTGACCGGATGGAAGCCCTCCCAAAATCGCAGTTGCTCCGGTTTGTCGAGCGGGCATCTCATTTGGCTCGGCGAGTTGTCGCTCGCTACTCTTCGAAGTTCTCGAAACGACGGTACACACTTCACCAGCACGTCGTCTTGCTCTGTCTCAAGGTGCGGAAGAATACGACGTACCGGATGCTTCTTGACGAACTTATCGAGATGCCTCGGATTCGGAGAGCTATCACCCTCGAGGAACTCCCTCCTCCTTCGACGTTGTGTAAGGCGTTCAATCGGCTTGATACGACGGTGTGGCGTGTCCTACTCAACCTCTCGGTCACACTCCTCCCAACGAACGGTGTCGTCGGGATAGATGCCTCCGGCTTTGACCGCAGTCACGCCTCGAAGCACTACACGAAACGAACGAAGTTGACGATTCAGCAGTTGAAAGTCACGTTTCTCGTGGACACAAGGTCGAACGCGATTCTCGACGGACACGTAACGACGAAGCGAAAACACGACTCGAAGATCGCGCCGTCGCTCATCAAACGGAATACCGGGGAAGTAGCGGTTCTCCCTGGCGACAAGGGATACGATGACCAGAATATTCGTCGATAAGCACACCTACCTAACGGATATTCCTGCGAGACAAATGTTGAAACGATGAGGTTTCAACAGAGCCGGTTTATTGTCAGTACCGGCGGTTCGCCAAGACGGCCCGGCGAACCACCGGGACACAGTTACCTCCCCTTCGGGGAATCCTCGCCCTTTAGGGCGGGGAGGATGTCAAGGAACCCCTACCGCACAGTCAGCACTCGGACCACCCACACGACTCGCAGGTCTTACACCCCTCGGAGTAGTACAGCGACAGCGACCCACACTCCGGACACTCGGGACTCTCGCCCGCCGCGAGCAGGTCGTCGGTGGCGTCCGTCTCGGCCACCGCGCCGCTCCCGCCGTCGGGTTCGTGGGTGGAGGTGTCCGTCTCCGTCTCCGTCTCCATCGCTCGCGCCTCCGCTTTCTCTAGCTCCGTGAGGTTCTGCTGTTTGGGGTAGGGCTTGTCGATTTCGCCGTCGAGGTAGCGCCGCATCGCCGTTCCGATGGCGTCCGGGATGGAGTTTATCTGCTCGCCTTTGTCCCACGCCACCTTCGGCGAGCGGATGCCCTGCAGTTCCGAGGCGATTTCGCTGGGGTCGACCCCCGAGCGAAGCGCGGTGGAGATGGTCTTCGCAAGCGCCTCCGTAAAGGAGGCGGTGAAGCCGCCGGAGTTGCCGATGTTGGCGAAGAGTTCGAACGGCCGGCCCGCCTCGTCTTCGTTGATGTTGACGTAGAGTTTCCCGTAGCCGGTGTCGATGCGCTGGGTGACGCCGTGGAGGACGTCCGGCCGGGGGCGCTTGGTGCCGAGTTCGCGTTCGCCGTCCGCCGAGGCGAGCAAGTCCTCGACGTGGGCGTCGAGTGCCGCGCGCACGTCCTCGTTTTCGAGGAAGCCCTCGACGCCGCCGAAGACCTCCTCTATCTGCTCGACGATGGTCTCTGCGGCCTCGCTCTCGTCGGCGAACTCCGCGTTCTTCGCGCGGGTGGTCAACACCTGCTTCGAGCGCGTGCCGTCGCGGTAGACGGTGACGCCCTTCCCGCCGTGGTCGTAGATGTAGCGGTACACCTCGTCCATGTCCTCGACGGACGCGGAGTTGGGGAAGTTGCAGGTCTTCGAGATGGCCGAGTCGACGCCGGCCTGACACGCACACTGGACGGCGGCGTGTTGCTTCCCCGAGAGGTCGCCCGTCACGACGAACAGTTCGCCGATGGCGTCGGGAACCGTCTCCAACCCCTCGACGCCGTCGAAGTCGTTTTTCGACATCTGTTCCTGCGCTTCGCGTTTGACCGCCTCGACGTCGACGTCGTTTGCCTCCAGCGTCCGCAGGAAGTAGTCGTCGAACTCGACGAGCATCTCG
>JBDGTR010000007.1:0-7598 GCA_042216635.1 Haloplanus sp. | reverse complement strand
TGTATAATGTATTTCTGCCTTGCCCTCGTCTAGGACGTTGGCGGCGACGACCCGACTGTAGGTGCCCTCGCGGAAGCGGTCGAGCACCGTGCGCCGTTCGCTCGCGCCCGTCTCGGCGGTGACGGCGGGCATCAGGAAGCGCTCGGAGAGGCGGTAGACGAGGTCCGTGTGGGCGGTGAAGACGATGATTCGGTCCGCGCGGTGGCGGTCGAGGATGCGCGCCAACGCCGCGACTTTCGCGTCGGAGTTCATCATTATCTCGCGGGCCTCCTGTTTGGCGAGCAACGCCTCGCGGGCCTTCGGGTCGGTGCCCGAGCGCTTGACGAGTTCCTGGTAGTCGCTCCCTGAGGTAAGCGACAGCCCCGAGGTGCGGAGGTAGTCGACGAAGGTGCCCTGTGCGTCCTCGTAGGCGTCGCGTTCGGCGGGCGTGAGTTCCACCTCGACGCGCCGGAGTTCGTAATCAGCGAGGTGGTCGCCCGCGAGGTCGTCGGCGTCGAGGGCGTAGACGACGGGTCCGACGAGGTTCGCCACCTCCTCGTGGGCGCCGTCCGGGCGTTCGAACGTGGCGGTGAGACCGAGGCGGGCGGGCGCGGCGAGCAATCGCGCCACGTCGCGGTAGCCCTCGCCGCCGAGGTGGTGCGCCTCGTCGAAGACGACGAAACCGAAGCGGTCGCCGAGTTCGTCCGCGCGGAGGTAGGCGGAGTCGTAAGTGGAGACGGTGAGGGCTTCGACTCGCTGTTCGCCGCCGCCGAGTTGGCCGACCGGCACGTCGAATTCGGTCTCGAGTTCGCGGCGCCACTGGTGGAGGAGGTCGACGGTGGGGACGACCACGAGCGTCGGCGTGTCGAGTTCGGCCATCGCGCCGATTGCGACGACGGTCTTGCCGCTCCCCGTCGGGAGTTCGATTACCCCCCGGCGGTCGGCGTCGCGCCACGCCGCAAGCGCCTCCCGCTGGTACGCCCGGAGGTCGTAGGTGGTCGACAGCGAGAGCGACGCGAGGTCGAGAACCCGGTCGTCGTAGTCGACGCCGGCGTCGTCGAGGGCGCGCCGGAGGGCGGCGTAGCGGTAGGCGGGCGCGCGGAGCGTCTGGCTCCGCGGGTCGAACTCGGCGTCCGGGAGCGTCGCCGCCAGACCGGACGCGTCGCCCGCGAGTTCGACGGTCCCGTCGGCGAATCGGCAGGTGACCGGCACGCCCCGACGTTGGAGGGAGGGAAATAAATGCCCTCCGCACGCTCTGACACCTATGGCAGACCTCGAAGCAAGCGTCGAGACCTTCCTCGACAGCGCCGAACGCGTCTACGACGAGTACGACGACGGATACGTCGACGCCGACGCCGCCCTCTCCCGACTGGGCGACCACGTGGCCGACCTCCGCGACGACTACGAGAGCGACGCATGACCGAGTTCGCACGACGCGCGGAAGCCATCTCCATCAGCGGCATCCGCGAGGTGTTCGAGGCGGCCGGCGAAGACGCCATCAACCTCGGTCTCGGCCAACCCGACTTCCCGACGCCGACCCACGCGCGCCAGGCCGCCGTCGACGCAATCGAGGCGGGCGAGGCCGACGGCTACACGTCGAATAAGGGCATCGAGTCGCTCCGGGAGGCCATCGCCGAGAAACACGCCCGCGACCAGGGGATAGAGGTAGACCCCGGCGACGTCGTCGCCACCGCCGGCGGGAGCGAAGCCCTCCACCTCGCCATCGAGGCGCACGTCGACCCCGGCGACGAGGTCATCTTCCCCGACCCGGGGTTCGTCTCCTACGACGCCCTGACGAAGGTGGCCGGCGGGACGCCCGTGCCCGTCCCCCTGCGAGACGACCTGACGCTCGACCCCGCGGCCGTCGAGGAGGCCCTCACCGACGACACCGCCGTCTTCGTCGTCAACAGTCCGGCCAATCCGACGGGCGCCGTCGCCTCCGAGGACGACGTCCGCGAGTTCGCGCGCATCGCCGACGAACACGACGTGGTCTGTGTCTCCGACGAGGTGTACGAACATTTCGTCTTCGAGGGCGAGCACTACTCCCCGATGGAGTTCGCGGAGACGGACAACGTCGTCGTCGTCAACGCCTGTTCGAAGGCCTACTCGATGACGGGGTGGCGCCTCGGGTGGGTGACCGCCTCGACGCGCCGCGTCGAACGGATGCTCCGCGTCCACCAGTACGTACAGGCCTGTGCCTCCGCGCCGGCGCAGTACGCCGCGCGCGCGGCGCTGACCGGCCCGCAGGACAGGGTGGTGGAGATGCGCGAGACGTTCGAGGAGCGACGCGACCTGGTGCTCTCGCGTCTCACCGACCTCGGCGTCGACGTACCGACGCCCAAGGGGGCCTTTTACGCCATGCCGAAGGTCCCCGACGGCTTCGCCGAGGCGTGCATCGACCGGGGCGTCGTGGTCGTTCCCGGCGCCGCCTTCGGCGAGGGCGGCCGCGGCTACGTCCGCATCTCCTACGCCAACGACGAGGAGAGCCTCCGCGACGCTCTCGACGTGATGGCCGGGGTACTGGCCGACCTCGAATAAACTCGAATAAACTCGTTTCGGTGGTGCGAGCGGTACGTTAAACTATGCACGCGTCGTGAGTTTGAACGCGGCGACATCCCCGCTGGCGCACCCCGCGCCACCGACTCGGTCGTCCACCCGCCAGCCCATACCCTTCCCCCCTTCTCGCCCTCCGACTTTCGTCCCGCCCCCTCCTTCGTCCCTCCCTCCTCAGCCCCCTCCACCACGTCTCACGAGACCCACATAGCTGTCCGTAGTCCAACGAACCTCGCGCCATCACATTTTATTACTCAATCCATATATTAGAAACTTACTTGCGGGTATTCGGTCACTCCTCACTCGGATGTCCTACGACACCACCCGTCGAAAGACGCTCGCACTGCTCGGTGCCACGGTCGCCGGGGGCGCGACCCTCACCGGGAACGCCGCCGCCGCTGACGGAACTGCGTCGCTGAAGCGATTCGTTCAGGAACCCGCAGGCGCGGAGGTCACGGGTCTCCGCGTCACGCCGGGCGGCGCGATGTTCCTCAACGCCCAGCATCCGAGTGAAACCAACCCTGCACCGTACAACACGCACGCCGTCGGTGCCGTCTACGACTTCGACGGCGCCGCGCAGGGCATCGAGAATCTCTCCCTCCAGACCGGGGACGCCGCGAAGACGCTCACCGTCGCCGGCGACTACGAGCATCAGGTACTCGCACACGGCGGCGACGCCCTCGGCGACGGTCGGAAGTTCGGCGTCGCCGTCGACGCGAACGGCGACAGCATGGACGAGCCGAGTTCGGCGTTCGACTCCGACGCCGTCAACGGAGCGACGACGGAGCCCGAAGCCGACATGAACGTCTTCGTCCCGACGGCCGACGACGAGACCGAGGGCTACCTCTTTACGAACTTCGAGGCCCAGCCCGGCATGGTGGGCCGGATGAAGATCAGCCGCGAAGACGCCACGTCCGAGTGGACGGTCAAGGGAAAGGAGAACCTCGACTTCCGCCCACTGGGAGGCACGTGGAACAACTGTAACGGCTGGATAAGCCCGTGGGGAACGCCGCTCTCCAGCGAGGAGTACCCCTCCGAGGCCGCGCCGTGGTACGACCCGGACGAGACGACCTACGGCGAGGACGCGATGGCGCGCTACCTCGGCGAGTTCGGGAACCCCTACCGCTACGGCTACGTCGTCGAGGTGCCCGAACCGACGACCGAGGAGACCCCGACCCCCGTGAAGCGCTACGCGCTCGGTCGCCTCTCCCACGAAGTCGGTATCCCGATGCCGGACGGCCGCACCGTCTACCTCTCCGACGACTGGGGCGGTGGCGTCTTCTGTAAGTTCGTCGCCGACCGGAAAAACGACCTCTCGGCCGGGACGCTCTACGCGGCGAAACTCGAACAGGACGGGACCGACGACCCCGCGACGGCCGGCTTCGACGTCGAGTGGGTGCGCCTCGCACACGGCGAGGAGTCCGACATCGAGTCGTGGATCGCCGAGTACGACGGGCAAGACGAGAGCGCGGACGCCGACTACATCACCGCCGACGACGTGCGCGACTGGGCCAACGGCGAGGCGCCCGACGACCGCGTCGCCTTCCTCGAACCGCGAAAGGCCGCCGCCGCGAAGGGCGCGACCAACGAGTGGCAGAAACTCGAAGGCCTCGCGACGAAGCCGAATCCGAAACCCGGCGACGCCCTCTACGTGGCGTGTTCGAACGTCCACGCGACGATGGCCGACTACGACGGGGACGTCCAACTGGAGGAGAACCCGCAGGGCGCCGTCTACGAGGCGCGTCTTTCGGGCAACTACGACGTGAAGCGTCTCGAACCCGCACTCGTCGGCTACCCCCACAGCACCGCCCACGCGGGAGAGGGTGCGGCGAGCCCCGACAACACCCTCTGGGGGCCGGACAACCTCGAAGTGCTCGCGGACGGCACCGGACTCTTCGGCGAGGACGGCGACCGCGAACTCCCCAGCGGGGAGACCCTCAACTTCATCTGGGCCTTCGACGACGGCGAGACGCGTGGTCGCGGTAGCGAACACCGCAACGGCGGCAACGGGCGACGCTCCGGTCGCGGGCGCTGAGACCCGACCGGACCGGACCAGACCACGACTTTTTTCGCGCCGTGGCGGGCGGGCGTCGGCGCTTCGGCCGTTGCTTTATGCCGCTCCGTGTCGTCAGTGAAACCGCATGACTTCTCAAGAAGTGACCGACCTGCTCAAGAAGGCGTACGGCGACGAACTCGAAACCGTGATGAACTACATGACGAACTCCATCGTCCTCGACGGGGTGCGCGCCGAGGAGATAAAGGAGTCCCTCCAGACGGACATTCAGGAGGAACTCGGTCACGCAGAGCAGTTGGGCAACCGGCTGAAACAACTGGACGAACAGCCGCCGGGGTCGGCGTCGTTCGAGGCGCGCCAGGAGAGCCTCCAGCCACCCGCCGACTCGACGGACGTCCTCTCGGTGGTCGAGGGCGTCCTCGACGCCGAGAACGACGCCATCGAGACCTATCGGTCGCTCATCAGCGCCGCCCGCGAGGCCGACGACCCCGTCACGGAGGACCTCGCGGTCACCATCCTCTCGGACGAGGAGGCACACCGCACGGAGTTCCGGGGCTTCCGCAAGGAGTACCGCGCGGACTAGCGCGCCGTACTGACGATTTTTATCACGTCGCCCTCGTCGAGTTCGTAATCGTCGGCGATGCGGCGGTTCGAGCGCGCGTCGACGGCGTGGAGGTAGCCCTCGCCGATGTCGGTGTGGATGGCGAACGCGAGGTCGCGGGGCGTCGACCCGCGAGGCAGGAGGACGGCGTCGGGCAGGACGTTGCCCTGTCCGTCGGTCCACTTCGACTCGTTCTGGACGGGGTAGACGGTCACGTGGTCGAGGAGGTCGTAGACGGCGGCGTCGATGGCGGCCTGGACGCCCGTCCCGCCGTAGTCGGCCATCGCCTCGCGGATGCGCTCTAACCCCTCGCGCTGGGCGTCGCTCACGTCGCCGACGAGTTCGAAGTCCTCGTCGCCGGGGTCGTAGGCGACGACGCCCGCCTCGACCGCCTTCCGCAGGGCGAGTTCGCCGTCGCCGGTGGCCGGAAGCACGAGTTTGCCCGTCTCGCGCAGGCGTTCGACGTTCTCCGGCGGCGCCACGTCCACCTTGTTGGCGAGGAGGACGATGGGTTTGGTTCGCCGGCGGACGTCGCGCGCGAGGGCCTCGCGGTCGGCGTCGCTCCACTGCATCGGGTCGGCGGGATACTCGAGTTCGCGCAGGCTGGCGGCCACGTCGGTCTCCGTCGCGCCGAAACCCGTCAACAGGTCCGCCAGCGCCTCGTCGATGTCGAAGTCGGGAGAGCGGGATTTGCGCTCGACGCTCTCCCAGTTGCGGTCGACGATGCCCGCGAGCCACTGGTCCATCTCGGTCTCGACGAAGTCGACTTCCTCGACGGGGTCGAAGGTGCCCACCTCGACGGGTTCGCCCTCGGCGTTCGTCCCGCCGGAGGCGTCGACGACGTTGAGGATGACGTCGGCGTTGGTGAGTTCGTCGAGGAACTGGTTGCCGAGACCCTTCCCCTCATGGGCGCCCGGGACCAGTCCGGCGACGTCGAGGAGTTCCACCGGGACGTACCGCTTGCCGTCGTGGCAGTGCTCGTTGCCACAGCGCTCCGCGCGGTCCAGACAGGGACACCGGGTGCGGGCGTGGGTCACGCCCCGGTTGGCGTCGATGGTGGTGAAGGGGTAGTTGGCCACGTCCACCTCCGCCATCGTCGCCGCCTTGAAGACCGTAGATTTGCCGGCGTTTGGCTTGCCGGCCAGCGCGATAGAGAGCATACCCGAGGGTCGTCCGTATGCGGGAACTGCCTTTCGGTCGGAACACAACGCCAATGAGGCCGTCGCTCGAACGGCGGGGCGAGGGACCGTCCACATGACCGACTCGCGCGACGTCGTGAGCGTGCTGGTGGCGCTCAACTTCGTCGTCGTGGCCGCCTTCCTGCTTGTCGTCGGCCCGTTCGACGCCGTCGCGCCGGTGGTTCCGCTGTTGCTGGTCTTGCTCCTCGCACTCGTCCTGTATCGCTTCTGAGTGCCGGGCCACCGCACGCGACCCCGACCGAATCGGCGGCCCACCGGCGACGGACCTACGGGCCTGCGGGTCCGACGGTCACCCATGCCGGAACTCGCCGACGAACCCTGTGAGGCCTGCACGTCCGAGGACGAACCGCTCACCGAAGCCGAGTACGCCGACTACCTCGCCGACCTGAGCGAGGCGTGGGACGTAATCGACGGCCACCATCTGGAGGGCACCTACGCCTTCGAGGACTTCCGGGACGCACTGGAGTTCACCTACGAGGTGGGCGAACTGGCGGAAGAAGAGTGGCACCACCCGGACCTCCACCTCCAGTGGGGCGAGGTGCGCGTCGAGATGTGGACGCACAAAATCGACGGCTTACACAAGACGGACTTCGTGATGGCGGCGCGGATGGACCGCATCTACCGGAGTTACGCCCCCGAGTAGTCACTCCGCCTCTCGACCCGCGTCGTCGCCGACGATGCGCATCTCGCCGCGCGAGCGGATGGTGCCGTCGACGGTGGCCTCCTTGTGGAGTTCGAGGTCCGCACACGAGACGTCGCCGAGGACGCGCACTCCCTCCGCTAAGGTGACGGCGCCACTGCGCGTGGTCACGTCGCCGTGGATGCGGGTGTCGGTGCCGACGTGGACGTCGCCACGGGCGCGGAGACTGCCGAAGACGTTGTTATCGGCGCCCATCTCGATGGACTGGGCGCGGAGGTTGCCGTGGAGGCGACAGCCCTCGCCGACGGTGGCGGGCGTCGAGACGTGCCACGCGTCGTCGTTGACGTCGGAGCCACGGGGGACGACGAGCGGGTCCTCGGCCGCCTCGCCGGAGAGCGCCGCCGCCACCTCGTCGGCGGCGTCGTTCTCGCCGATGTGGAGGAGTTGCGAGAGGACGATGAAGTAGAACACGAGCGTCGGGACGGGGTTGCGGATGACTATCCAGCCGTTGGCCTCGAAGCCCTCGTCTATCTCCACGTCGTCGCCGATGTCGAGGTCGCCCGAGACCATCAACTGGCCGCCGACGTGGACGCGTTCGCCGAGGTAGGCGTC
>JBDGTR010000077.1:0-7854 GCA_042216635.1 Haloplanus sp. | reverse complement strand
GGATAGGTATTGTGGGGTCTGGCTCCGCAAGCCAAGAGGATAGTCCACTACCCTACCAGGACTCACCCATCTCTACCCGGGAGTGACTTAAGACGGTTACGGTCCGTCGCGGGGAGTGGGACAAACTACCGTTTGACGGTACCGAAGGGGTATGCCGTGGGGCGGTGAACTGGGAGGCGTGAATCGACGCGCGTTCCTCGGCGCGGGGGTCGCTCTCGCGGCGGGACTGGGCGGATGCGTGGCGTCGGACGGCGGCGAGGGCGGCGAGACGCCGACCCGCGTGACCGACCGGTCGTTCCGGGACGTCGGCGCGTGCGACGCGCCGGAGACGGCCACCGTCGGCTTCGACGCCGCGGCGTCTCGGGTCCGAATCGAGGGGTGCGTGACGGGACCGAACGGCTGTTCGGTCGCGCGCCTCGACTCCGCGACGCTCGGCGACGGAGCGCTCTCGGTGGTGGTGACGACGGGGACAACGGCGGGCACGGAGACGGCGTGTACGCAGGCACTCGTCTCCCGAGGCTACGAGGCGACGGTGACCGTCGACCGGGGGGTGCCGTCGTCGGTGCGGGTCGTCCACGACGTGCCGGGCGGTCGGGAGACGGTGGCCAACGAGTCGTCGTAGACGGGCCGGAGATTTATCACCGAAGCCGGGACCAACGCCGTCCGTGCGGGTCACGACAGGGCGAACGAAACCGGGGGACGAGAGCGCGAAACCGGCGGAAGGACAACGCTTAACCGGGGGCTACGCATGATGCAGGGTACGATGGGCGTAATCGAGGACGTGTACGAGGACCTCGACACCGACGTGGCGTTCGAGGAGTTCGAGGCCGCCGTCCACGAGAAGGTCGAGCAGATGGGTGGGCTGGCCGACGAGGAGACGGCGGCGATGCTCATCGCCCACGAACTCGACGACGAGGAGGTGAGCGGCGTCGCCGACGTGGAACCCGGGATGGACGAGGTGAAGTTCCTCGCCAAGGTAGTGAGCATCGGCGAGTTGCGGACCTTCGACCGCGACGAGGAGGACGCGGAGGGCCGCGTCGTCAACGTCGAGGTGGCCGACGAGACGGGGCGGGTGCGACTCACGTTCTGGGACCAGATGGCCCAATCCGTCGCGGACGGCGAACTCGAAGTGGGCGACGTCCTCCGGGTGAAGGGCCGTCCGCAGGACGGTTACAACGGCGTCGAGGTGAGCGTCGACAAGGCGGAGGTCGACGAGGACGCCGAAGTGGACGTACAGGTGCGCGACACCTACCGCGTCGAGGACCTCTCGCTCGGTCTCTCGGACGTGAACCTGCGGGGGCGAGTGCTGGCGACCGACAGCGTGCGGACCTTCGACCGCGACGACGGCTCCGAGGGTCGAGTGGCGAACCTCACCCTCGGCGACGAGACGGGGCGGATTCGCGTCACGCTCTGGGACGAGAAGGCAGACCGCGCCGAGGAACTGGCGACCGACGTGTCGGTCGAGGTGGTCGACGGCTACGTCCGCGAACGGGACGGCGACCTCGAACTCCACGTCGGGTCGCGGGGCGCCGTCGAGGAGATAGAGGAGGACGTGAGCTACGTCCCCGAGACGACGGACATCGCCGACCTCGAACTCGGTCAGACCGTCGACATCGCGGGCGGGGTGGTCGAGACCGACCCCAAGCGGACGTTCGACCGCGACGACGGGTCGGAGGGACAGGTGCGGAACGTCCGGGTGAAAGACGACACGGGCGACATCCGGGTGGCGCTGTGGGGCGAGAAAGCCGACGCGGACGTCGACCTCGCGGACTACGTCGTCGTCACCGACGCCGAGATTCAGGAGGGCTGGCAGGACGACCTCGAAGCCTCGGCGGGGTGGCGCGCGACGGTGACGGTCACCGAGGCGCCGGACGACGCGGGGAGCGTCGAGACCGGTGCGAGCGACCGTGACGACGCAGACGCCGGAAGCGGGTCGGCGACCGGTCTCGGGGCGTTCGCGGAGGGCGGCGACGGCGCGAACGGCGCGAGCGACGACGGCGCGGAGGAAAGCGACGCCGACGCCGACGAGGGACCGGTCCAGTTCACGGGGACGGTCGTCCAGGCGGGCGACCCGGTGGTCCTCGACGACGGGACGGAGACCCGGAGCGTCGAGACGGACGCGGAACTCAGACTCGGCGAGGAGGTGACCGTTCGCGGGCGGGTCCGCGACGGCCGCATCGACGCCGACGAGGTGTATTGAGCGCGTTCGTGGTGCGACGGAAAGGATTATACGCGACACGGACGGGTATCACGGTATGAGCGTTGAGTTGCCGTTCGCCCCGGTAGACACCATCATCCGTCGGAACGCGGGTGACCTCCGGGTGAGCGCTGGCGCGGCGGAGGAACTCGCTCGCCGCATCCAGCGACACGGTGCGGACCTCGCCGTCGACGCGGCGAGGCGGGCGACCGAGGACGGACGAAAGACGCTGATGGCCTCCGATTTCGACGTCGAACAGGTGGTCGACCGGAGCGACCTCGAACTGCCGGTCGCCCCGGTCGACCGCATCGCCCGCCTCGACATCGGCGACCGGTATCGCGTCTCGATGGACGCGCGCATCGCACTGGCGGACGTACTCGAAGATTACGCCGACAACGTCGCCTCGGCGGCGGCGACGCTCGCACACCACGCCGACCGGCGAACCATCCAAGCGGAGGACATCGAGACGTACTTCGCACTGTTCGAGTAGCATGCAATTCGGCTACAGCGACACCTGTCTCCGCCACGACACGGGCGAGCGCCACCCGGAGACGGCCGACCGCTTACGGGCCATCCGCCGGCAACTCGCGCGGCGACACGGCGTCGACTACGTCGAGGGCGACCCCGCGTCGCCCGAGGAGGTGAGCGCCGTCCACGATTCGGGCTACGTCACGCAGGTGCGCGAGTTCTGCGAACGCGGCGGGGGCAACTGGGACCCCGACACCGTCGCCTCCGAGGGGACGTGGGACGCCGCCCTCGCCAGCGCCGGCCTCGCGCGGTGGGCGGCCGAACGCGCACTCGCCGGCGACGGCGGCCGGAAGACCCCCTTCTCGCTCGGCCGTCCACCGGGCCACCACGCCGTCGTCGACGACGCCATGGGCTTTTGTTTCTTCAACAACGCCGCGGTGGCGGCACAGGCCGTCATCGACGGGGACGACGCCGACAGCGTCGCCGTCTTCGACTGGGACGTCCACCACGGCAACGGCACGCAGGACCTCTTCTACGACCGGGGCGACGTGTTCTACGCCTCCATTCACGAGGACGGACTGTACCCCGGCACCGGCGACGCCGCCGAGACGGGCGACGGACCGGGCGAGGGAACGACGCTCAACGCGCCGCTCGCGGCGGGCGCGGGCGACGCCGACTGGCTGTCGGTCTTCGACGAGGCCATCGCGCCCGCCATCGAGCGATTCGACCCCGACCTCGTCGTCGTCAGCGCCGGGTTCGACGCCCACCGCCACGACCCCATCTCGCGGATGCGCGTCTCCACCGAGGGGTACGCCCTCCTCACCGACCGCACGCGAGGGTTGGCCGGCGACGCCGGGGCGGGCCTCGCGTTCGTCCTCGAAGGCGGTTACGGGCTAGATACGCTCTCGGAGGGAGTGGCGATGGTTCACGAGACGTTCGACGGCCGCGAACCGATCGCCGACGACGACGAGGAACCCGACGAGGCGACGCGCGAACTCGTCGCCGACCTGCGGGCGACCCACGGCCTCTAGGGGCGGGGCCGGAAGTAGCGCGCGAGTTCGACGCCGAACGACTCCGCGAGCGTCGCCACCTCGTCGCCGACGAGCAGGTCGTAGCCGTCTTCGAGCGCCGTCTCGACGTGGGCGCCGAGGGCGACGTCGAAGAGGGCGTCACCGGCGAGGAAGGCGCGAGCGGTCCGGAACTCCCGGTCGCGTTCGACCACGTAGCGGTCGTCGGCGAGGAAGGGACCGTACACGTCGGGCGCGTCGCCTGAGCGGTCAGCGTCGGCGGCGTCGTCCCCGTCGCTCGCGGACACGCCGGCGTAGGTCTCGTAGAACCCCGTGGCGTGTTCGCGGACGTGGACGGGCGGGCCGCCGTGGCGCGTGACGGCGGGGAGTTCGGCGACTTCGAGTTCGAGAAACAGCGCCGCGCGGTCGGCGTCGTCGGCGGCGAGAGTCGCGCTCCGCAGGGGGGAGAATCCCCGGCGGTCGAGTTCGTCGGCGACGCCCCGGAGCGACTTGCGGAGTTGGGGGTAGAGCTGGTCGTCGACGAGGGTCGGGCGCTCGAAGACGACGGCGACGGGGGTCGTCCCCCGGCGGTCGAGGTGGGCGCACACGTCGGCGGGCGAGAGGGGGTCGGGGTCGGCGGACTCGAAGACGCTCTCGCTCGGGTCGGCGAGGAGGACGCGGGCGTAGTGTTGGAAGCGCGCGACGTTCTCGGCGGAACAGACGGCGGCGACGTTTCGCTCGGGGTCGGTGGGGTCGAACATCACCAGCGGGTCGTCGAACGACCGGGTGCCGTGGTCTTCGGGGTCGAATCGGACGGGCGGATGCCAGTCGGCGGCCGCGCGCACCAGCGGAACGAACCCGCCGTGTTCGAGGACGAGCAGTTCGGTGAGGTAGCCCGAGAAGCCCCGGGTTCGGAGGTTGCTCCCGTAGGCGCCGATGCCCGAGAGGAAAGCCTTACACACCCGCACGGACCGGGCGAGGTCCGAAGTCAGGCGCGCTTGCAGGTAGGCGTCGTGGAAGGGCGTGCGGTCGACCGCCGACCGGATGTCGGTGGCGGCGGGCACGTCGTAACAGGGGACGAGGTCGACGTCGAAGCCGTCGAACTCGCCGGCGACGTAGGGGTGTTCGGCGTACTCCTCGCGGCCGTCGGGGAGGACAGCCCGGCCCACCGCCAATCCGTAGCGTTCGAGGTCCGCGCGGTCGACGTCGGACGGGAAGCGAACGAACAGGTCGATGTCGCGGTCGTCGGCAAGCCACGTCTCGCGGGCCGTCGACCCGACCTGCACCACGTCGGCGTCGACGGGAAGGTCGGCGGCGGCCGCCCGGATGCGGTCGCGCAGGTCGTCGACGGCCGCTTGGAGTCGGTCGCGTTCGGCCGGCGACGGCGTCACGCGGTCGGCGACGCGGGCGACGACGGCGTCCAAGTCGGCCATACCACCGCCTTCCCCGGCCGGCGGCGAAAGGGTGTCGGTGTCGGAGGGCGGCCAGACGCCAGACGGAGTGGGGGGAAAACGAAAGCCCTTTCAAACGACTTCGAGTATCGGTTGATGCGAGCCGTCGTAGCTCAGCTGGTAGAGCACCTCGCTGTTAACGAGGTGGTCCCAGGTTCGAGTCCTGGCGACGGCGCTCTGCGTTCTCGAACGGGGGTTGCGTCGGGAGCAACGCCTAAGAGGACGCCGTCTGAACCCCGTTCGGGGGCCCTTAGCTCAGTCTGGTGAGAGCGCTCGGCTCATAACCGGGTGGTCATGGGTTCGAATCCCATAGGGCCCATCCGCGTCGCACCCGTTTCGGGGTCGGTTCGAGCGCGTGTACCCAATAGGAGTCGAATCTCGCCCGCCGTCGATGGTCGTAGGCGACCGTCCGCCAGCGAATGATGGCATGAAACTGCCGATGTAGAAAGATAATAAATCCGGTATTACTCCATAAAGATATCTATATTTACGTTAATTCGTATCGTCGGGAGATGTGCAGTGACTCTTTCGACAGCCACAGTTTGTGTGAATATGTTCGAAGTCTCTTCGAATTTCGCACATATATTGATACCTATTCGATTATAGAGAATATATTCGAATTCTAAATGGCGGGAGAGGACCAGTCGAGGGTATCGGAGAACGTCGACCGCGCAGAGACGTAAATATTCTAGACAGTAACTGAAACAGTGGATTCACGTGATTCGGCTAGTTCGACGTGACGTGTTCGAAGGCGGGCAACCGTGCGACGAACGCTACCCGGCGTCGACGAGGAGTTCGTCGAGCGTCCGCCGCCGTTCCGCCGCCGCGTCTCGCTCGGATTCGAGTGCGTCGGCCAGTTGTGTCGACACCGATTCGAAGTCGTCGTCGGGGTCGCCACGGACCTCTTCGAAGAACTCACGATTCACGCGGGAACACTGGGTTATCCACTCGTCGCGGAACGGCTTCGACCCGTACACCGCGCCCACGACGTTGCCCACGACCGACCCGATGGTGTCGCAGTCGCGGCCGAAGTTGGCCGCTTCGATGACAGCCCGTTCGGGGTCGTCCCCACACGAGGCGAGGATGCCGACGATAGCGGGAAGCGATTCGATGCTACTCGCGCTGAATATCTCGCCCTCGTAGTACAACTCGCGGTCCCACGAGACTGCAGGCCACCGCCAATCGAGGAGTTCGTCGTAGAACGCCTCCGTGAATTCGTCGACCGAATCGCTCCGGTCGGCGAGTCCGAGAGCCAGGTCGATGCTCCGGAAGATGGTGTCCGAAGCGTGCGTCTGCATCGCCGCCAACACGTCCGCGACGGTGGCATCGGGCTTGAACCCCGCCGCGACGCCGGCGGCCACCGTCGCGGCGGCGTCCCTGTCGACGCCGTCCTGATTGACCGAGGCGATGTTGAATCCGTCCTGATACGCCTGTCTGGGGTCGGCGGCGTTGATTATCCCGATGGGCGCAATCGCCATCGTGGACGTCCCAGTCGGGATGTTGTGCCGACCGGCGTCCCACGGGTTCATGCCGGCGGCCAACTTCTGAATCGTTATCTCCTCCGTGACCCACACGCGGTCGGTGTTCAGATACGTAAGGAGAGTCTCCGCGAACTCGTCCGGCGTAATGCGCCCGCCGTGTTCGACGATGGCGAGCGAGAGATAGTGGGACATGACGGTGTCGTCCGTGACGCTCCCTGGCGTCCCTTCCGCGTGTGGGTTGCTGTACGGTTGGAACGATTCGAGCTTTCCGTATTCCTCGCGTATCTGCGTATAGGTCCAGTTTTCGAGCGGGGCACCCAACGCGTCACCAATCGCACCGCCGACGAGACAGCCGTATATCCGGTCTCGAAGCTCGTCACTCATCCGCATCACTCAATTTGTTGCCGATGAGACGCGCACTGCGTTTGACGGCGTTGACGGGGGTTTTAGCGAAGCGTTGGGCCTTGAACCGGGAGTGCGAATCCTCCAGGGCCGTTCGGGGAGCGACGATTCCGACGGCGCCGTAGACGGCGTCGTCGTCGAAGACGGGGGCCGCAATGCCCTTGATGCCGTTCAGATGTTCCCCGTCGTCCACCGCGACTTCCTGTTCCCGAATCGTCGAGAGTTCCGAAAACAGGGCCTCTCGGTCGGTAATCGTATTGTCGGTCATTTCGGGGAGTCCGTAGTGGTCGACGATGTCCACGACCTCCTCGCGCCCGAGGTGGGCCATGACGGCTTTGCCGACGGCCGTGGCGTGGAGGGGATACTCGGTTCCCACGCGGTACGCTCGACAGCAATCGTCGTCGGGGACGTGCACGTGGAGGTGGATGCATTTCCCACTCTCCTCGGTTGCGATGACGGCGGTGGCGCCCACCTGTTCCGCCAGTTTCTCCACCTCTTCGTTAATCTGGGTGGGAAAGCCGTGTTGCTCCAGTGCGGTTTCGGCGAGTTCGAGACAGCGAAGTCCGAGTCGGTAGCCGTCGTCCGTTCGGACGACGTACCGCCGACTCTCTAGCGTCTTGAGATAGTAATGAACGGTGCTTTTCGAGTGGTCGACCCGGTCGGTGATTTCGGATTGCGTAACCTGCCCGTCGGAGAGAATGTCCAGAATGTGAAATGCCGTGTCGAGTGATTTGATTCGTTTCCCGTCGTCACTGGGTAACGACCTGTTCATAGTGGGGTTTTCAATTCGACCTACGCTCATCTGTAGTGATGAATACTTTCTCGTGACTGGAGTTCGTAGTCTGCTA
>JBDGTR010000068.1:0-8035 GCA_042216635.1 Haloplanus sp. | reverse complement strand
TGAACGAGAAAGACCAGGTCGACCACGCGGCGACCGAGAAACTCCGTACCGACATTCGAAAACAGCGACTCGAGCAGGCAGAATCGCCTGCCAACTAACCCTGGTGAGACAAATGGCAAACACAGCAACGCGCCGATTCGGGATGTACCTCAAACTGGTCGACGGCGACGACGGACGACAGCTCCGTTGCCGCGAGTGTAACGAAACGATCTGTGACGTCGACGACGAGTACGACGACTGGCGCGACCACGTGCCCGTTCGGGAGTCGGAGGTGGCCGACCGCATGGTCGACGACTTCGACATGTGGGTGCACCGACGCGAGGCGGAGGACAAGGCGGTCATGCTGGAGTACTACTGCCCGAACTGCGCGGTACAGCTCCACTCCCAGACGACCCTCGACACGGAGAAACGACCGCTACAGGTCGACCCCGACTTCCTGTAGGGGACCGCCCTCGGTCCCCCGTGTCGGGTCGGCCGACCGAACGCGGAGACGAACGCAGTCGAGTCGAAATCGGGAGACGGTAGCGACGGGTCGGCCGTTGACGAACTCGAGACCGACAGAAATTTTATCACCGGTTCGTCCGATGTCGAGGTATGGCACGCAAGCAGTCAGCTCCCGAGTCGTCGGTATCCGACGGGCCACTGTCGGACCTGCGCGTCGTCGAACTCGGAAACATCGTCGCCGGCCCGTTCGCAGGCTCGATTCTCGCGGACCTCGGGGCGGACGTCGTGAAGGTCGAGCGACCGGAGACGGGCGATTTGATTCGCTCCGCCGGCGAGACCGGCGACGCGATTTTCGCGTCGCTCAATCGGAACAAACGGTCGATTGCGTTGAACCTGAAAGACGAAGACGACCTGAGGCAGTTGTATTCGTTGATAGAGAAGGCGGACGTCTTCGTCGAGAATCTCGGTCGGGGAGCACCCGAGCGACTGGGCATCGGCTACGACGATTTGCGTGCGTTGAACGGCGAACTCATCTACCTCTCCATCAAGGGATTTCAATCGGGACCGTACGGGGGGCGTGCCGGCATGGACGTCGTCGCGGAGGCGATGTCCGGGTTGATGAGCGTGACGGGCGAATCCGGGCGAAAACCGTTGCGGGTCGGAACGTCGATAGCGGACATCGGGGCCGCGCTCTACGGCGTCATGGGCGTGTTCCTGGCGCTCCGCGAGCGCGACCGAACGGGAGCGGGACAGCGCGTCGACGGGACGCTGTTCGAATCCGCCGCCCACTGGATGGGCTACTGGATTACGTACGCGGACATCTACGACACCGACCCCGAACCGCTCGGCGCCTCGCATCCCGGCTGGGGACTCTACGACATCTTCGAGACGGACGGTGGGTGGTTGTTCGTCGGCGTGACGACCGAGCGTCACTGGTCGGCGTTCTGTGAGGCGACGGATTTAGAGCGGTTACGCCACGACGACCGATTCGAGACGCCGGCGGACCGACGGGAGAACAAGGCCGAACTGCTCGAACTCGTCCAAGACCATCTGGGCAGTTACGACAGGGACTCGCTTCTCGACGCCCTGTTCGAGGCGGACGTCCCGGCGGCCCCGGTCAACAACCCGTCCGAGTTGCTCGACGACCCGGGTCTCGAAGCCGCCGGTCTCCTCGCCCGATTCGACTACGAGACGCCGGCGGGCGAACGGGAGTTACAGACGGTCATGGCGCCGGTGGTGGGCGAGCGCTTCGGTCCCGAACAGTACCGCGACCCACCGGACATCGGTGAACACGCCGCCGACGTTCGCGCCGAGTTCGGTCTCGACGAGGACGTCGCCGGGTCGAATCAGACGACGGACGGGGGATGACCGGCCGGTACGACGGCGAGACACCCCGCCGTCGAAAACCCGGGAAAACAATTAAGATGAATAGTTGCGATGGGGAATTCATGCGGGACCTGCCAGTCGACGACCTGGAGAGCTACGAACTGTTCATCGACGGAGAATTCCGGGAATCCACGGGCGACGACCGAATCGTCGTCGACTTCCCGTACAACGGCGAGGAGTGGGCGACGGTCCCCGACGGGACGGCCGAGGACGTCGACGACGCCGTCGCGGCGGCGCGCGCCGCCTTCGAAGGCGACGAGTGGCGCGGGTGGGTGCCGAGCGAGCGTCGAGCGCTGTTGAACGACATCGCGGACGTCATCGACGACAACGCGGCCGAGTTGGCCGAGTTGGAAACGCTCCAGAACGGGAAGCTCCTCCGCGAGATGGAGCCACAGATGCGCGTGATGGGCGACTGGTACCGGTATTACGGCCGCCTCTGTGACGAACTCGGCGACGGTCGTACCATCCCCGTCGAGAACAAGGGCGGCGAGATGTTCAACTACGTACGGAAAGAGCCCTACGGCGTCGTCGGTGCGATTACGCCGTGGAACTCGCCGCTCCTCCTGACGACGTGGAAACTCGCCCCCGCGCTCGCGGCGGGGAACACGTTCGTCCACAAGCCGAGCGAACAGACGCCGGTCAGCGCGCTTCGGTTCGCCGAACTGATTCACGAACGGACGGACATCCCGGCGGGCGTCTACAACGTCGTCCCCGGCTACGGTGAGACGGGCGCCGCCCTCACCGACAACCCGGACGTCGACAAACTGGCGTTCACGGGGAGTTCGGCCGTGGGCCGGGAAGTCGCACAGAAAGCGGGCGAACACCTCACGAAAGTCTCGCTGGAACTCGGCGGGAAGAGTCCGAACATCATCTTCCCCACGGCCGACCTCGACGACGCCGTCAACGGGGTGATGAAAGGCATCTTCGCGGCGACGGGACAGACGTGCATGGCGGGGTCGCGGGTCATCGTCCACGAGGACATCCAGGAGGAGTTCGTCGAGAAACTCACCGCCCGGGCCGAAGACATCACGCTTGGCGACCCGCGCGACCCGGACACCGAGATGGGACCGGTGGCGTTCAAAGAGCAGTGGGAGAAAGTCAGCCACTACGTCGACGAAGGCGTCGCCGAAGGGGCGACACTGCAGTTCGGTGGCGAACGCCCGAACGACCTTCCGGGGGAGTGTTTCATCCAGCCCACGGTCCTCGTCGACGTCGACAGCGGGATGCAGGTGGCACAGGAGGAAATCTTCGGTCCCGTGGCGAGCGTCATCTCGTTCAGCACGGAAGACGAAGCCCTGGCGCTGGCAAACGACGTCGACTTCGGCCTCGCGGGCGCCGTCTGGACCGAGAACATGAACCGCGCGCGGCGCTTCGTGGAGGGAATCCGTGCCGGGACCGTCTGGGTGAACGAATACCGGATGGTCTCCCCGAACTCGCCGTTCGGCGGGTACAACGACAGCGGTATCGGCAGAGAGAACGGCCGCGAAGGCCTCGAAGAGTACTACCAGGTCAAAAGCGTCTGGTACGACCACGCCGGCGAAGTCGGTGACCCGTTCTCCCTCGACGTCGAGTAGGTGGGCATCCACCCCGAACCGGGGTACTGCGAGACGGTCGCGTGTGCATCGCCCGAGGACGCGACTGACGACCGGGTCGAACGAGAACGTCCTCGACGGGGGTGTGAAATCCGGGTGGCGTTCGACGCCGAATGGAACAGCCCGCCACCTGCAGTATACGGGGTGACACCGGCCGCGACGAGCGAGGTACGAGCGTCCGCTGTCCGCCGTAGGGACCGCCTCAAACGTCGGTGTAGCGGTCCGAAGACACCCGTCACGGCCGTGCGGCGCTATTTGCTCGGGACGTACTCGACGTCGAGAGAGTCCCCGCCGAACGAAAGACCAGTACGCACGATGGCCGTCGGCACCCATCTCGGAGACAACAGACAAGATTCATATAGATAGAATCAAATAGTACTTGCCCGATATTAATATTTTCATATGCACAATAGTACCCCCAATACTGGAAGATATTCCAGTATTTAACGTTATAACGATGGTATATCTATGAATGAGGCGATTTTCACGAAGAAAGTATTCGAATGGCGTTAGTGTGGAGAGTGTCCGTTTCGTGAGAGTCGATTTCAGCCCTCGATACGGAAGTATTTTGGACGTTCATTTCCGTTGAGAACCAAACCACAATCATACCAAATATCTTAACTACATTAATTTTGGGAACGTAGTGCCCCATCGGAGGAACAGACGGTCCCGATTCGTACGGGGAGAGACCAGCGAACTCCGGTCTCGGTTTCGCCGGAGAGTCGGAGCGGCAAGCGCACGAGGGACTACGCAAGCCGTTCGAAACACGGGGGAGTCGGGCGGCGGACTACCGGCGTCTCTGGCGTAGAATCGGTGGGGATGGACGCGAACGCGACAGTTCGTGGTTCGAGGGGGGTGGACCGAGGAGAGACGGGAGAGTCTCGTCCGGAAGAACGCCAGCGTCGCCCGAATCGGTGTCCTAGGCGGCGTCGACGAGCAACGACACGGTGGCGGTTCGTCGCGCCGCGCGTTCGGTATCCGTCACGACTCGTTCGGTAGCGGTGTGTCTGATGCGACCTGTTGTCCGTCAGTACCGGTGGGTCGCCGGGTCGTCTTGGCGACCCACCGTGACCACAGGGACACCAATCCGTATCAGGCGTTCGGGACGAGAGTGGCGCGGGTTACCTCACGGCGGTCGGATTTTTCGAGGGCTTCTTCGACGTCCTCCAGAGCGAACTCGGCGTCGAGCAGGTCCTCGTAGGGGTACTTCTCCGCGTTATTGGACAGGAACTGTAACGCCTTGTTGAGATACCACGGGTCGTATCGCACGACTGCGTTGATTTCTATCGCTTTTCGGGTCAGCAATCCGGGGTCGAACTCGGTGGTCTCCCCGGGGGTGATGTTCCCCATCTCCAGATACCGTCCCCCGTCACGAAGCAACGAGATGCCCTCCGCAAAGGCGTCGGGGACGCCCGCAACCTCGACGCCGACATCGGCGCCAACGCCATCGGTTAGCTCGCGTACGCGCTCGGCCCGTGCCTCGACCGTATCGTACTCACGGAAGTCGACGACGTGATCGGCGCCGAACTCCTTCGCCCGACTGATGCGGCCGTCGACGCCTTCGATCACTATCGTCTCCGCGCCCCGTTCGTTCGCAACCGCGAGGCTGTTGAGTCCGAGTCCACCAGCACCCTGGACCACGACGGTGTCACCGTACTCGATTCCGGTCTTATCGAGACCGAACATGACCTGAGAGAGCGCGCAGTTCGCGCCCGCCGCAATCGACGGTGGCAGGCCTTCGGGGACCTTATAGAAGTACTGGTCCGGGTGTACGTAGTAGTGCGTGGCGAAGGTACCACGGAAATGAGGGAACTCCTCCGGGGATTTGGTCCATTCTCGATAGGTGTCCTCACAGCGGCGGAAGTCCCCGACCAGACAGGGAGAGCACTCGTGGCAGGTCACGTAGTACACGGGCGCGATGAGGTCACCCTCCGAGATGGGTTGGCCCGCAGAGTCGGTTTCGACGCCGTCTCCCAGTTCGGCGACGCGACAGAGCACCTCGTGGCCGAGTGCCCCTTCTTTGACCTGTGGATGGTCCCCGCGCCACATGTGTAACTCGGAGCCGCAGATGTTCGCACGCACGACTTCCGTGAGTACCGCGCCCGGTTCGGGTTCGGGAACGGGATACTCTCGCTGTTCGATTACGTTCGGCTCTGCTAGGTATATCAGCGTGCCTGTGGACGCGCCCATGTCGTCTGGTATCACTGGGGCCCATCATAAACGTACCGCTCATCCGGGAACTGACCGTCAGCGTCCGTTTCACACCCATCCGAACGAGTCGGACTCCGCGCTCGGATTCACGTCGAAGACCCTCCAGACGAGGGCAACACGACCTGCGTCGCGGTCTGTACCGACGTACGCTTCCCGGCGTGTCCGGTGCCAGCGGGTGGCATCGCACGCCGCTCCGAACGCGTCTTCGACGTGACAGCCGTCGATTCGACCCGACGCGGCGGACCCGACGACCGTCGCACGCGTCGGAGGTTACACGAAGAGAGTCGGAGGCGACGCGTCAGGTGCCGGAGCGGAGGCGAGGTCACAACACGACGTCGTGGGCACGCCGGGAGCGGCGTGGTGTCTCATCCCGCGTCGATGGTGAAGGGGTCGCCGACTTCGCCGGTTCGGTCGATCCAGACGCTTTTCGTTTGGCAGTATTCTTCCAGACCCTCACGACCGTTTTCGCGTCCGAGACCACTGTCCTTGAATCCGCCGAACGGTGACTTCGGTGAGACGATTCGGTACTCGTTTATCCAGATGGTGCCCGCGTCGATGTCGTCGGCGAGACGTTGAGCGCGGCGGACGTCCTCGGTCCAGATTCCGGCCGCGAGACCGTAATCGACGTCGTTCGCCAGGGCGAGCGCTTCCGCCTCGTCGGCGAACGTGATGACGCTCGCCACGGGACCGAAGATTTCCTCCTGTGCCACCTGCATCCCGCTGTCGACGTCGACGAGGACCGTGGGCTGGATGAAACACTCACCCGGAAGGTCGTCCGGTTGGCCGCCGCCGAAGGCGAGCGTCGCCCCTTCGTTCGTTCCGATGTCGATGTACTCGCGGATTTTCTCCCACTGGTCGTGGAACGCCACCGGTCCCATCTCGGTTTCGGGGTCCAAGGGGTCACCCAACTCGATTTCGCTCGCTCTGTCGGTAAGTCGAGAGAGGAACTCGTCGCGCACGTCCTCGTGGACGAGGACACGCGAGCCAGCGATGCACGTCTGACCGGTCGCGGCGAAGATACCCTTCATCACCCCGTTGACGGCGTTTTCGAGGTCGGCGTCGGGAAAGATGACGTTCGGACTCTTCCCACCGAGTTCCAGCGAAACGGGAGAGAGGTTCTCGCCGGCGGCCGCGGCTATTTGCCGTCCGACCTTCGAGGACCCGGTGAAAGCGAGTTTATCCACGTCGGGATGGTTCGTGAGTGCAACACCGGCCTCCTCACCGTAGCCGGGGACGACGTTGTAGACGCCCGCCGGGATGTCCGTCCGTTCGTGAATCAGTTCGGCGAATCGAAGCGCGCTGACCGGCGTCTGTTCGCTCGGTTTGTGAACGACCGTGTTCCCGGCGGCGAGCGCGGGGGCGAGTTTCCACGTCGTCAGGAGGAGCGGCGAGTTCCACGCAGTGATGGCGCCGACGACCCCGTACGGCTCTTTCTGTACGTAGTTGAACATGCCACCGTCCTTGTTATCGACTGGCACGGTCCGGCCTTCTTCGAGGTCTTCACAGAGCTGACCGTAATAGCGGAACCACTCACCGATGCCCTCCATCTGGGGCTTCATCTCCCGCAGGAGCTTCCCGTTCTGGCGCGTTTCGAGCCGTGCGAGTTCGTCCGCGTGTTCGTCGACGACGTCGGCGATGGCGAACAGCAGGTTCCGACGGTCGCTCGCGCGTAACCCGCTCCACGCCTCGCTTTCGAAGGCCCTGCGAGCGGCGGTGATCGCCCGGTCGATATCGGTCTCTCCACCCCGTGGAACCGTCGCCCACGCTTCGCCGTCGTACGGGTAGACGACCTCGATCCGTTCGCCGTTCTCGGCGGAACGGAACTCACCGTCGACGAACGAGCCGTAGTCGACGAGCTCTCCCGAATCAGGTTGCAAATCGTGTGACATACACGATAACAAGCATCACGATGCAATAGTATAAGGGTTCGGATGGGAATCGAGGGTTCGCCGGCGTCCCGAAGCGGGTCAGCCCATCCCGAACAGCCGTGGCAGGAACAACACCAGCTGAGGAACGAGGATGAGAATGACGAGTGCCGCCAACAGTGGCAGATAGAACGGGGCCATCCCCCGGATGATGTCGTCGATTTCCATATCCGTCACCTTCTCGAGAACGAACAGGACGAGGCCGAGCGGCGGGGTAATCAGCCCGATCATCAACGCGATGACGCCCACGACTCCGAAGTGAATCGGATTGATTCCCAACTGCGGGAACACCGGGGCCAGTAGCGGCACCGTAATCAGGATGATGGCGGTCGGGTCGATGAACGTCCCGAGAACGAGATACGTGAAGATGATCGCCGCGAACGTCACCGTCGCTCCACCGGGGAGGTTCGTCAACACGTCGGAGAGAGCGTGTCATAGAAGAGTTCACATAGATCGTTGAATCAGCTTAGACAAGTT
>JBDGTR010000011.1:0-9672 GCA_042216635.1 Haloplanus sp. | reverse complement strand
AGGTACCGTCCCACCCGTAGGTTGGCTGACGCCATCCGGTGCCATCCCTCCGAAGGTCGGTTCTGACGCTCCTTTCCTTGCCATCTCCTCGAAGATGGATTCGGCGTCGGAGAACGAATTGACTTCTCTCACCGGCACCGCCATGCCGTATCGCTCGTCGTCGAATGCAGTTGGATTATACTCTGACGTGACAATCTTCAGTTCGGTACGCTTCTGGCATGTGACTTCATACAGTCCGTCCTGAACCTTTTCGAGCCTCCAGTCTCCCTCTCTCCGGACGACACCCATACACGGATATCATTTGCCAATGTGAAATGATTTTCTAGCAGACCGTTATGCAATCCGAGTCCGCGACACGTCGTCTCCGTTCAGTAATGCCACGGGAACTCGGAGAAGTCGGGGTCGCGTTTCTCCAGGAAGGCGTCGCGGCCCTCGGCGGCCTCGTCGGTCATGTAGGCCAGTCGGGTCGCCTCGCCCGCGAACACCTGTTGGCCGACCATTCCGTCGTCGGCGAGGTTGAACGCGTACTTGAGCATCCGCATCGCCGTCGGCGACTTGCTCGTCATCGTCTCGGCCCAGTCGAGGGCCACGTCCTCTAACTCCTCGTGCGGGACGGCCTCGTTGACCATGCCCATCTCCTCGGCGTCGGCGGCGTCGTAGGTCTTCCCGAGGAAGAACACCTCGCGGGCTTTCTTCTGGCCGATCTGGCGCGCGAGGTAGGCGGAGCCGAACCCGCCGTCGAAGGAGGCCACGTCGGGGTCGGTCTGGAGGAACTTCGCGTGGTCCGCGCTGGCCAGCGTGAGGTCACAGACGACGTGGAGGGAGTGGCCGCCGCCGACGGCCCACCCCGGAACGACGGCGACGACCGGTTTCGGCATGAAGCGGATGAGTCGCTGGACTTCGAGGACGTGTAAGCGGCCGACGGAGGGGGCGTCCGCGTCGTCGTCGCCGTACTCGTAGCCCGACTCGCCCCGGATGGACTGGTCGCCGCCGGCGGAGAAGGCCCACCCGCCGTCCTCGGGCGAGGGACCGTTGCCCGTCAGGAGGACACAGCCCACGTCGGCCTGTTGGCGGGCGTGGTCGAGGGCGGCGTAGAGTTCGTCCACCGTCTGCGGGCGGAAGGCGTTGCGCACCTCGGGTCGGTCGATGGCGATGCGGACGGCGGGGACGTCGACCGCGCGGTGGTAGGTCACGTCGTCGAAGTCGTCGGCGACGACCTCCCAGCGGTCGGGGTCGAAGACGTCGGAAACCATACCCTGCATCGAGGGGGACGGGCGAAAAAGGTGCAGGTCGCGGCGGTCGGTGGGACGCTCAGGCCCGCGCGTCGAGCCATCGGGCCACGGGACCGCCCGGCGTCGTCGTCCACGAGACGACCGCGATGGTCGCGGCGACGAGGACGCCGACGAGGAGTTCGGTCACGATGAGCACCGAGTACGCGAGGACGGCGACGACGAGGACGCCCGTCGCCAAGCCTCGCCGACGGCTCAGGTCTGCGAGCGGGTTGCCCGGTGAGATGCGGACCGCAAGCCACCCGACGAGATAGATCAGTGCGGCGAAGAAGACGCCGAAGAGGGGTCGCTGTGCGACGACGACGGCGTAGGCGACGACGGCGACGGCGGACGCGCCGACCGCCGCCGTCCACGTGGTGGAGGGCATCGGTAGCGGGTCGTCGCGGCTGAGGCTTAAAGCCTCATACGGATTCTCGTAACTGTATCCCGGTGGTTCGCCGGGGCACCCCGGCGACCCTCCGGTAATGAGTTACGATGACCCGTCTCGGTCGGCGAGTTCGGCCACCGTCTCCTCGACCAGTCGCTCGCGGGTGCGCTGACTCGCGTCGGCGTCGGTGCGCACCTCCACGACGGCCGTCCCGTCGCGTCCGACCGCGTCGGCGTACGCCTCGCGGAAACTCTCACGGTCGTCGACGGCGGCGTACGAGAGGTCGTAGAGGTCGGCCGTGGGTTCGAAGTCCAGACCGTGGGGCGTGCGGAACTGCTCGGTGAAGGGTGGGTCGAACGACTCGATGGGGAGGCGGTGGAAGATGCCGCCGCCGTCGTTGTGTATCACGACGACGGTGGCGTCGACGCCACACCGGAGCGCCGAGAGCAGGCCGTTGGAGTCGTGGTAGTACGAGAGGTCGCCGACGACGAGGGTGAGGTCGTCGGTGGTGGCGCTCCCGGCGCCGAGTGCCGTCGACGTGAGGCCGTCGATGCCCGACGCGCCGCGATTGCCGAGGAGGGTGTAGGCGGCGTCCGAGGGGTCGAGATAGCGGTCGGCGTCGCGGACGGGCGAGGAGTTGCCGAGGACGAGCGTCGTGGGTTGGGGCGCGAGGTCCGCCACGTCCCGGAGGACGGCGCCCTCGAAGTAACTGCCGTCGGCGGCCGTCTCGACGCCCGCGACGACCGCTCGGTGGGCGTCCTCGGCGGCCGTCCAGCGCGCGCGCCAGTCGGCGTCGCCCGCGCCGGCGACGACCCGCGCGAGGCGGGCGGCGAGGCGAGACGGGTCGGCGACGACGAGGTCCGTCGCCGTGAACTCCGCCTCGCGCCACGCGCCCGCCGGGTCGACCACGAGTTGCCGGGCGTCGGTTCGCGCGAGATATTTTCGGAGGCGCTTGGAGGTGGGCGAGGCGCCGACGCGGAGGACGACTTCGGGGTCGGGCCAGTCGTCGGTCACGCGCGGGTCGAGGAAGCCGTCGTAGCCGCCGAGGGTCGGCGTGACGCGGGTGTGGCCGCCGAAGCGCAGGCCGGAGAGCGGGTCCGCGACGACCGGGAAGCCCGTCGCGTGGGCGAGGGCCGTCACCGCCTGGGCGTCGAGACCCGGCGGGTCGGCCGGTCCGGCGACGAGGAGACCCCGGTCGACCGAGAGCGCCTCGCCCAGTCGCCGGACGGCGTCGTCGTCGACCGCCGGCACGCCCGCCGTCGTCTCCACGAACGCCCGGTCGTCGTCGCGGCCGCGGGCGGCGAGGGAGTCGAGGTCGGCGGGCACGTCCCCCGGTACGTCGACGGGTTCGAGCGGCTTTCTGAACGGGCAGTTGAGGTGGACCGGTCCCGCGGGAGTCCCCGTCGCGGCGGCGAGTGCGCGGGCGGCCTTCGTCCGCACCGACCGGAGTTTGCGCGCCTCGGCTTCGGGTTCGGGCAGGTCGGCGTACCACCGGACGGCGTCGCCGTAGAGCTTCTCCTGGTCGACCGTCTGGTTGGCGCCGCTGTCCCGGAGTTCCGGTGGCCGGTCGGCTGTCAGGAGCAGGAGGGGAACGCGCCCCTCGTCGGCCTCGACGACGGCGGGGTGGTAGTTGGCCGCCGCCGTACCCGAGGTACAGACCAGCGGCGTCACCTCGCCGGTGCGCCGGGCGCGGCCGAGCGCGAAGTACGCCGCCGAGCGCTCGTCGAGCACCGAGAAGGTGCGCAGGTCGTCGTGGCGGTCGGCGGCGGCGACGAGCGGCGTCGACCGACTGCCGGGCGAGACGACGACGGCGTCGACGCCGCCGCGAACCAGTTCTTCGACCAACGCGCGCGCCCAGAGGGTGTTTCTGTTGGGTGCCGTCATGTGTCGGTGTCGATGTCGGTGTGCGTCTGCATCCGCGTCTCGGGGTCGAACGTGGCGTGTCGGTCACTCTCGGACCCCCGGTGTGTCGACCTCACCGTTCGAGTTCGTCGAGGATGGGCCGGTATTTGAGTTGCACTTCGTCCCACTCGCGGTCGGGGTCGCTGTCGGCGACGATGCCCACGCCGGCGAACAGCGTGACGGTGTTCGAACGCGCGAGCGCAGAGCGGATGGCGACGGCGAAGGTGCCGTTGCCGGCGGCGTCGACCCACCCCACGGGCGCGGCGTACCACCCGCGGTCGAACGGTTCGGTCTCGCGGATGGTCGCAAGCGCGCGTTCGGGCGGGAGACCGCCCACGGCGGGCGTCGGGTGGAGCGCCTCGACCAGTTCGAGGACGTGTGCGTCGCTGGCGAGCGTCGCCGAGATGGGCGTAAAGAGGTGCTGGACGGTCGCCAGTCGGCGCACCCGGCGTTCGCCCGTCCGCACCGACGACGCGAACGGCGCGAGCTGGTCGCCGATGGTCTCCGCGACGAGTTCGTGTTCGTGGACGTTCTTCCCGTCTTCGAGCAGTTCCTCGGCCAGCCAATCGTCCTCGGCGGGGGTCTCGCCCCGCCCCGTCGTGCCGGCGAGTGCGCCCGTCGTCACCGTCCGTCCGTGGCGACTCACCAGTCGCTCGGGCGTCGCGCCGAAGAAACTCGGCGCGCCCGCCTCGTCGCTCGGTTGGACGAGGAAGCGATAGCAGTCGGGGTAGGTGTCCGCGAGACGCGAGAGCACGTCCGGCACCGACGGCGGGCCGTCGAGGGTCGTCTCTAGCGCCTGTGCGAGCACCACCTTCCGGAGGTCGCCGGCGCGAATCCGGTCGACGGCGGCCTCGACCGACTCCCGCCACGCCGTCTTGGGCGTGGTGCGCGCCCGCGAGACGATGCCCGGCGGGGGGAGCGGGTCGGGTTCGGTCGCCGACTCGACGCGGTCGCGTTCCCGCGCGAGGCGGTCCTCGACGGCGTCGGCGTTCGCGTCCGGGCCGACGGCGTTGACCGTCAGCCACGCCCCGCGGTCGGCGTAGGTCACCTGCACGCGCGGGAGGACGAACCGCGCGCCGGGGAAGTCGGTCCACGGGCCGCCGTCGCTCCCCTCGTCGTGGAAGGCGAACCCGCCGAACAGTCGGGGACAGGCGGCCTCGGTGCCGGCGTGGACGTCGCCGGCGGTGAGCACGCGGTCGAGTCCCTCGCGGACGGCCTCGAACCGGTCGCGGCCGTCGGCGGTGACCGTCGCGGCCGCTCCGCCCGCGACCACCGTCGCCTCGTCGGGCGCGGCCCACACCGTCCGCTGGGCCGGCACCGCCTCGAACGCCGCGCGTGGGGAGGGCGCGTCGACCGGAACCGACCGACTGACGAGACGGACCGACGCCTCGTCGCTTCGCGGGATTCCCATTATAAATCCGTCCGGGCGCCGCACTCTTTTACCTAACTATCGGTCCCGCAGGGTCGACCGGTGGCGTCGTCGTCCGGTTTCGTCCCGTTCGTCCGCTCACGCCACGCTGACGACCACGAACGGGACGACGAACAGGACGACGAACAGGCCCAGGAGGACGAGGAGGTACGTCCCGGCCGTTGCGGCGGCGGTGCGCCACGCGTCGTGAGCGAAGTCCATGACCGACCGACGGCCGGCGGCGACATAATACTGCGTGTCGTCGGGTTCGGACGCCCCGACGCCGACCCGCCCCGTGCCGGACTCCGAACCACTCAACACGGCGGCGGGCGAGCGAGTGGTATGGGCACGCCACTCGAACCGCGCGCGGCGCAGGTCGGGGAGGTCCTCGACCGACTCTACGAGGAGTACCCCGACGCGACCATCTCGCTGAACTACTCGAACCGACTCGAACTCCTCGTCGCCGTCGTCCTCTCGGCGCAGTGTACCGACGAGCGAGTGAACGAGGTGACCGCCGACCTCTTCGAGAAATACCGGACGGCAGAGGAGTACGCCGAGGCCGACGTCGAGGACCTCGCCGCCGACATCGACTCCATCACCTACTACAACAACAAGGCCAAGTGGCTCAAGTCGGCCTGTCGGACCATCGTCGAGGACCACGACGGCGAGGTGCCGGACACGATGGCGGAACTGACGGCCCTGACGGGCGTCGGTCGGAAGACGGCGAACGTCGTCCTCCAACACGGCCACGACGTCGTCGAGGGCATCGTCGTCGACACGCACGTCCAGCGACTCTCGCGCCGACTCGGCATCACCACCGAGGAGACGCCCGAACGCATCGAATCCGACCTGATGACCGTCGTCCCCGAGGACGACTGGCAACAGATTACACACCTCTTCATCAGCCACGGCCGGGCGGTCTGTACCGCGCGCAACCCCGACTGCGAGGCCTGCGTCCTCGAAGACGTCTGTCCCTCCTCGAAACTCGACTCCGACGTCGACCTCGCCGACGGCGAGGCGTGGGACGATAGTGGAATTTGAAACGATTTTCACATCGACCGGGGGCCGGTCCCCGGTCGAGTGAGCACTGACTTTCAAATTCTACTATAGAGCACGTAGAGGTAGGCGAACCGGACGACGCCGACGAGGTAGGCGCCGAGCCAAAAGAGGACGTAGCCGAAGACGCCCACGCGCAGGCGCCAGCGCCACGCGCCCATGTTCTCGTGGAGTTCGCCGATGTCGACGTCGGGGTCGGGGTCGCGGTAAAGGTCGGCCTCGTATTTCGCCTGGAAGATGCGGACGATGCCCGTCAGCGCGAAGACGAGCATCGCGTAGGCCTGGAGTCCGAGCACCGCGTGAAGGACGGCCAGTCCGCCAAACTGGTCCATCAGACGGGGCATCATCCACCCCGCGACGGGGACGGTGGTCAACACGAGGCCGACGAAGACGTACTGGAGGTGCGTCACCAGCACTCGCCACGTCACCACCTCGGCGTCGACGACGAGCCACGCGCCGTAGAGGTAGAAGGGAAAGCTCGCGGTGACGAGCAGTCCGGCCGCCGTCGCCACCGTCGCCTCGCTCACCATCACCGGGCCTTGGGAGGGGGTCGTTAAAACCGACCCGACTCGGCGGCGCGCCCGCGACGGCCACACGACATAAGTCGATCCACGCTCGCCGTCACCACATGGACGAAGCGCTCGAACTCGTCGACGCCGTCGCCGACTCGGAGTTCGAAGGCCTCGTTACGTGGTTGGTACGGCTCTTGGGTCTCGTGGTCCTCCTCGTCGGTCTGGGACTTTGGCTGTTGACCGACGCGGGGCTACTCGTGGTGCCCGCGCTCTTGATCCTCGTCGGCGTGGTCTTACTGGCCGCGCCGACCGTCCTACTTTTCCTCGCCGAACTCGGCGGGTGACGGGCCGGATTCTCCCGGTCGACGGCGGGGTCGTTCCGCGACGAACCGCGAGGCTTACGGACCTCGCGTTCCTACCGCCACCGATGGTCGACGCCTCCGAGGACGCCGCGTCCGCCGAGTCTCGGGACGGCTCCGACGCCGGCGACGACCCCGAGGCCGAGGAGACGCCCGCCGACCTCGACGCCCTCCGGGAACGGGTCGAGGAGCGATACGACTTCGAGGACTTCGGCCCGAGCGACATGGCGTCGATGAGCCTCGACGAGTGGGAGGCCGCCTTCGACCCGGAGACGTGGATAGTCGGCGAGGAACTGCTCGACCGGGTGGAGGCGGACCTCGAACACCGCGTCGCCACCCGCGAGGTGTTCGCGGTCGTCGAACGGGTCGGCGAGGGCGAGGACGACCGCGTCGTCGCCTACTCCGACGAGGGGTACGCGGTGGTCGCGCCCGACGGCACCGTCGAGGGCGAGGGGACGGTCCTCCGGGACGTCGAACCGACGGTCGTGTTGTGTTCGATGGACACCTACGAGGTGCCCGACCCGCCGGCGGACGGCGGTCTGCCCCAACCGCGCGAGGTGGTCGAGGGCACGGGCCAACTCGGCAACAACGTCCTCCAGGTCGTCGCTGGGGCGCAGTTGCTGACGGGCGTCGGCTTGCTGGTGCTCTGGTCGTTCACCGACGCCGTGCCGTCGCCGCGGGGCTACGCCAACCTCGTGGTGCCGACTGTGGCGCTCGTCTTCGTCGGCATCGCGCTCTTTCTGTTCACCGTCGTCGCCAACGCCCGCCTCTCGGACCGCTTTCGCGCGGAGGAGTACCGCAACCGACTCCGCGCGCTCGGACTGGGCGAGGGCGACCCGCCGGAGGACCTGCGCTCGCTGACGGGTGATTCGACGGCCGAGTCGGGCGATTCCGACGGCGCGCGCGACCGACGCTGACGGGGAGTCGGTGGGTTTAAGCGCGACCCGTCCTGAGCATGAATTCGTATGAAAAGGCGGGACCTTCTGAGAGTCGCCGGTGGGTCTGCCGCCGCCGGTGCCGCCACCGCCACGGCCACGCCGGTCGCGGCGCAGGCCTCGTTCGGCGGGTGGATGAGCGACGTGGGCAACTACAGCGAGGTGGCCGACGCCACCGGACAGGATTCGGTGAAAATCTCCGTCGGCGCCGAGGGCAACGGCGGGAGTTTCGCCTTCGACCCGCCGGCCGTACAGGTCGACCCCGGCACGAAAGTGACGTGGGAGTGGACCGGCCAGGGTGGCTCTCACAACGTCACCGCCGAATCCGGCGGCGACTTCGAGAGCGAACTGTCGGGCGAATCCGGCCACACCTTCTCACAGACCTTCGACTCCGAGGGCGTGGTGAAGTACTTCTGTCAGCCCCACCGCTCGCTCGGGATGAAAGGCGTCGTCGTCGTCGGCGCCATGCCCGAAAGCGGTGGAAGCGGTGGCGGTGGGGGTGGCGGCGAGGTCGACCCCGAAGAACTCGGCGTGCCGCTTCAGGCACACTTCGTCGGCGGGTCGACCATCCTCGGCATCCTCGTCACGCTGATTTACACGTTCTACGTCCTGAAGTACGGCGAATCACCGCACACCGGAACCGGGAGGGAGGAGTAACGGATGGCATCCAGTGGAAGCACCTACGGAGACATACACCGATACGAACCGGCCCGCGAGAGCACGGCGGCGGCCATCGCAATCGTCCTGTTGACGGTCATCGAGGTGGTGTTCGTGTTCATGTTCGCCTACGGTCTGGTCTCGGTGTGGGGCCTCACCGAATTCGGGAACATGTTCCTCGGCGCCATCCTCGCCGTCGTCTTCGTCGACCTCGCGTTCATCCTCGCGTTGTACCGCAAGGAGTTCCTGCCCGACGTCGTCATCGTCAAGAAACGGCGCCGCAAGTGGGAGGATCTCTACGTCCGAGAGGACGACGTCGACGGCGAGACCATCGGCGGCGACGCGTGGGACTCGTTCAAGCGCGCCGTCTACCCCTACTACAAGCGATAAGCCATGAGTCTGGAAAAGAAAGACGACATCGACCACGAGGGCTGGATGAAACGGAAGGACCTGACGCCGGTCGAGTCGACGTTCCTGACGGCCCTCATCTGGATGGACAAGCGCCTGCGACTCGTCGACTATCTGGAGATGCTGGAGACCCTCTACTACCGGGTCAACCTCCAGATGCCGAAGAGCCACACCGAGCAGTACGACCTCGACAACAAGTTCTGGTACTGGTATCCGCTGTACGCGCTGGGGTCGTTCTCGACGCTGGCGTACGTCGTCGCGGCAATCAGCGGTGCCTTGCTCGGGTTCTACTACGCCCCCGCACAGGCGGGCGACCCGAGTACGGCCTACAACTCGATTACGTTCATCATGACCGACCTCCAGTTCGGGTTCATGTTGCGGTCCATCCACCGGTGGTCGGCGCAGGTGATGGTCGCGGCGGTGTTCCTCCACATGCTCCGGGTCTACTTCACCGGCGCGTACAAGGAACCCCGCGAACTCAACTGGATTCTCGGCATCGTCCTCATCAGCCTGACGATGGTGTTCGGCTACACCGGCTACCTGCTCCCGTGGGACCAGTTGGCGTTCTGGGCCGGACAGATCGGCGTCGAGATGTCTTTGTCCATCCCGCTGGCCGGCGAGTGGGTCGCCCAGTTGCTCTTCGGCGGGTTCACGCTGAGTCAGGCCACGCTCCAGCGGATGTACATCATCCACGTGTTCTTACTCCCCTTCGTCGTGACGACGCTCATCGCAATCCACATCGGCATCGTCTGGATGCAGGGCATCGCGGAACCCCACTA
>JBDGTR010000001.1:0-10261 GCA_042216635.1 Haloplanus sp. | reverse complement strand
GCGTCATCATCAAACAGCACGGCAACAATCAGGAGGCGCTCACCGAGGTCACCGACGAGATGCGCGGGGACCTCGAACCCGACGCTCGCGTCGCCGTCAACAACTCCCTCTCTATCGTCAAACGCCTCGACCAGGAGACCGACGTCCGGGCGCGCGTGATGCAGGTCGACCACAGCCCGGACGTGAGCTACGAGGACATCGGCGGTCTCGAATCGCAGATGCAGGAGGTGCGCGAGACGGTCGAGATGCCGCTCGAACGCCCGGAGATGTTCGGCGAAGTCGGCATCGAACCCCCCTCGGGCGTCCTGCTCTACGGCCCGCCGGGGACCGGCAAGACGATGCTGGCGAAGGCCGTCGCCAACCAGACCGACGCCACGTTCATCAAGATGGCCGGCTCCGAACTCGTCCACAAGTTCATCGGCGAGGGCGCGAAACTCGTCCGCGACCTCTTCGAGGTGGCCCGCGAGAACGAACCCGCGGTCATCTTCATCGACGAAATCGACGCCATCGCCTCGAAGCGGACGGACTCGAAGACCTCCGGCGACGCCGAGGTCCAGCGGACGATGATGCAACTGCTCTCGGAGATGGACGGCTTCGAGGAACGCGGCGAGGTGCGCATCATCGCCGCGACCAACCGCTTCGACATGCTCGACGAGGCCATCCTCCGGCCCGGCCGGTTCGACCGTCTCATCGAGGTGCCAAAGCCCGAGTCCGAGGGGCGGGAGATAATCTTCAAAATCCACACCCGCAACATGAACGTCGCCGACGACGTGGACTTCGGGGCGCTGGCCGAGATGGCCGAGGACGCCTCCGGCGCCGACATCAAGGCCGTCTGCACCGAGGCGGGCATGTTCGCCATCCGCGACGACCGCACCGAAATCTACATGCGCGACTTCGAGGAGGCGTGGGAGAAAGTCAGCACCGAGACCACCGACGACGACGGCGCCTCCCGCGCGTTCGCGTAGTCACCCGTAGCGCTCTTCTTCCCACGGATTCGCCGTCACCGAGTAGCCCCGTCGCTCCCAGAATCCCCGCTTCGGTTCCGTACAGAACTCCACGCCGGTCACCCACTTCGCCCCCTTGTAGGCGTAGCGATGCGGCGTCACCACCCTGACGGGACCGCCGTGGTCGCGGGGTAGCGGGTCGCCGTCGAACTCGAAGGCGACGAGTACCTCGGGGCGGAGCGCCACGTCGAGTGGGAGGTCCGTGGTGTAGTCGTCGGCGGCGTGAAAGCGGACGTGGACGGCGTCGTCGGCGACGCCCACGCGGTCGGCAATCGCCGTGAGGGGGACGCCCCGGAACGCACAGTCGAAGCGACTCCACCCGGTGACGCAGTGGAAGTCCTGCCGTTGCGTCTCGACGGGGAGCGAGGTGAATTCGTCCCAGTCGAACGATTCGGGGTCCGCGACGGCGCCGCCGACGTCGAGGGTCCACTCCTCGCGGTCGACGCGGGGTGCGTTCCCCTTCGAGAGCACCGGAAACGACTCCGTTCGGCTCTGCCCCGGCGGGAGTCGGTCGTCGCCGAACTCCCGGTAGAGGTCGGTCACGTCCCTGACCATGCCTCACCGAACGTCCCCGACGACGTAGGGCTGACGGTGTGATACCGGAATCGGAAACTCCGCTTTCCGCTCCGTCGAGTTTCGCTTTTGCCAGCCGATTCTGGATTTTCGAATCCCGAACCACCCCCGTAGCATTTAAATACGCCCCTTCCAAAGCGACGCACGTTCAAATGCCCAACGTGGAAATCACCGTACCCGAACATCTGGAGATGCAGATCGCCCAACTGATAGAGCAGGGCGAGTTCGTCAACCGGGAGGAAGCCATCGAAGAACTGCTCTCGACGGGACTCCGGGCCTACAAGACCAGCGGACCCATGGAGGACGACGAACCGGGCTTCGAGGACGAGGGCATGATGGGTCACGAAGACGAGTACGTCTTCTGACGGCCGACTCCTCGCGCCCACGCTTCGCCGCCTGCCGCCCCGCGCGGGACCCGTCGTCTCCTTGCCCCGGTGTGCGACGACCCCGCAATAATCCTTAAACTGTCTACGTACGTACGGCAGAGTATGCACAAAGAGGAACTGCTCGAACTCCACGAGCAGATGGTGACCATCATGGAGTATTTCCGCAGTCAGGAGAACGTCGACGAGAGCATCTTCGACCCTTACGAGGGACTCGGCGTCGACCCGTCGCACGTCCACAAATCCAAGAGCGAACACAAACACGCCGTGTTCGTGTTGGGCAACGCCCTCGCGGCCGCGATGAGCGAAGACGAGTTCTCCGAAGCCGGTCGCGTCGGCAAACGCATGGAAGAACTGGCCGAGGACGCCGAAAACAAACTCTGAGACGAGCGCGTCCGTGAGCGCTCGTTCCCGCGGGATTGATTAGTCACGGGACGGGAGGGGGTGGTATGCTCGGCGACCCGTTGGGTGTGCTCCAGCGACTGGTCTTTCTCCTCGCAGTGCTCGTCGCCGTCGCCGTCGTCGTCGCCGTCGACCGCCCCGGCGGGCGGTGGGGCGCGCGTCTGCGAACCCGCTTTCTCGCCGGCGTCCCGTGGGGGACGCTCGTCACCGTCGCCCTCGTCCTCGGGGTGTATCTGTTCGTCCAGGGCGGTCTCCACCACTGGAACGCCCCGGTGACCATCCCCTTCCGGGCGTGGTCGTACTACTACCCGCTGGGGATGGTGACGGCGGCGTTCGCCCACGCGGGACCGGCCCACATCGTCGGCAACCTCGTCGGCACCGTCGTCCTCGCCCCCCTCGCGGAGTACGCGTGGGGGCACTTCCCCCGCGAACGCGGCGTCCAGACGTTCACCTCGCCGCTCACGAACCCCTACGTCCGGGCGTTCGTCGTCGTCCCGGCCGCCGCCGTCGCCGTCGGCCTGTTCACCGCCGTCTTCGCACTCGGTCCCGTCATCGGCTTCTCCGGCGTCGTCTTCGCGTTCGCCGGGTTCGCGCTGGTGCGATACCCCATCGCGGCCGTCGTCGCCGTCTCGGCCGGCAACGCCCTGCGAACGGTCTACGAGGCGCTCCGCCAACCCGTCCTCACCGCCAGCGGTCACGCCGTCTACTCGACGCCGTGGTGGGCCGACGTCGCCATTCAGGGCCACGCCATCGGTCTCCTCTCGGGCGTCCTCCTCGGGGTGTGGCTGTCGCGCGCCCGGGAGACCGAGCGTCCGTCGGCGGTCCGCATCGCCGTCGGCGTCTTCCTCTTCGCCGCCGTCGAGTCGCTGTGGGCCGTCTACTGGTATCGCGGCGCCGAGACGTACGTCCTCTATCGCGGCGTCGGCGTCGCTCTCGTCGCCCTCCTCACGGCGGTGACGGTGACCGCCGTCGCGGCGTCTGACCGACCCCTCCTGTCGCTCCCCGACGCCCCGACCGACGCCCTCCGCACCGTCCCCCGGTGGCAGGTGGGCGCGACGATTCTGCTCCTCTGTACGGCCGCCCTCGCCGGCCCGGCGGTCCCCGTCAACCTGACGCGGGCCGCCGGCGGCGACCTGCCGGGCACCCCCGTGCGCGTCCACGACTACGAGGTGACCTACGCCGAGAACGTTCCCAACGGGATGGTCTCGACCGTCGACGTCTCGGCGTTCGGCGAGACGACGCAGGTCAACACCTCGGGCGTCATCGTCCGCAGTCGGCGGCGGGGAATCTGGTTGACCGCCGTCTCGAAGGGGCGACTCGACTTCGACGGGGGAGCCGTCGTCCGCCTCGGCGGACTCGGCTGGCGCGACGCGGTGCGCGTGCGCCGGCGCGGGTGGGTCGCCGTCGGCGGCGGCGCCACCTACCGGGTCCGCCTCCTCTACCGCGACCGGAACGTGACGGCGTTCACGGCGCCGCCCGCCCGCGCCGAACCGGTCGTCGCCGGGCGCAACGTCTCCATCGAGACGACGCCGACCGACTTCCGACTCAACGTCACGCGCGGCAACCGGTCGGTCACCGGGCCGATACCCGCGAACAACGAGTCCGTGACGGTCGGCGGTCTCCAGTTCGTCACCGTCGACGACAAGCTATTCGCGCGCTCAGGGGAGACGCGGGTGCGCGTCGCCGAGAAGGAGACGTACCACTAGGCCCACTCGATGCGGAAGACTTCGGTGTCGAGGACGCGCCGGTCGGCCTCGTGGTGGTCGAACTGGCGGTCGAGGTCGAACTCGGCGGCGAAGGCGTGGGTCACCTCGCCCCCGTTGTCGGCGGCGAACGCCTCGACGAACTCCCGACTGCCGGCGTTGTGGACCGAGTAGGAGACGTCCGCGAGGTCGGCGGCCGTCGCCAGAAACGCGCGGTCGGCGTGTTCGTTGCCCTTCTGTGCGCCGAACGGCGGGTTCATCACCACCGTCGTCGGCCCTTCGGGGTCCAACGGCGCGCGCGTCGCGTCGGCCTGAATCCAGTGAATCTCCGTCCGGGTGCCGACCCGCCGCCGGTTCTCGCGGGCCGTCTCGACGGCGTCGCGGTCGATTTCGACGCCGACGGCCCGCGCCGGTCCGCGCAGGGCCGCCCCGAGCGTCAGCATGCCCGTCCCCGCGCCGAGGTCGATCACCGTCCGCCCCTCGACGTCGCCGTTCAGGTCCGCGACGTGGACGACGTGGGCCGCCAACTCCGGCGGCGTCGGATACTGTTCGAGCGACGCCTGCGGGTTCTCGAAGCCGGCGACGACCGCCAACTGCCCCGCGAGTTCGGCTTTCGTCGCCATCATCGGCCCCCCGCCTCGCCGGCCCACGGTCGCCGGTCTCTGCTCGAACGGCGAGCGTTAGTGGGAACCATCGTCGTCGGAGAATATTTTCTGGTTATACTAAAGTCTTTGTGAATGCACAATAGTAATTGAAGCGTCCCCGAGGCTCATGTGCGTGGCGGCCGTACTGCCCCCGGGGGTCACACGCTCCACTACCCCCATTCCCTTCTCGGCGCGTCGGGGAGTCGGACGCCAGTCGGCGAAGACGGTTCAGTACCGCGTTTCGAGGACGACGCGGCCGTGGTCGTCCGTGACGCGAACCACGTCGCCGCCGTTGTTCCAGACCGGACTAGTCCGGTCCCAGTAGACGGTCGAGTCGTCGTCGGTGCCGGTGCCGGTCCGCAAGACGAGTTCCGCGCCCGGCGCGAGCGTTCGATTGCCGAAGACGTAGGCGTGGCCCGCCTCGTCGGTAACGGTCCACCCGGCGAGCGAGAGCGGTTCCGCCCCCGCGTTGCGGAAGACGACGTACTCGTCGTCGAGGTTCTCGCCGTCGCGGCCGGCGGCGTCGGCGTGGACGCGCGCGACGACCAGCGACGCGTTCGCCGTGGCCGTCCCCGCGGCGCACGACCAGAGTCCCCGCCCGTCGGCGCGCGCGTCGCGTTCCAGTGCGGCGTAGCGGTCGTACTCCTCGAAGGGGGTGTCGTAAAAGCGGGCGTACCCCCCTTCGAGGAGGGCCGCGTTGAACGCCGACCCGTCGACGACGACGTACGCGAGGATGCGGTCGTAGCGGTCCCGCCGCCCGGTCAGGTGGTCGTAGCGGAGGGTGACGCGCCGGTCGGCCAACCGCCGGGTCGCGTACGCACTCGCGCGGTCGGCGAACCGACGCAGACACGACCGCCCCGTCTCGGTGTCGGGGACGCCGAACTCCGCCGGGTGGACCCCGCCGCGAACCTCGGGCGTGTCGACGCCGACGAGGCGCACCGATTCGGTCCGCCCGTCGGCAAAGCGCACGTCCACCGTGTCGCCGTCGACGACGTGGGTGACCCGGACCGTCGCCGACCCGCCGGTGGTCGTCGCGGGCGACGGGTCCGCGACGCCGCCACACCCCGCGACGACCACCAACAGGGCCACCAGAAGCCCCGTAACGCGTTCACGTTTCGTCATCGCCTCGCCACGGTTTCGAACCCCTGAAGAATAAGCGACTCGGCGTCACGACGACGGATGTCGATTGGACTGTCGCACCTCTCCTCGGCCCAAAGTTTTAAATTTGAGGTTCGCCACAACACTTATAATGGAACGTCCGAGCCGCCAACGCCAGCGGAGTCAGGAGACCGAACAGGAAGCGGACGAATCCGTCAACTGTCCTGAGTGTGGATCCGAGGACATCGTCACCGACGCCGACCAGGGGGAACTGGTCTGTGACGACTGCGGACTCGTCATCGACGAACGCCAGATAGACCGGGGACCGGAGTGGCGCGCGTTCAACCACTCCGAGCGACAGAACAAATCTCGCGTCGGCGCGCCCATCACAGAGACGATGCACGACCGCGGGCTGACGACGACCATCGACTGGAAGGACAAGGACGCCTACGGGCGGTCGCTCTCCTCGGAGAAGCGCAGTCAGATGCACCGCCTGCGCAAGTGGCAAGAGCGCATCCGCACGAAGGACGCTGGCGAGCGCAACCTCCAGTTCGCGCTCAGCGAAATCGACCGGATGGCCTCGGCGCTCGGCGTGCCGCGGTCGGTCCGCGAGGTGGCGTCGGTCATCTACCGGCGCGCGCTCAACGAGGACCTCATCCGTGGGCGCTCCATCGAGGGCGTCGCCACTGCCGCCCTCTACGCCGCCTGCCGACAGGAGGGCATCCCCCGGTCGCTGGACGAGGTGGCCGAAGTCTCGCGCGTCCCGCAGAAGGAAATCGGGCGCACCTACCGCTACATCTCGCAGGAACTCGGTCTCGAACTCAAGCCGGTCGACCCCAAGCAGTTCGTCCCCCGGTTCGCCTCGGCGCTCGACCTCTCCGAGGAGGTACAGGCGAAGGCGACGGAGATAATCGACGTCTCGGCCGAACAGGGCCTGCTCTCGGGGAAGTCGCCGACCGGCTTTGCCGCCGCCGCCATCTACGCGGCGTCCCTGCTCTGTAACGAGAAAAAGACCCAGCGCGAAGTCGCCGACGTCGCGCAGGTCACCGAGGTCACCATCCGCAACCGGTACCAGGAGCAGATAGAGGCGATGGGCTTCCGCTAGGCGCGGACGAAGACCACTACTTCTCGGTCCCACAGCGACAGGTGGTAGGAACTCGCCTCGTAGCCACCCAGCCGTCCGTCGAGTTCGCTCCGGCGGTCGGCGGAGACGACGACCACGGGCGGGCGTTCGTCGAGGGCGTCGAAGCCGGCCGCGTCGCGGACGCCGCCCGTCTCGGCCCCGACGCGTTCGAGATACCACGGCAACGGGAGACGGTTCCCCCACGCGTCGCTCGCGGGCGGGCGATTCAAGCGCGCCGCCGGGACGAACTCCGGGCCGTAGAACAGGACGTCCACCCCGTCGTTGCCGGCGATGGCCGCCGAGACGCTCGTCACGAACGGGTGGAGGTCGTCGGCCGGTTGGGCGTCGTGGACGAGGGGGTTGTCGGCGCTCGTCGGTCCGTAGGCCGTCCCCGCCACGAGGGCGCCCCCCTGTGCGGTGACCGCGAGGGCGACGAGGAGGGCGGCGGCGACGCCGGCGGCGTCGTCGCGTTCGAACGCGTTCGAGGCGTAGCGCACGAGGATGCCGGCGCCCGCCGCCGCCGGCACGAGGAGGGGAAGGACCGTGTGGACGGCCACCCACGGCGCGCTCTCTTCGGTGATGACGGGGAAGACGAACAGCGACGCGCCCGCCCAGTAGGCGTGGAAGGCGACGACGGGACGGGTGGCACCGGTCCCGTAGCGGTCGGCGAGAAAGCCCACCAGCGCGAGCGCCGCCACGACCGCCGACGCGGCCGCGAGCGTCCCGGCGTGGTCGGCGAGGTACGGGAGCAACGAGTGGGTGCCGACGTGCCGGCGGCCGAGGACGCGCACGCCGACGAACTTCCGGGCGGTCCCGAGGAAGGCAGTGGAGACGACGGCGGGGAACGTCGTCGGCTTCCAGAGTCCCGGTCCCGGAGCGCCGCCCGCGCGCGGCGCGTAGAAGTAGAGCCAGACGACGAGGAAGGCGACGAGGGCGCCGAGTGCGTCCCGCGACGCGCCGGCGACGCGGCGCGCGACGCGCCGGAGACGGGTGGCGGTGCCCGGGCCGGTGGCCGCGAGACGGCGGTGGTCGAGCGTGAGGGCGGCCGCGACCAGCCAGCAGACGACGTAGCCGACGACGAACGCCGAGGACGCGGCGGCGAGTGCGAGGGCGACGGCGCCGGCGTAGCGGTACGCCCGGGCGGCCGAGTCGGCGGGACCGTCGCGGAGGCGGAACGCACACCCGACGACGACGAGACCGAAGACGGCCAGTGGAACGTCGCCCCGGAGGAAGCGGCCGTAGTAGAGCAAGACGGGACTGGCCGCCAGCATGGCCGCGAGCGCGACGGTTTCGCCGTCGTCGAGGCGGTTCCTGAAGAGGAGGGCACCGAGAGGGGAGAGCCCCGAGAGGACGGCGACGACGAGACGCGCGGTGAAGTCCGTGGCGCCGAGGAGGGCGAAGACGTGGCGGTCGAGGACGTAGAGGAGGGGACCGCCGGCGACGGGGCGGTACTCGAAGGCGCCGGTGTGGAGAAAGCGCAACGTCCAGTAGCCGACGCGGGCCTCGTCCCAGTGGAAGGAGCGGGCGCCGAGACCGACCACGCGCGCGGCGAGTCCGACGACGGTGACGACGAGGACGGCGAGGGCGACCCGGTCGATTCGGCGCCGAACCGACCCCGGCGACGCTTCGGCCGCTACCATACCGCCACCACCGCCGCCGGTGGTAGAAGCCTTTCGGGTTCGGACGCCGAGTCCGGGCGGGCGGTTCCTCCGGCGTGCCAATCGGGGGTAGTTTCTAACCCCGGGCGGCCGTAGTCGAACCCATGTACGACGAGATTCTCGTCCCGACCGACGGGAGCGACGCGTCCCGGGCCGCCATCGACCACGCCATCGACATCGCGTCGAAGTACGGCGCCCGCGTCCACGCGCTCTACGTCGTGGACACGGCGTCGTACTCGACGCTGGAGACGGGCGCCGAGATGGTCGTCGACGCCCTCCGCGAGGAGGGCGAGGAGGCGGTGGCCGAAGTCGAGGCGGCGGCCGCCGACGCCGGCGTTCGCGTCCGGACCGCCGTCGTCTCCGGGACGGCCCACCGCGAGATTCTGGGCTACAGCGCCGACAACGACGTCGACCTCGTGGTGATGGGAACCCACGGGCGTCGCGGACTCGACCGCTACCTCCTCGGGAGCGTCACCGAACGCGTCGTCCGGTCGTCGGACGTGCCCGTCCTGACGGTGCGGATGCGTCCCGGGGACTGATAGTGTTTGGTGTGAGTCACTGCCGCTGGTTCGGCGCTCCGTCCCGGCGACCCAGCGCGACACGGTCACACCGAACCCCATGACCGTCGCGTCGACCGAACCAGACGCGACGACTCCCGACGAGCGGTCGCCGTGCGTAAAGAGTTTTGCCGGGGTCGCGTGTACGCCGAGGTATGACCGTCTACACCGTCGAGTTCGTCGGCACCGGCGAGACCGTCGAGGTGTCGGATACCGAGACCATCCTGAAGGCGTGTCTGGAGGCGGGCATCGCACAGGAGTACTCCTGTCGCGTCGGGATGTGTCTGGCGTGTTCGGCCGAAATCCTCGAAGGTGAGGTGACCCAACCGGCGGCGCGCGCACTCACCGAGGAGGAAGCCGGGTCCTACGCGCTCACCTGCATGGCCCGCCCGCAGAGCGACCTCGTCTTGGACCGCGGGAAGTACCCCCCGAGCATCGAGGACGCGGCCGCCGTCGAGACCGGGACCGCCGCCGACGACTGACGGCCTAGCCGAGCCACGACACCTCGATTCGGTGCGGGCCGTCGGGCGTCGCCACGTCGACGGCGTCGACGACGGCCTCGCGGACGCTCTCGCGCCACGCGCGCACCGCTTCGACGTGGCGTTCGCGGTGCGTCTCGGGGTCGTAGGCGTCGGCCGCGCGGAGTTCGTCGGCCGTCTCGTCGGGGTCGGGATACGCCGGCACCTCCTCCACGAGTCGCTCCGGGTCGAGACGTATCGCCGCCCCCTCGTCGCCGTCGGGCCGGTGGAGGCGGGCGCGCATCCGCCCGGAGAACGGCGGCGTCACGCGGAGGACCGTCCGCCGACTCGTCCGGCGGTTGGTCTCCAGTGCCGCCACCACGTCCTCGGTGGTCACCGCGACGGCGCGCACGTCCGTGGGGTCGTCGCTCCCGTCTGCGTCGGGCGACATCCCTCTCTCGTCGGTGCCGGAGGCGTAAAAAGTCGCCTTACGGTACCGTCCGCGGACGGAGTGTGCCGCCACACTCCGGGCAGGCCGCGCGGTACGCGATGGAACTCACCGACTGTTGACAGCGCTGACATTCGTACGAAGTTCGTTCCGACATCGGTAACCGTCGTATGCGATGCGGTGTGTTAAGTCTTACCGTGGTACGGAGTG
>JBDGTR010000086.1:0-10788 GCA_042216635.1 Haloplanus sp. | reverse complement strand
ACCTCGACCGTCGCGTATCACCTACATAAATGTACTCCCGAGCGGATTCCGCACCGCCGTCGAGGCGCCGCAGTCGGTCGATGAAGTGGGACACCCCTCGGTGTGGCCGCAGACGACGAACGTCCCGTCCCACCGATTGTACCGCGTCGCCGCCGCTCCACTTCACGATACGTGAACGAAACCCCCTCGCCTCGTCATTCTCGTGGAGTGGCAACGACTGTCACGAGTGGGTCGTTCCCACCACGTTCGCTCCCGCACGCGTTCCGTTCACACTTCTCGAATCGGACTCCGAATCCTATATAAACGATGGCGTCTCTCGACGCTCTCTGCAGTTAGATCCGTTTTGATGTTCAAACTTTTTTGATTCATCCCATAGAATAGCTTATACGTATTTAATTTATTCAAAAAGATACCTGATACGGAATTCGTCCCTGTGGGTGCGACGAATATCGTTCTCGTATCGTGAACTCTTATTGGTGGCACGTTACCGATTGACACACGTCTGTCCCCGCGTTCGTACCGGCGTCCGTCGGCGGGGACGGCGTCGACCACCGCCGACCGATACGCCCCGTTCGGTGTCCGCGCACCTCGTCCGCGCTCCATCATAACAAACGTACGATTGTGATAATTCCCGCTCGTCATCCACGAGTCGACCGGGTGCCCTTCCGACGTCTCCGGGTCGGCGCGTCGTCGGCCGTTGGGCAGTTCGACCGGTTCGTGGGCCGTCGCCGATAGACCGCCTCATGAGAATAACAACAGTATTCCTGTTATTTCGAGGTGATTGCGGCACCGGCTATAGTAGAATTTGAAACGATTTTCACATCGACCGGGGACCGTCCCCCGGTCGAGTGAGCACTGACTTTCAAATTCCACTATTGCTCCGGAGCGGCGTCCGTCGTGACCGAGGGTCGTGGCGGCGATTACTACTGCGACGTACCTCCTCTCCGTATATTCCCCAATCGTTATGAATACGACGTCCGACGCGGGACGAACGACTCCACAATGTCTGCATATGAGCGACGAATCACCTCTATCGTTAATTTATATACTATTGAAGGGCCGATTATGTTGGTATATCTGGAAATTATTGGATGGAACTCATAATTTCTACCCTCTATTGGACATTCGATAGCCTCACACAGAAACAGTCGTTAAAGCGGTGTATGCGGCTACCTCTGGTCGTTAGAAAGGATTCGATACCGGTCTCGTCTCGCGCCGAACGTACGGATTATTTGGATGTACGCTATAATCAAACATATCCAACACGTTTGGAACGGTCGTTCACGCGACGGGCGGGCGAGTGACGTCTCGGGGCTGAGGTCGTTCGGTCGACCGCTGGCGGGCGGTTTCGTCTCGTGGTCACTCCTCGCGTCCCGTCGCCGGACTCCACGCCCTACTCGGCGACCCGCACGACCTGTTTGCCGACGTTCGCGCCGTCGAACAGCCCCAAGAACGCGTCGGGAGCGCGCTCTAACCCGTCGGCGACGGTTTCGCGGTGGGCGAGTTCGCCGCCTGCGACCCAGCGACGGAGTCGGGCGTCTGCGGCGCCGGCCCTGGAGGCGTAATCGCCGACCAGAAAGCCCTGTACCCGCGCCCGCGTGGGGATGAGCAGGGGGAGTTTTCGCGGTCCGGTCGGGACGCTCTCGTCGTTGTAGTGGGCAATCTGGCCGCAGACGGCGACGCGGGCGTCGACGGCGAGACGCGTGAACACGGCGTCGGTTATCGGGCCGCCGACGTTGTCGAAGTAGACGTCGACGCCGTCGGGTGCCACCTCGTCGAGTGCGGCCCCGTAGTCGTCCGTCGCGGTGTAGTCGATGGCGGCGTCGAAGCCGAGGTCGTCGGTGAGCCAGTCGGTCTTCTCGGTCGACCCCGCGACGCCGACGACGCGACAGCCGTTCAGGGCCGCTATCTGGCCGGCGGTCGACCCGACGGCCCCGGCCGCCCCCGAGACGACGACCGTGTCGCCGGGCCGCGGTTCGGCGACGTCCAGCATCCCGAAGTAGGCCGTGCGACCGGGCATCCCGAGGACGCCGAGGTACGCCGGCGGGTCCGCCACCGCCGGGTCGACGGCCGTCGCGTCGGCCGCGTCGACGACGGCGTACTCGCCCCACGCGCCGTGGCCGGAGACGAGGTCCCCCGCCTCGAACCGTGGGCTGGCGCTCTCGACGACCTCACCGACGACGTACCCCGCGACCACGTCGCCGAGTGCCCACGGTTCGGCGTAGGACGCTTCGTCTCGCATCCGCCCGCGCATGTAGGGGTCGACCGACAGATAGCGGACGCGCACGAGGAGGTCCCCGTCGCCCGGTGCCGGTCGCTCCCGGTCTCGAAGCTCGAAACAGTCGCTGGTCGGCTCTCCTTCGGGTCGCTCGACGAAATACCACGTCCGGTTCGAATCCGACATGGGCGTGGTTCGGGGGGCGTCACGTATAGGGATTATCGTCGTTCTCCACAGCGGTGGCTTATCCGACTCGAAGACTGCCCAGCCGGGGGGTCTGGACCGTCGGATGGCGACGATACTCCCTCTCGATGCCTTGCGACCTCGGACGCGGGGTGACGCCCCGCGACACCCGCGGCGACGCTCTACGCGGCGCCCCGACTCGTGCTGTTGTTCGTCGCGTCCGCGACGTTCACCTGTACGCTCCCGCCCTCGGGGACGGTGACGTTCTGCGTGCCGACGATGGTTCCGTTGGCGTCGGTCACGACGACGCGAACGGTCGTTCCGCTTCCGGTCGGCCCGCTGGGTTCGGCGTTCACCTGCGAGACTTCGCGCTGGGTCATGAACGCGTAGACGGGGGCGTCGCCCTGAAGCAGAGTGACGTCGCCCGTATCGGCGTTCACGAACGCGGTGTAGGTGACGCCCGAGTGACTCCGCGGGACGACCTTCACGTGCCAGTAGAGGGTGTCGCCTTTCACGATGGGAACCGGCGAGATGGCCTGTGCGCTCGACAGTCGGTTCACCTCGGGGTCGCGCGAGACGAAGTCGACGGCTCGCTGGGGACCGATTTGGGCGTCGTCGTACTGCTCGACGCCGGCGTCGCCCGTCTGGGCGTCGAAGGTCCAGATTTGATAGATGCCGTTGCCGCTCCCCGTGGGTTCGGTCGCCACGAAGTACGTGAGTCGGTGTGGCGTGCCGTCGGTCGGCACCACCAGCGGCCAGTGGTTGCCGCCCTCGGGCAGGTCGGCGACCTGCAGGACGTCCTCCTTCCAGAACCACTTGTTGAGCGCGCCGTGGACGTACTGCATCGACCGCACGCGATACAGCGCGAGGCTGTAGGGGTAGACGTTCTGCCCCCTGAGGAGCGGCGACCGCTCGGCTTCCCGCGGCGAGAGGTGTTCCATCTTCCCGTCCGGATACATCAGTTCGACGCCAGAGAACTGGGGGACGGCGTAGACCTCGGGAAGCGGCGTCAGTCGGACGCGCCACTGGTAGGTCGTCGTGGAGTGGGCGATGTAACTCGTCCCGTTCGCGCGGGCGTTGAACGTCGTCTCCCAGTCGTGGTACTGGAGGGGAGCGGACAGGACGCTCCGGTAGGCGTAGGAGTCGAAAAACACCTGTCCGCGACCGTCGGTGAACGCCGTCTGCTCGACGTGGATGTCCTTGTTCGTCGTCGTCATGTTGACGTACATCGCGCCGCGTTGGTGGCCGAACCACGAGACGAGGAAGGCGTCGGGGACGATTCCGTACGACCACTGGTAGGTGCCGTTGCGGTAGGCGATGTCGGAACTCGTGAGTCGGTACTGGGGGTACTGCATCGAGGACTGGGCGTAGTTGTCCGCGACGCTCCGGGGGAGCATCCGCACGTTCTCTTTCGAGGTGTTCGGGAGCGTCTGGAGGTGCGTCGCGTCGCCTTGCATCCGGTTGGCCACGTCGTCGTGGGCGTAGATGCTCCCCACGAGTGGCCCGACGAACACCGCGAAGACGACGAAGACCAACACCGCGGCCACGAGCAGGGACCGACTCCGGCGGCGGTAGGCGACGCCGCCGATGAGCAGGGCGACCACGCCCCACTGGAGGAAACTCGGCGTGCCGACCACCACCACGTAGAGGAACCCCTGCACGGTCGGGAGTTCGAGAATGCAGAACACAAGCGCCACCACCGCGTAGCCCGCGAGTTGCCAGCGCGGCACGTCGAACTCGACGTCGAGGTCGTTCGGGTCCGGGACGCTCATCGCGTGCGCTCTCCCTGTGGGTCGTACCCGTTCGGGACGGCGGTGCGGTTCGGGACGCAGTCGAGGCGAGCGTGGAGGGCCGGATGGACGACGGGTCGTGGGTCCGGGACGACCCGACCGATGGCATCCGCCCGCGAGGGACGAGCCATACCGGGACCACTCTCGCCGATTCGTATATATCCTCGCCTTCGGGCCACGTCGTCGCGCCGCTCACTTGCACGGTCATCTGTGATTTCTCACTATCCTCTATTTCTGGTACGTTCGCCGACGACGGCGTTCCAACGGCCGCTGCGACGTGGCGGCCGACCCGCACCCGTCGCTACGCGCGAGCGACCGCCGAAATCCGCCTCGATGGAGTCCTGTGTCCCTCTTCTCGGGTTCGGGACGGAACCGGACGGCAGACGCGACCGGTCTCGCCGCGCGTCGTCCGTCGGCACCGGTCGACGTCGAAAAACGCCCGAATCGACGGCTGAAACGCACTCTTTCGGCGTTCGCCTCGACCGTCGTCGAAACACGCCGCGTGGCCGACTCGTCCCCGATTCGGGTGACAGAGCGCCGCGTCGCGTCCACGAATATATTTGATGGAATTTCGACTTTTCTCTAGACGTGACGAATTTCATTTACGAATCGACACCGCCTCCGAATCGCCCTTCGCGTCCCTCGGTGGTCGGCCGGTTACCCCTCGTGGCGACCGGTCGTCTTCTCGAACTCGGCGGCGACCGTCTCCCAGTTGATGACCTCGAAGAAGGCGTCGACGAAGTCGCCCCGGGCCGGGCCGTACTGGTAGTAGTAGGAGTGCTCCCAGACGTCGAGTGCGAGGATGGGGTGGGACCCCCAGAACGCGCCGTCGTTGTGTTTCTCGACGGCGAGGTTGCGGAGTTGCTTCGTCACGGGGTCGTAGGTGAGAAGCGCCCACCCGCCGGCGGGCCATTTCGCCGCCGCTTCGAACTCGGCCTTCCAGCCCTCGTAGGAGCCGAAGTCGGATTCGATTCGGTCGCGCAGGGCGCCGTCGGGTTCGCCACCGCCGTCGGGTGACATACACCGCCAGAACAGGTGATGGAGGTAGTGGCCACAGCCGTTGTGGCTCACCGACCGCATCGCGGCGGCCGACCCCTCGACGTCGCCGTCGGCGCGGTTCTGCTGGAGCGTTCGCTCGGCGGCGTTCAGCCCGTTGACGTATCCCTGGTGGTGGGTGTCGTGGTGCCACTTCAGTATCTGCTGGTCGATGTGCGGTTCGAGTGCGTCGTAGTCGTACGGGAGCGGTGGAAGCTCCTCGTTGGACAGTTCGGGCATTACGGGTCCCACTAGTGCCTCGCTACCGAGGCACATAACCTTCCCGCACCCCCCGATTCGGCGCTCGCAGTCGGTCCCGGGGACGCCGACTCGACGCGTCGGCTATCCGACGTGGCGCGCGCTCCGTAACAACGAAATCGGTGGTAATCTACACGGGTCGCTCCTCGTACCGGCGTGGCGCCGTCGTCACGAAGCGACGCATCTTCCCCGTGGCGACGGCGAGTCGGTCCGTCACCGCTTTCGGCCGGCGCTCACTCGCTCCCGTCGGACGCCAGCGGTTCGACCACGTCGTAGACGGCCAACACGTCGTGTGGCGTGACGATGCCGACGACGACGCCGTCCGCGACGACGGGCACGTGGTGGACGCGGTGGCCGACCATGAGGTCCACCACCGCGAGGAGGTTCTCGTCGGGCGCGACGGCGTAGACGTGCGTCGTCATCACCGATTCGACGGACCCCGCCGACGCGCTATCGGTCGATTCCTCGGCGTCCGACTCCGCAGGCACCGGTTCGGCGGCCGTCCGCTCCGGCGCAAGCGCGTCGAGGTCCGACCGTGAGACGATGCCGACCAGTCGTTCCCCGTCGTCGACGACGGGGAGGCCGCCGTGTCCGGTCCGGCGGAACGTCGCTTCGACGGTGGCTATCGACGCGCCCGCCCGGACGGTGGCCACGGGCGTCGTCATCACGTCGCCGGCCGTCGCGTTCTCGACGCTTCCGATGCGGCGTTCCTGGACCGTGACTCCTCGCTCCCGGAGTTTCTGCGTGTAGATGGTTCCCCCGGTGAGGAGGCGCGAGGAGACGTCGCTCTCGAGGACGCTCACGAGCAACACCGGCAACAGGATGGTGTACTGCCCCGTGAGTTCGAAGAGGATGAGCGTGGCGGTGAGCGGTGCCTGCGCGACGGCCGCGAACAGGCCGGCCATCCCGACGAGCGCGTAGGCGCCGGGACCCGCCGTCCCGGGGACGAACGCGCCGACCAGTACGCCGAACGCGCCGCCGACCATCGCCCCCACGTACAGCGAGGGCGAGAAGACGCCGCCGGAGCTTCCGCTCCCGACCGACAGCGAGAACGCGAGGGTCTTGGCGCCGGCGAGGACGACCAACAGCGCGAGAGGGAAGTCGCCGAGAATCGCCTCGCGTATCGTCCCGTAGCCGACGCCGAACAGCCAGACGGCGCCCCGTAGCGGTGCGACGCCCCACACGAGTGCGAGTACGAGAGCCGAGACGCCGAGGAGGGCACCACCGACGGCCGGTTTCACGTATATCGGCGCGTCGAGCGCGTCGAAGGCGTGTTCGGTCGCGTACAGCGACTTCACCACTGCGGCGCCCGCCACCGCGACGACGACGCCGAGGACCACGTACAGCGGGAACTCCACGAGCGGCGAGACGAGTTCGTACTCGACGGGGACGAGAAACTCCGCCACGCCCGGGCCGGGCGCGAAGTTCAACAGGATTCGGGCGATGGCCGTCGCGGTCACGGTGCTCAGGACGATGACGACGACGTTCCCGAGGTAAAACTCCGCGAGCAGTATCTCCAGGGCGAACGTGATGCCACCGAGGGGAGCGTTGAACGTCGCCGCGATGCCGCCCGCCGCCCCCGCCGCGACGAGGGTGCGGGTCTGTCCGCCCCCGCCCAGTCGCCGTCCGACGAACGACCCCGCCGCGCTCCCGATCTGGGCGATGGGTCCCTCCCGGCCCAGCGCCCCGCCGGTGCCGATGGCGACGCTCGACGCCACGGTCTTGTACACCGCAATTCGCGGGTCGATCCGACCGCCGCGCACCAGAATCGCCTCCAGGACCTTCGGCACGCCGTGCCCGCTGACCTCCGTCGTGGTCAGGTAGACGACGACGCCGACGAGGAGGCCGCCGACGGCGGGGACGAGGACGAACCGCCCGGGTCCCAACGGGGCGACGGCGTCGAAGAGATTCGGGCCGTCGACCAGTCCGAACTCGACGCTCCCGGGGTTGAACAGCGACCCGTAAGCCGCCTCCTGGACCAGCCAGATGGTCACCCTGAACGCCACCGCTCCGAGTCCGGCGACGGCGCCGACGCCGACGGCCGCGACGGTGGCCGTAAGCCGTCCGTCGCCGACGAGGAGTGCGCGGCGCGTCACGCTCGACTCCGGGCGCGGTCCCCGCCAGTCGGCGGCGTTCGACCGACGGTCCGGCGTTCGCTCACAGGACGTACCGTCCTCGACTCGCCGCCCCGTGCTCGCCGGGACGGCCCGACCCGGTGGCTCACGCCGAACTCGCGCGCCGGACCGCGACCCCCACCTCGTTCGTCCGGAGGAACGGCGGCACCCACGGCCCTTCGTAGCGCAGGAGAAACGGGTCGCCGACCTCCTCGTACTCCCCGTCGGCGGCCGCGAGCGTCGCGCGGAGTTCGTCGGTCTTGCGGGCGACGCGCCCCTCGGTCGCCCACCACGAGAAGCCGAGGACGGCGACGGTCTGCCCGGGGCGTTCGACGAGTCGGACCGCGTCGTCGGTCGGCCGCGGCGCCGAGTCGAAGTCGTATCCCGCCGGCAGGTAGAACGCCATTCGGACGCCCCCGTCGCTCCGTTCGCTCTCGACGGGCGCCGTCATCGGAACCGTCTCGGACTCCTCCTGTGCCGTCGCGGCGGCCGCCTCGTCCGCGCGGGCGCTCTCGACGGGTGCCGTCATCGACACCTCGGTCGCGCTCCGGTTCTCCCCCGAGATGTACCGAAAGAGTCGGCGGAACGCCACGGTTTCGGAGGGAGCAACCGTCTCGACGACCACCGCCGGCGGGTAGCGACGCACCGCCACGTCGCCGACGCGGGCGACCGTCTCGTAGTCGACCCGCGGCGTCGTGCGGTCCTGTACGTAACGACGGGTAGCGACCCCGAGACCCACGAGACCGACCGCGCCGAGGAGGAGTTTCGTACGGCTGACCATGCCCCCGATACGGTCGCCACCGACGTAAAGTTCGGTCCCCCGACGGTTCGCCCGCGACGTCGCCCCCGTCCTCGGCGCGTGGGCGCGCTCCCCGGCCGCTGGCGGGGCATCGCGCCGAATACATTGGATTACGTAACTGTCTGTAAAAACGGTGGTTTTGCGCGAACGGCTCCGTCGCCGGTGCGGGCGACCGCGAGGCGCGTCCCGTTTCCGTTGCCCGCGACGCGGTGGTCGCGGCGACGCGTCGATCACTGGATACGTCGGCGATTCCGTGCCTCTCTCGGCCGATTTCCACGCTCGGCGGGCCGGACACTCGCTCGCGTCGCCGACGACCCCGTCGGACCCCCACGACCCGAAGAACGAAACCGGTGAGAAAGCCATCGTATGCGATGAGTTTCGACACCACTCTCGATTCGTCTCCCGTCGAAGAACCGCGTCGACCCCGGCGCCACCGCGTCCCCGGCGTCGACGCCGCCGAATCGAATCCGCGACGGAGAGGTGGGGACGATTTCGACTTCGAAATACTACTCAGACATTTGGTATTATTTTATAAATACCACCTCAAATACTAATCTCGTCGGTGGCACTCGTCGCCGACCGGGCGTCCGCCGCGCGCCGGTTCTGCGCCGGCCGAAGTCCACGGACATATATACCCGGGTGGCGACACCCACGGCAATGTCGTACGACATCGCGGTGATTCCCGGCGACGGCATCGGCAACGAGGTGGTGGAGGCGGTCGAACCGCTGTTGGTGGACGTGGCGGCCACCCGCGGCGTCGAGGTGGAGACGACGTGGTTCGACTGGGGGAGTCAACGCTACTTGGAGGAGGGAGCGCTCATGCCCGCCGACGGCCTGGACACGCTGGAGTCGTTCGACGCCATCCTGTTGGGCGCCGTCGGCCACCCGGACGTGCCGGACCACGTCACGCTCCGGGGTCTCAGACTCCCCATCACGAAGGGGTTCAACCAGCACGTCTGTAAGCGTCCCGCCCACCTCTTCGAGGGGGTCCAGAGCCCGCTTCGGGGGTACGACGGCGGCGACATCGACTTCGTGGTCTACCGCCAGAACACCGAGGGCGAGTACGCCGACGTGGGCGGGCGCGAACACGAGGGCTTCCGCAACGAGGTGGCGGTGCAGGCGTCGGTGTTCACCCGCGAGGCGACCGAGGCTGTCGTGCGCCCGGCCTTCGAGGCGGCGAGCGAACGCGGCGGGAAACTCACGAACGTCACGAAGTCCAACGCGCAGGCCTACGGGATGGTCTTCTGGGACGACGTCGTCGCGGAGGTGAGCGAGGAGTACCCCGGCGTCAAGGTCGAACGCCTCCTCGTCGACGCCGCGAGCATGGACTTCGTGCGCCGTCCGGACGAGTTCGACGTGGTCGTCGCCTCCAACCTCTTCGGCGACATCCTCACGGACATCGGCGGCATCATCTCCGGCAGTCTCCGTCTGGCGCCGTCGACCAACATCGACCCGAGCGGCGAGTTCCCGTCGATGTTCGAACCGGTCCACGGGAGCGCCTTCGACATCATGGGCCAGGGCGTCGCCAACCCGCTTGCGACGGTGCTCTCGGGGGGACTCATGTTCGACCACCTCGGCGAGACGGCGATTGCGACGGCGCTCTCAGACGGCGTGGCGGCCCAACTCGCCGACCCGGACGCGCCCCGAACGGCGGACATCGGCGGCGACGCCTCCACGGTGGACGTCACCGCCGACCTCTCGGCCCGTCTGGTGGAGTGAGTCGAGGGAGGAGGGCGGGCGGGGACCGCCGACCCCCGAAAATTCGTGCGTGATAATCGGGCCGCGACGTTCGTCTCCCTGAATCCTGACAGATATGCGAATGGTCTCGAAGGGGGAACTCGACGTGAGTTATCTCGTCGCCGTCGGCGCTCGGTGCCGTCGACTCGCGGAGCGTCGTGGTCGACATCGGGTTCGGAGGCGTCGTGGACGCCCTCGTGGGTGCGCTCCTCGAACTCCGCTCCGAAAACCGACGAACCCGGACGCTCAATCAGCGCAACACCGTCTTCATCATCGGACTCTGGCAGATCCGGTGGATAGTCACCACCTACGACGGCGACCTGACCGTCGAGAACGCGCCGGAGGGCGGCGCCGTCGTCACCGTAACTCTCCCGGCGGCCGACCCGCCGACGCACGCCTCGACGCCGACTGCGACGGCCAAGGCGGTCTGACCGCCGCTCACGAGTCGGGGGCGCGTTCGCCCGCCCGTACCGCCGTCTCCAGCCAGTTCTCCTCGGGCGGAAGCGGACACGAAAAGGCGTCGCTGAACGCACAGAAGGGCGTGTACGCCAGATTGAAATCGAGGACGACCCGGTCGCCGTCGGCGAGCGTGCGGTCGGGCGCGAGTTCCATATACCGTCCACCGCGATAACTTTCCTGCCCGGTCGTCTTATC
>JBDGTR010000019.1:0-11564 GCA_042216635.1 Haloplanus sp. | reverse complement strand
ACAACGACGCTCACCACCATCTCCCTTGTATTTTCGACATCCTCCGAACCTGTGCCGTCGTCGGCGAGCAAGTCGGTCATCTGCCTGTACGTATCTTCGGGGATTCTTAGAGGACGCGTTGCCCCAGTGGGGTTGTTACTTGCCATGATTTATCCCTCCGTGTTGTCACCGTCGAGGAGCTTATCCGCGACGCTCTGCGCGTACTCCTCGTCGGCCTGCGTGCGGTCGTCGGGCTGTTCGGGTCGGTCGTCGGCGTCGGGCTCCCCGCCGTCGGTTGCCGCCGCCTGCCGGGACCGCTCCTGTCGGGCGGTCGGCCCCTGCTGGCTGGGGTCGTAGTCGATGCGCGACCCCGGCGGCGTGAACGCCTGCTCGGCCAGTTCCTCACCGACGCCGAAGCGGCGGTCGAGCCACATCAGCAGGTTCTCATCGCCAGCGTCGATGAGGCGGTTGGCGGTCTGGTTGAGTTTGTCCATCGCGTCCCGCTGGACCTCCGCCGTGTGGCGGAGTTTCGCCACCTCCGGGTCGGGGTCGCTCCCCGACTCCAGTTCCTCCACCTTCTCGCGGAGGTGTTCAAGCTCCTTCTCGCGGTTCTCCTCGCGGAGTTTTTCGACCTCCTCCTTGAGTTCGGCGACCTGCTCGCTCTCGCCGCCGTCCTGCTGAATGGCCTGCGCGAGTTGCTGCTGGGTGCGGGCGATTTGGGTCATCGCCTCGTTGACCGTCTCGCCGACGGCAGCAGCGACCTCCTCGGGGTCCGTCCCCGAGTCGCCGTCCGCACCGCCGCCGATGAGGCCGGCTTCCGACAGCGCGACGATGGCCTCCAGCGCGTCCGTTCCGCCCCCCTGCTGGGGCGGGGGCTGGGCCGGCGGCTGGGGGGCCGGCGACCCGTCGCCGTCGGCGGGCTCCTCGGCGTCCTCGAACACCTCCCCCACCACCATCGACGCCGCACGGTCGTCCACGCCGTCGAGGTCGGCGACGAGGCCCCGGAGTTCGCTGGGCGTGCGGACGGCCTCGAAGCCGTCCCACATTTTCAGGGCGTAGGACTTCTTCCTCTCGCCGACGCCGGGTAGCGCCTCCAGCGCCTCCTCCAGCCGGTCGCGGCGGGAGGTTGCGGGGCCGATGATGTCGCTGAAGTCGTCCTCGACCTCGACCTCCCGACTCCCGCAGTCCGAGCAGCGGGGACCGTCCTCCAGTTCTTCGGGAGGTTTACACTCCCATTCGTGGCCGCACTCCCGACAGGTTGCCTGTGGCATCTCGCTCTCATTCCAAGCTGCCCCCGCTGTTAACTCTTAGGGTCAAACCTCCCGAAAACGGGACGTTCAACGGTTTTCGCGGGCCATTCGGACCCCCGATTTCGGAATCAGGTTGCTGAAAACCCGCGAAAACGCGGAACGCTCTCCGAATGACCCGTGAATATAGGGGTGGAATCGGGCCCCATGGGGTTCGTTCCATGGCCCGGGGCCGGGACCCCCGGGCCTCGACCCCCCGCGAGAGGGTGGGGGTTCTCCGGGCAGCACGGGGGCCTCTTTCGAGCCCGGAACTCACCCGCGAACCCCGGGGGGGCCAGCGCCTCCCGGCCACACTCCCACTCCCCCCGCGCCGACAGGTACCGGCAGGGGTGGGCGTGACCGCCGACGGCCAGCGCGAACGCGAGTATCAGGTCGCCGTCGCCGGCCTCCTCCAGCACCGTTGCGTTCTCAACGCGCTCGCTCTCGGCCAGTTCGCGGAACTCGTCTCGGGTCAGCGGCCGGTCAGGGAGGTGGTCAGTAACGCTCATGTCTCTTTCGTTGAACTTTGTGCATATCATCAAATCGGAGGCACGACGCACACACCGCCGACGAACCACCCTTCGGATGCTGTTCGTAGGTGCATTTCCCCATTCGCTGACACCTCGCACAGCGCCCCCGAAACCACTCGTCGTCCGGGTCGTCCTCCGGCGTCAACACCGGCATCTCCGGCGGCTCAATCAACTCCGGCGGCTCCTCGCTGACCGCCGCGTCGCCCGGCTGACGGTCCGTCCCTGCCACGAACTCCGGGAGCGTCGCCTGTCCCTCCGCGAGTCGCGGTGACGTAAAGCTCTCAGTCCTCGTCACATAGTCCGAGGAGAGCTTAGTCCACTCCTGACGGTCGGCCCCCGGCGCGAAATACGCCAGCGTCGTCTGCTCACGGCGGTACTCCGCCGGGGCAACGACCTCGCCAACCTCGATTTCATAGCCGAGTGACGGCGGCGGTTTAAACACAGTCGTGGAGTGGACACCCACCTCGTCGCCCTCCGGGCCGCGTTTCACGACCACCTCCTCGCCCGAGATTAGCCGCTTCCAGTTCTGTATTGCCGCTTCGAGGGTTTCGACGGTCGCCACTAACTGCTCCCACGTCTCCGCGAGGGGTCCCCCGAGGGACCGACCGTGCGACCACCCGAGGTGTTCCAGCGCCTCGCCGTGGTCCCCGAGGTACTGTGAAGCGGCGTAGGCGGCCACGTTCTCCGGGGCGTGTTCGGCGTCGGTCGCGTCAGGACCGTACCGCCGCACGTCCACGACACGGGGCGCTACAGCGTCCGTCAACGCCTCCACGCGCCGCGCCCCCTCCTTGTGCCCGAGGTACGGGTCGGCGTCCTCCGGCACCACCTCCGGGCCGTGGATAGCCGCCCATTGCTCCGAGAGCCACGACTGCGGAAGGTACAGGCTTCGGTCGTGACTCCCGTCCCTAAATCGGGAACGGTCCCACGCCCAAAAGGCATGGATTACGCCCTGTGGCCCCTCACACGTCCGAATTTGCAGGTGTTCCAACTCGTCTATGTGGCCTATCCGGTGGCCCGTCGGCTCGTCGTGCTTGGGACATCTCTCTCCGCTACACCGGGCCATCCTCCCGCGCTCTACCCGCTGGCGGAGTTTCTGATGGCTGTATGCCAACTCCCCCGCCGGTTTCGACGTGGGGGAGGAGGTGAACGTCAGCCACAAGATGTCATAGTCGCGTGCCTCCCAGTAACGCAGGAGCGTACACACCCGCTGGAACACTCGTTTCTGCTGGTCGCTCCAGTCCTCGCCGTCGCCGGAATCCTCCGGGTCCGAATCATCGGTATCAGGCTCGAAAACCCCTCTCTCCCCCCGTGTTGGGTTTTCGGCCCTTGAATCAAGTGAATGGGCTTCGGCGGGGGCGGACCCGGCGCTCATGCTCCCCTGCTTCCCCGGAGCGCGACTCAACGGGACCACCCCCTCGCCGACCGCGACCGCACTCGGTTCCTGCTCGGCCCTCCGGGCCTGCGCGGGCTTTCCGAATCAGAACCAAGCCGGTCCGAGGGGTGGTCGGGTCCCCGCAATTGGACAAACGTATTTTCGAGCGCCCGCGAATCGCGCCGAACACGGGTGTAGAAAGTCCAGTTCTTTCCCGTTTTACCAGACGCTCGGGCACTGCTGTCGCTTTTTACCTTACGTCTGTTAGAACCGGAACCTTCGAGGAAGACGGTGCCGTAGGTACTCTGTTCGCTTTGATTTAGAGTCCCCCGAGGACTCCTTCGAGAAGATGCAGGAACTCGTCTCGGAGGGGCGGATTGCCTACGACGCCTACCTCCGCGACGAGACGGCGGACGTGGCCCGCGCCTACGGCGCCGTCTGCACGCCCGACCCGTTCCTCTTCCGACGCGACGGCGACACCTACCGCCTCGCCTACCACGGCCGTCTCGACGACGCCCTCGGTCCCGACGAGGAGGCCACCGAGTTCTACGTCCGGCAGGCCATCGACGCCGTGCGCGCCGGCGAGTCGGTCGACCTCGACCCCGGTCCGTCGCGCGGGTGTAGCATCAAGTGGCCGTAGCGCGCGCCGAGACCGTTCGACCGCGGCCTATCGGACGTTCGAAGGCCGGACGAACAGCAGTTCGACGCCGACGAGGACGACCGACGCGACGAGTGCCGTGGCGAGGAGGGGGATGAGTGGTCGCTGGTACGCCGTGAGGCGTCCGGCGGTGGCGAGCGAGGAGACGACGCCGAACAGCGCCATGACGTTGTGGAAGACGAGCGCTCCGTAGAACGACCTGCCACCGAAGTAGAGCAATCCGGTCCCCACGCCGACCCCGGTGAGGAGAGCGACCATCCCGACCGTGTTGAACGGCGGACTGTGGGCGACGTGAGAGACGCCGAACAGCACCGCCGAGACGACGAGTGCAGTCCCACGCGCCAGCGAGCGATGCACGCCACGGTCGCCCAGGAGCGCGGCGACGGCACCGCCGACGACGACCCAGCAAACGACCACCTCGGCGATGGACACGGGGAGCACCTGTGCGAACACGTTCGTGAGGACCACGGGGTCGGTCGTCGCGGGTCGTCGCAGGGCGTAGAGTCCGAATCCCAACGCGCCACCGACGACGACGCCGCCGACGGTGTACGGACCGGACCGGAAGCCGAGGTCCGCTCGGGTCGTGAAGTCGGAGGCGACGAACGCCCGGACCAGAAGCAATGCCAGTACCGTGCCGACGACGACGTTCGCCACTCCGGTGTAGACCAGTCGGTCGACGACGGCCTCTGGACGGAGGAGCGTCCGAATGCGGCCTTCGAAAAGCCACGTCAGCGCCACCCAGACGGCGTAGGTTCCGAGTGCCACGAGCGTCTTTGCGGCGGGCGAGAGACCACGGAGGAGCGGGCGCGTCGGCGCCTTCCCAGTCGGTCGACCAATCGAAGCCATACCTCGCTGTTCGTCGCGTCACACCATGACCGATGGGGCGACGTCCGAGAGACCGAGAACGGATGGCTGGACGCTCGTCGCTCGGCCAGCAACGTGGGCGGCCGGCGGGAGCGAACGACTCACGGTGCTCGCCCGCGTAGCGACGGTATGACCGACGCCTCGCCCGACGATACCCCTCCCGACGGCGCCTCGAAACCGACGTCCGTCGAGGCGGCCGCCGGTCTCGACGCCGCCGTCGCCGAGTACGACCGCGTCCTCGTGGCGTTCTACACCGAGGGCTGTGGGGCGTGCGCCGCGATGGAACCGGTCCTCGGCGTCGTCGGACGGGCGACGGGCGTCCCCGTGGTGTTCGTCAACCCCCGCGACGACCCCCGACTGATAGACGACTACGAGATTCGGAGCGTGCCGACGCTCGTGCGCTTCGAGGGCGGCGACCCGGTGGCGCGACTGGCCGAGGGGTTCGTCGGCGCCGAACGAGTCGTCGACTTCCTCGCCTAGTCGCGGTCGGAGAGCGCAGTCAGCGCCTCGCGGGCGTTCTCGACGGCCGCCTCGCGCTTCGCGGGGTAGGCCTCGACCTTCGCCCGGAGCGTGATGCCGTCGCCACGGCGCATCTCGCCCCGGAACGCCGCCTGTTTGTCGAAGGTGAGGTAGAACGAGCAGTCCTCTGCGACGCGGTCGTCGAGTTCGTCGAGGACGGCGTCGAAATCGGGGAGTTCGGTCAGGCGGTCGAGGACGTACCGCACGTCGTCGGCGTTCTCCAGTCGCGCCGAGAGGACGAGGATGCGGTCGCCGTGGTGGCCCGTCGACGTCGCGCGGTCGAGTTCGGTCTCCTCGGGGAGGAAGGCACGGAGCGCCGACTCGACGCGCTTTTCGTCTTCGGTCTCGTAGCAGAAGGTTCGCAGGTCGACGTAGTGGAAGGGAACGTTCGACATTCGATTCGTGGCGCGGTGGGGGCGATTACGCCTCGGATTCCTCGTCGGCGTCGTCCGCCGCCTCCAGCGAGTCCGCCGGGACGCCCGTCTCCTGTCCGTCCTCGAAGCTGACGGTGTAGGTGGCGTCGCCGAACATCGTCTCCATCACCTGCGTCACCGTGCCGACTTCGCCGTCGTACTCGCTGTGTTTGTCGTGGAGGACGACCGCGTCGTCTTTCTCGAAGCTCATATCCGGTGGTTGCCGGGCGAACGTAAAAGGACGATGATTCGCGGTGCGGGCGGTTGGCTGGACGTTCGCGCCCGTCCCGCAGAATCGGTCGGCGTTCGAGAGCCACACCAGACGACACTTGACCCCACGCGTGCTACGGCCGACGATGAGCGAACGCGACCGGGCGCGACGGCACACGAGGGAGGGGCGAGCGTGAACCGCCGCCGCCTCCTCGCAGGCTTCGCCGGGGCGGGACTCGCGGGGACGGGCGCGTGGGTCGCCACGGGCGGGTCCCTCGGCATCGGCGACGGGTCGGACCGCCTCGCCGTCGAGGTGACGACCCTCGACGCGCCGGGGTCGACCGCCGGAACGCAACGGGTGGCGGTGCCGGAGACGCCCACCGTCGTCGACTGCTTCGCCACGTGGTGTGGGCCGTGTGCCGACCAGATGGACGCGTTGCGGACGGTTCACGACCGATACGGCGACCGCGCGGCGTTCGTCTCGGTGACCAACGAGCGCTTCGGTGGGGGCTTCGACCGCTCGGACCTCCTCGCGTGGTGGCGCGACCACGACGGTCACTGGACGCTCGGCCACGACCCCGAGGGCGACGTCCTCGCGGCACTCGGCGCCGACGGCCTGCCCTTCCTCGCCGTGACGGACGACGCCGGACAGGTCGTCTGGGCCGACGGCGGCGTCGCGTCGGTCGAGTCGCTCTCGGACCGACTGGATTCGGTGGTGTAGATGCCGGGCGCGGGCTTTCTCGGCACGCTGAGCTTCGCCGTCGGCGCGGGACTCGCCACGTTCTTCGCGCCCTGTGCGTACCCCTTGCTCCCCGGCTACGTGGGCTACTACCTCCACCGCGAGGACGCCTCCCTCGGCGGGGCGGCGCTTCGCGGCGCCGTCGCCGCCGCCGGTGCGCTGGTCGTCCTCCTCCTCGTCGGCGGCGCCCTCCTCGCCGTCGGCCAACGCCTCGCGCGCCACCTGACGCTCCTCGAACCGCTCGTCGGCGTCGCACTCGTCGTCTTCGGCGCGCTCTTCCTCTCGGGACGGGCGCCCGCCCCCCACCTCGCCCTGCCGGAGCGCCGCGCCTCGGTCGCCGGCTTCGCGCTCTTCGGCGGCGTCTACGCCCTCGCCGCCGCCGGCTGTGTGGTCCCCGTCTTCCTCGGCGTCGTCACGCAGTCGCTCGCGCTCCCGCCCGCGCAGGCGGCGGCGTCGCTCGCGGGCTACGCCGCGGCCGTGGCGCTCCCGCTGACCGGCGTCACCCTGCTGTCGGCCGTCGGGAGCGACGCCGTGCGCTCGTGGAGTCGCCACGTCGGCACCGTCCAGCGTCTCGCCGGCGCCGTGATGCTCCTCGCGGGCGCGGCGCAGGTCGTCCTCTCGGTTCGCTACCTCGGCGCGCTCTGAGTGCCCGTTCGAGAGACGCACCAGACGACACTTACCGGTCGGCCCACTGGCTTCGCGTATGCGACGACGCACCTACCTCCGGGCGCTCGGGGCGGCGGGTCTGGGCGCGACGGTCGGCTGTCTCGGCGGGGGCCATCCCCACACGACGCTCGGCGAACCCGACCGACGAGACGGCGTCACGAGCGACGCCTTCCCCTTTCCCGCGTGGGGTCAGCAGATACCGGACGTGACCATCGCCAATCCGCTCGGCGGGGGGACCGTGACCCTGCGCGACGTCGACCGCCCCGTGTTCGTGACGTTCTTTTACTCCCACTGCAACACCGTCTGCCCGCGCCTCATCAGTTCGCTCCGCGAGGTGCAGATTCACAGCGTCCAGCACGACTACGCCGACGAGGTTGGCTTCTATCCCATCACCATCGACCCCCAACGCGACACCGCCGACCGTCTGCGGTCGTACGCCGACGAGATGAACGTCGCCCTCGACGCCGGCAACTGGCAGTTCCTCCGGCCGGACGGCCGCGACCGGGCGAAGACCGTCGTCGAAGACGACTTCGGCTTCAAGTTCAAGCGGACGCACCCCGAGGGGATGGACGGCTACATGTTCACCCACATGGGACTCGTACTCCTCGTGAACGCCGACGGCTACGTCGAGCGCGCCTACCAGAGCAAGAACGGACACGAACAGCAGTACATCGCGGACCTGAAGAAGGTCCGGTCGGGCGGCGGCGGCCCGTTCTGACCCTCACGCGACGCGGGACTACTCGTGTCCGGAGACGGGCACCGGTTCGTACGGTTCTTCGAGGTACGCCACGTCTGACTCCGAGAGGTCGAGTTCGAGGGCTTCGACCGCGTCTTCGAGGTGTTCGACGCTCGTCGTCCCGACGATGGGCGCCGTCACCGCGTCCTGTTCGAGCACCCACGCAAGCGCGATCTGGGCCATCTTCGCGCCGTGGTCCTCGGCGAGTTGCTGGACGCGTTCGTTCACCTCGCGGCCGCCGCCCTCGCGGTAGGGGTGACGGTACATGTGTTCTTCCGTCTCGCCGCGCGTGGTGGCGTCGATGTCCTCGTGGGGACGGGTCAGGAACCCGCGCGCCATCGGCGACCACGGGATGACGCCGATGCCCTCCTCCGCACACAGGGGGTGCATCTCGCGTTCCTCCTCGCGGTAGGCGAGGTTGTAGTGGTCCTGCATCGTGACGAAGCGGTCGAGACCCAGCGCGTCGCTGGTGTGGAGGGCGTCGGCGAACTGGTAGGCCCACATCGAACTCGCGCCGAGATAGCGCACCTGCCCCCGGCGCACCGCGTCGTCCAGTGCCCGCAGGGTCTGTTCGATGGGCGTCTCGTAGTCCCAGCGGTGAATCTGATAGAGGTCGATGGTCTCCATCCCGAGTCGGTCGAGGCTGTTCCGTAACTCCTGTTCGATGGCCTTCCGCGAGAGACCGCCGGAGTTGGGGTCGTCCTCGTCCATCTGGAAGTAACACTTCGTGGCGACGACCGCCTCGTCGCGCCGGCCCTCCAGTGCCTCGCCGAGCACCCGTTCGGACTCGCCCTCCGAGTACATGTTCGCGGTGTCGAAGAAGTTGATGCCGAGGTCGATGGCCCGGTCGACGAGTTCCTTGCCCTCCTCCTCGTCGAGCACCCAGTCGCGCCAGTCGCTCGACCCGAAGCTCATACAGCCGAGACAGAGTCGGGACACCTCCACGCCGGTGTCGCCGAGCGTCGTATACTCCATACCGAGCCGTGGCCCTCGGAGCACAAAAAGCCACGCGCGCCGGTGTCCCGACGCCGGAGACACAAAGTATAAGCCGTCGGAGCGTCGGATTCCGAACGTGATAGCGCCCGTCGTCGCCCTCGGCGTTCGCCCCTCGGGATCGACGGGTGGTCTCTTCCTTCGGAAAAAACGCGGCCGCTGAGTTCGCTCGTGGCGGGCGTGGCGCCCCCGTCGCGGGCGGTTTCCGACCGGCTAGCGGACCGTTCCGACACGACTAACCCACCGGACACACCACCAGAACGCAGATGACGCTCACCGAATTCCGCGGGGTCTACCCCGCCATGACCACGCCGTTCTTCGAGGACGGCAGTATCGACTACCAGACGCTCCGCGAGGACGCCCGTCGACTCGCCGACGCCGGCGTCGACGGTCTCGTTCCCGTCGGGTCGACCGGCGAGAGCGCCACCCTCTCGCACGACGAACACGTCGAGGTCGTCGAGGCGGTCGTCGACGCCGTCGACGTGCCCGTCATCGCGGGGTCGGGGTCGAACAACACCCGCGAGGCGCTCTCGCTGTCGAAGCGCGCGGCCGACGCCGGCGCCGACGGCCTGCTTCTCATCTCGCCGTACTACAACAGGCCCGAACCCGAGGGGATGGCCGAGCATTACCGCACCATCGCCGACGAGGTGGACCTCCCGCAGATCGTCTACAACGTCCCCGGGCGGACGGGCCGCAACGTCGCCGTCGACACCGCCGTCGAACTCGCCGCCCACCCGAACATCAAGGGGTACAAGGCCGCCAGCGGCGACCTGAACCGCGTCTCGGAAATCGTCGAGCGCACCCGCGACGAGGACTTTCAGGTGCTCGCGGGCGACGACGGACTCGCCCTCCCCATCCTCGCCGTCGGCGGGACGGGCACCATCAGCGTCGTCGCCAACGTCGAACCCGAACGGACGGTCGACCTCGTCCACTCGGCGCTCGACGACGACTACGAACACGCCCGCGAGGTCCACCACGAACTCGGACCGCTGATGCGCGCGCTGTTCTGGGAGACCAACCCCGTCCCCGTCAACGAGGCGATGGCCATCCGGGGCTACGGCCCGGGCCACCTCCGACTCCCGCTCACTCGCCTCTCCGAGGAGTACCGCGACGACCTCGAAGCCGTCCTCGCCGCTCTCGACCCGGTGGAGGCCGAACGGTGACGGACACGGAGGGAGTTCGCCTCGCCGTCACCGGCGCGGGCGGGCACATGGGTCGTGAGGTGCTCTCGGCGGCGGCCGACCGCGACGACTTCGAGGTGGTCCTCGCGGTCAACCGCTCGCCCGTCGAATCCGTCGCGGGCACCCCCGTCGAGGACGAGACCGACCTGCCCGCGTTGCTCGCCGACCGCGACCCGGACGTCCTGGTGGATTTCACCGTGCCCGACCCGAGCGTCCGGTACGTCGAGACCTGCGCCGACGCGGGCGTCGCCGCCGTCGTCGGCACGACGGGCTTCTCCGAGACCCAGCAGGACCGCCTCGACGCCGCCGCCGAGTCCGTGGCGCTCTTAGAGGCGTCGAACTTCGCCCGCGGCGTGGCCGCCCTCCGGCGGGTCGTCCGCGAGGCGGTGGCGGCCCTCCCCGACTACGACGTCGAACTCACCGAGACCCACCACAACCGCAAGCGCGACGCGCCCTCGGGGACGGCGCTGTCGATTCTGGACGACGTCGACGACGTGCGGGGGAGCGCGGACCGAGTGTACGGACGCGAGGGCGAACAGCCCCGCGAGGACGGCGAGATAGGCGTCCACGCCCGCCGGGCCGGCGACGTCACCGGCGAACACGAACTACTACTTGCGGGGAACCACGAGGTACTGACGCTCACGCACCGCGCCGAGTCCCGCGGCGTCTTCGCCGAGGGCGCACTCGACGCGGCGGACTGGCTCGCCGGCCGCCCGGCCGGTCGATACGACTTCGAAGACGCACTATGACGCTCGAATCCGACATCTCAGACCTGTGGCACCGATACGACGCCGGCGACGTCGACGCCGACTCCGCCGGCGCGGACGAACTCGACACGCTCGACGCCTTCCTCGACGGCCTGGAGGCGGGCGAGGTGCGCGCCGCCGAGAAAAAGGGGAGCGAGTGGGAGACCAACGAGTGGGTCAAACGCGGCATCCTGCTCAACTTCGGCCTGCGCGACATCCACCCGCGCACCTACGGCGACGTGGCCTACCACGACGTGTTACCCCTGCGAGAGACGGACGACCTGCCCGACCGCGGCACGCGCAACACGCCCGACGGCACCGTCCTCCGTCGGGGCGCCTACCTCGGGAGCGACTGCATCATGATGAGTCCCTCCTTCGTCAACGTCGGCGCTCACGTCGGCGACGGCACGCTGGTCGACTCCTGTGACACCGTGGGGTCGTGTGCCCAGATCGGTGCGAACGTGAAACTCGGCGCGAACACGCTCGTCGGCGGCGTGTTGGAACCGGTCGAGGACGCGCCGGTCGTCCTCGAAGACGGCGTCTCGCTGGGTGCCGGCTGTCGGGTCACCTCCGGGTTCGTCGTCGGCGAGAACACCATCGTCGGCGAGAACACCCTGCTCTCGCCGCGCATCCCCGTCTACGACCTCGTCGAGGAGGAGGTCATCTACGGCC
>JBDGTR010000085.1:0-11729 GCA_042216635.1 Haloplanus sp. | reverse complement strand
GCAACGGGAATAAACGCGGCCGGGTTCGTAGAGACGACGAATGAGCGACGACTCAGTCGAGGAGTTTCCCCCCGGTCCGACGGGGTTACCGGTCGTCGGGTCGACGCCGGCGATGGTTCGCGGCGGCCTAGAGTTCCGGGAGCGGATGGCGCGCGAGTACGGCGACGTCGTCCACTGGGAGACTCCCTCGGGGCACGCGTATCAACTCAACCACCCCGAGGACGTCGGTCACGTCCTCGTCCACGACAACGCCAAATACACCAAAGGCGAGTGGTTCCAGCGCGTCCTCTCGTTGACCGGCGACGGCATCCTCAACAGCACCGGGGAGAAGTGGCGGCGGAACCGCCATCTGATTCAACCGTCGTTTCACCCCGACCGAATCAGCGTCTACGGGGAGATGATGACGGACCTCACCGACGCCATGCTCACGGAGTGGGTCGACGGCGAGACGCGGCGCATCCACGACGACATGATGGCGCTGACGCTTCGAATCGTCTCGCAGGCCCTCTTCGGCGTCGACATCGAACGCCACGTCGACGACATCGGGGAGGCGATGGAGAAGGCCCTCCCCACGACCACGAACGTCCTGCACCTCCTGCTTCCGGAGGGCGTCCCACTCCCCGCACGCCGGCGGTTGGAGGAGGCACGCGACACCCTCCACGGGATTACGAACGAAATCGTTCGAGAGAAACGCGAGAATCCCGGCGACCACGACGTGGTTTCGATGTTGTTGCGGGCGGGCGAGGACGGCGACGCCCTCTCGACCGAACAGATCCGTGACGAAGCGATTACACTGCTTACGGCCGGCCACGAAACCACGGCCGTCGCGCTGACCTACACCACCTACCTCCTCGCCCAGCATCCGGCAGTCGAAGCGAAACTCGTCGCCGAACTCGAATCGGTTCTCGACGGCGCCCGCCCGACGATGGCGGACCTCCCGGAGTTGACCTACACCGAACGAGTGGTCAAAGAGTCGATGCGACTCTTCCCGCCCGTGCCGGGCATCGTCCGCGAGGCGGCGGAGAGAGACGAAATCGGCGGGTATACGATTCCGGCGGGGGCGAGAATATTCATGAATCAGTGGGTCGTCCACCGGGATTCGCGGTGGTACGACGACCCACTCGCGTTTCGGCCGGAACGCTGGACCGACGAGTTCGAACGGTCGTTGCCGCAACTCGCGTATTTCCCGTTCGGCGCCGGGCCGCGCCGGTGTATCGGTGACCGCTTTGCGATGCTCGAAGCCCGTCTCGTCCTCGCAACGCTCTATCGCGCGTACCACCTCGAACTGGTCTCGGACCGGAACGTCGAGGTCGTCCCGACCGTCACCTCACGCCCGAAAGAGGACGTGGTGATGAGACTCCACGAACGGCCCGTCGACGGCGAAGCGACCGAGACCGCCGAATAGACGGGACGCCCGGAGTCGGGTTCGTCGGCGCGGGGCGGAGAGGCCCGAAGTTCCTTTGCCGAGAGCGCCGCAAGAGGGGGTATGGCAGGGGACGACATCGACGACGTGGACCGCGCCATCCTGCACGCACTCCAGGAGGACGCGCGCAACATGTCCTCGGGCGACATCGCAAAGCGAACGGGCACGTCGGACAGCACGGTCCGAAAGCGCATCCAGCGACTCGAATCCGAGGGGGTCATCAAGGGCTACAGCGTGGAGGTGGATTACCAGAAGTCGGGGTATCCCCTCCGAATGCTCCTGTTCTGTACGGCGGCGATTCCCGAACGGAGCGACCTCATCCCGGACATCCTCGCCATCGACGGCGTCGTCTCGGTGCAGGAACTCGTCACCGGCGAACAGAACCTCCTCGTCACCGTCGTCGGGGAGTCGGACAGCGAGATAACGCCGGTCGCACAGCGACTGCTCGACATGGGCGTGACCGTCGCCGACGAAGTGCTGGTTCGGAGCCACGAGTCCACGCCGTTCAGCGAATTCGACTCCGAGTGACGACACGAGAGCGTCTAACGCCCGCGTACGCCCGGGACAGGCGCGCACTCGCCCCACCGTGAGAAGGATAAACATAATGTTCGTTAATTCGGGTTTCGAGAACGATTTGGGAAAGATGGGAGGATTTAATACACAGTCTGTTCGTATACACTGGTGAAGACGACGCCGCCGGTCGCAGGTCGGCGGCGGCGGTCCACGACGTGAATAATGAAAGGACAGAACCAGTCGACGACGGTCGGACAGTTTTCGAAGACGGCGACGCGGTCTGCGGCGCTCCCGGCGGCGCTGACGCGACTCGTCTGGCTGGGATGGCTCCTCAGCCTCGGCGTCCTCGCAACGCACCTCCTGACCGGGGCGACGTGGCACCCGACGAACGCCGTCGCCGTCGACGGACTGACCCTCGTGATGTGGCCGGCGATTACGTTCTTCAGCGGCGTCGTCCACAGTTACTCGCGGCGCTACATGGCCGGCGACCGGGACGTCGGTCGCTTTTTCCTCCGGCTGTTCGCGTTCACGATAGCCGTCTCGGTGCTCGTCGCCGCCGACAACGTCGCGCTGTTCGCGGCGGCGTGGCTGGCGATGGGGCTGGTGATGGCGTCGCTCATCGGACACGTTCGCGGGTGGCCACAGGCGCGGGCCGCCTCGCGGGTCGCCCGCCGGTACTTCCTCGGGAGTAGCGCCCTCGTCGCGGTGGCGCTCGGAGTCCTGTGGTGGGGAACGGGCGAGACCACCGCCTCCGGGATTGCGACGGCCGTCGACGCCCTGCCGTGGTCGACGTGGGCGGTCGCCGCCGGTGCCCTCCTCGCGGCGGCGGCGATACAGTGTGCGCTCGTCCCCTTTCACCGCTGGCTCCTCTCTTCGATGACGGCGCCGACGCCGGCGTCGGCGCTGATGCACGCCGGCTTCGTCAACGCGGGGGGCATCCTGCTGGTGCGGTTCGCCCCCGTGGTGACGCGCGACCCCGCGTTCATGCTCCTCGTGGCCGTCGTCGGCGCGACGAGCGCCCTCCTCGGAAAGCTCATGAAGACCGTCCAGACGGACGTGAAGGGGAAACTCGGCTGTTCGACGGTCGGCCAGATGGGATTCATGATACTGCAGGCCGGTCTCGGCTTTTTCGCCGCCGCCATCACCCACCTCGTCCTCCACGGCTTCTATAAGGCCTACCAGTTTCTCGCCTCGGGGAGCCGGGTCGAACGGACGGCGCCGACAGAGACCGAGGCGGCGGCCGAGACGAGCCTCGCCGACTGGGTCGCCACCGGCCTGACGGCGCTGGCCGGCGGCGCGGTGTTCGCCCTCCTCACCGGCGAGGGGACGAGCCTCGACGGCGGCGTGGTGTTGACCCTGCTGGTCGTGGTGACGACGCTCCACGCGGCCCGGACGGCCGTCCGACAGACCTCGTTGCCGGCGACGGTCCGGTACGGCGCCGTTCCGCTGGTCTACCTGCCGGCCATCGCCGTCTACGCCGGCGTCTATCGCGGCGTGTCGGCGGTCATGGCGACGCTCCCGGCGGTGCCGGCGCCGGCGGAACTGACGGTCGTCCACGGCGTCGTCGCCGGGGCGTTCGTCCTCGCGTACGTCGCCGTCGAGACGGGGACCTATCGGTACAGCGAGCGCCTGTACGTCGCGTTGCTCAACGCGACCCGGCCACCGGCTAGCACGCTGTTGACGTCGAGAGGTGAGTACGATGAGTACTGAGACGACACACGACGGGACGCGGAGCATCGAGGCGACTCACGACGCCATCGAACGCGCGGCGGCGTCGGTGGGTTCGGTCTGGCCGATTCACTCGTTCGTGACGGCCAACCCCCTCTCGGGGTTCGAAGACCGGTCGTTCGCCGAGGCGGTCGCACAGGGCGAACGGCTGTTCGGCGGCCGGGGCTACCCGAGCGCCGACACCTTCCGCGAGGCGTGGGCCGACGGCCGCATCGACGACGAGCGACTCGCGGCGGAACTGTCGGCGCGGGGGTACGACGCGGACGCGGACCCCGAGGCGCTCTTGGCCCGGATGGACGCCGAGGACGAGGCGACGACCGACCGCCCGGCGGGCGAGGACGAAGTCGACCGCCTGCTGACGAAGTGGCTGGCGGCCTTCCTCGACGAGGGGCGCGCGGAGTGGCCGATGCCGAACCGCGAGGCGGGCTTTTACGCCGCGTTCCGCGCGGTGGCGCGTCACGACCGCGAGATTCCCGACCGCGAAGCGGTGACGTCCCTGCCCGACAGCCCCGTCGACGCCATCGAGTCCCTCCTCGCGGAGTACCCCGAACGCCGGTGGGAGTCGATATTCGAACACCACCTCACGGCCCTGCCGGGGTGGACGGGACTGCTCAAACACCGCGCCGAGAGCGACGACGGCTGGCAGTCGGTCTCCCCGATTACGCTGGCGGGCTACCTCGCGGTTCGGCTGGCGCTGACGGCGGCGTGTGACGCCCCCCTCGCCCCGCCGGAGACCGAGACGCCGAGCGAGGACGGCGAGGACGGCGAGGACGGCGAGGACGAGGACCCCCTCGCCGAGGCGTGGCTCTCGGCGTGGGAGGCGACCTACCGCGAGGAACTGGTCGACGCCGTCGCCGACGCGGGCGCGTCGCGGGCAGAGGACGCCGACGACGACCGGCCGGCGGCCCAACTCGTCTTCTGTATCGACACGCGCTCGGAGGTCATCCGCCGGCACGTCGAGGCGGCGGGTCCCTACGAGACCCACGGCTACGCCGGGTTCTTCGGCGTCCCGATGCGCTACGAGGGGTACGACGCCGACGTCCCGGTCGACGCCTGCCCGCCAATCGTCGACGCCGGACACCGCGTCGCCGAGACGCCGAGCGACGACGGCCGGCGGGCCGCCTACGACCGCTGGGCGCGCCTCCAGGAGGCGGGCGAGGAACTGCTCCACGGACTCAAGTCCAACGCCGCGACGGCGTTCAGTTTCGTCGAGAGCACGGGGAGCGGCTACGGCCTCGCGCTGGCGGCGCGGACGCTCCTGCCGGGGCGCGTCGGTGACCTCGCCGACGCCGTCGAGTCGCGGGTGCCGAGTCACCACGAGTTCTGCACGCCGGGGGTCGACCACGACCCGGACGACGAGGGCGTACTCCCCCGGGGAATGACCTTCGAGGAACAGGTCGAGTACGCGGCGGCGGCCTTCGACCTGATGGGCTGGGAGGAGTTCGCGCGCGTCGTCGCGTTCGTGGGCCACGCCAGTCAGACGGCGAACAATCCGTTCGGTGCGAGCCTCGACTGCGGCGCCTGTGCCGGCAACCCCGGCGGGCCGAACGCGCGCGTCCTCGCGGCCATCTGCAACGACGAGGAGGTCAAAGACGCGCTCCGGCGTCGGGGGTTCGACGTGCCCGCCGACACCGTCTTCGTCGCCGGCGAACACGACACGACGACCGACGAGGTGACGCTGTTCGCCGAGGGCGTCCCCGAGAGTCACGAGACCGACCTCGCCCGCCTCCGTTCGGACCTCGAATCGGCGCGGGCGGGTGCGGTCGCAGAGCGCACCGGCGCGACGCCCGAAGACGGGACGCGCGAGGTGAACCGCCGCGCGGCGGACTGGGCGGAGACCCGTCCCGAGTGGGGACTGGCCGGCAACGCGTCGTTCGTCATCGGTCCCCGCGACCTCACCGACGACCTGCATCTCGACGGCCGCGCGTTCCTCCACTCCTACGACTGGGCGACCGACGACGAGGGCGACGCCCTCGAAGCGATTCTGACCGGGCCGATGGTGGTCACGCAGTGGATAAACGCCCAGTATTACTTCTCGACGGTCGACACCGCCGTCTACGGAAGCGGGTCGAAGGTCACCCACAACCCCGTCGGCAACGTGGGCGTCTATCAGGGCAACGGCGGCGACCTGATGAGCGGCCTCCCGCTTCAGTCGGTGAACGCGGCCGACGACGAACCCTACCACCAACCGCTCCGCCTGTCGGTCGTCATCCACGCACCGGTCGAGCGCGTCACCGAGATTCTCCGCCGCCACGACCACCTCGCGCGCCTGCTCGACAACGGGTGGCTCTCGCTCGACGTGGTCGACCCCGAACGGGACCACGAGACGGTCCACTACGACGGCGAACTGAGTTGGACGGGGATGGAGACGGAACCCGAACGGTCCGCGCGGACGGAGACGGAACTCGAACGGTCCGCGCCGTCGACGCAGACGGTCGTCGCCGACGACTAGGCGTTCTCGGCGAGGAGCGTGTCGATGCGGTCGGTCCCGTCTTCGACGTAGCCGCCGTGGAAACAGAGCGCGTGGTCGCAGTCGAGAGCGGCGAGCGTCTCGACGCTCTCCCACGCCCGGTCGAGGTCCGGCGTGGCGTCCTCGCGCGGGCCGACGAGGTGGCCGTCGGCGGCGTTCAGGGCGTCGGCGGTGACGAGCAACGACGCCTCGGGGAAGAAGTACGACGTATGCCCGGGCGCGTGGCCGGGGGTGTGGACGGCGCGCATCGGCCCGGCGTCGGTGGCGAAGGACTCGCCGCCGACGAGGGCGAGGTCGACCGTCGTCGGGTCGATTTCCATCGGGCGCTCCGGCGTCGACTTCACGAGGTCACGCTCGCCTTCGAGGTAGGGGACGGCGGCCTCGTGAGCGAAGACGGCGGCGCCGGTTCGCTCGACCACCGCCGCGAGACAGCCCGCGTGGTCGACGTCCTGATGCGTGACGACGACCCCCCACGCGTCGTCGAGGGCGAGTCCCTCGGCGTCGAGGGCGGCGGCGAGGTCGTCGACGCCACCCGGCAGGCCCACGTCCACGAGGAGGAGACCCCGGGGCGTCTCGACCGCGACGGGGGTGAGCGTCATCCGACGGTCGTGGATGGTGACGTCGATGGGGAGCGCGTAGACGCCGGTCGTGAGTTCCATACCCGCCCTTCGACCCACTGCACCTGAACCGCGTCGCTTCCGGTGAGTCCTACCGCAAGCGTGGGAGAGAACGGCTCACACCATCACAAGCCTTTTGACTGACTGGTTAGTAAGTACGGATAGAGAATGAACGCAGAGACCTCGACGGAGATAATCGAAGCGACGGGGCGTGCCCTCTGCGAACACGGCTACGCGAATCTGACGATGCAACGCATCGCGGACGAGTCCTCGCTGACGACGGCCGCGATACATTACCACTTCGACACGAAAAAGGACCTGCTGAACGCGTTTCTGGACCACCTGATAGAGCGCTTCGAGCGGCGACTGGCCTGTGACGCGGGCGACCCGCGCGAGCGACTCGCTACCTTTCTGGACGCGATATTCACGCACACGCGGGAGGACGACGACTTCCCGGTGGCGCTGATGGAGTTGAAATCGCAGGCGCCGTACCACGACGCCTACCGCGAGCGGTTCGTGGAACTGGACGAGATGATGCGCGAGGTGGTGGCGTCGGCCGTCCGCGAGGGCATCGAGGCCGGCTACTTCGACGACGCCGACCCCGAGGAGGTCGCCCGCCTCGTCACCACGGCCATCAACGGCGGACACGCGCGGTCGGTCGCACTCGGTGAAGACCCCGAAGAGACCTACCGCGTGGTGCGGTCGTATCTCGACGTCCGACTCGGCTGGCAACCCGAGGTGATGGCGTGAAGCTCTTCAAGGGACAGGAGGAACTCGACCTCACGTCCGGCGGCATCCTCAAGCCGTTGCTCTATCTCTCCTTGCCCATCGTCATCACGAACCTGATGCAGACGGCGTACAACCTCGCCGACACGTTCTGGCTGGGGCAGTACTCCACGAACGCACTGGCGGCCATCTCCTTTGCCTTCCCGATGGTGTTCCTGCTCATCTCGCTCGGGATGGGGCTGTCGGTGGCGGGGAGCGTCCTCGTCGCCCAGCACACCGGCGCGGAGGAGACCGAAGAAGCCGAGTACGCCGCCTCGCAGACGGTGACGTTCGCGTTGCTGGCCTCCGCGCTCCTCGGCGCGGTCGGCTACCCGTTCGTCCGGCCGTTCCTCGCCTTCCTCGGCGCCTCGCCCGACGTGCTCCCGGGCGCGACGGCGTACATGCAGGTGGTCGCCCTCGGGCTTCCGTTCATGTTCGGCTTTTTCGTCTTCATCTCGCTGATGCGAGGGGCCGGCGACACCATCACGCCCATGCTCGTCATGTTCGGGACCGTCGTCCTCAACGTGGTTCTCGACCCCGTCCTCATCAACGGGTGGACGGTCGGCCCGGTGGCGTTCCCCGAACTCGGCATTCAGGGGGCGGCCATCGCCACCGTCTTCTCGCGGAGTCTGGCGATGGTGGCCGGTCTCGCCATCATGGTGTCGGGCAGTCGCGGCATCAGAATCACCCCCGCCGACATGGTGCCGGACCTCGTCTACCTCCGGCGGATTCTCACCATCGGCATCCCCGCGAGCGTCGAGGGGACGGGCCGCGCCCTCTCCATCAACGCCCTGTTGCTCGTCGTCGGCCTGTTCTCGACGCCGGTCGTCGCCGCCTTCGGCATCGGGACGCGGGTGTTCTCGGTCATCTTCCTGCCGGCCATCGCCGTCGCGCGCGGCGTCGAGACCATGACCGGCCAGAACATCGGCGCCGGGAAGTACGACCGCGCCGAGGAGGCCAACTACGTCGCCGCGAAGGGGCTGTTCGCCGTCCTCGCGGTGGCGGGCGTGCTCATCTTCCTCGTCCCGGGACCCATCGTGAACGCGTTCACCGACGACCCGGCCGTCCTGCGCGAGGGGACGACCTTCCTGCGGTTCGTCGCGCTCTCCTTCGGCTTCATCGGCGTCATGCGCGCGTTCAGCGGCGGGTTCCGCGGCGCGGGCAAGACGCTCGTCGCGGCCGCCATCTCGATGCTCACGCTCGCCGGGATTCGACTGCCCATCGCGTGGGTGGCCTCCCAGAACCTCCTGCCGACCGACGTCTGGTTCCTCGGTCACTCGACGCCGAAGGGCATCTGGCTGGCCTTCGCGGTGTCGAACGTCGCCGGCGCGGTCATCGCGTGGCTCTGGTTCCGCCGGGGGACGTGGCGCGAGAGCGACCTCACCGGCCCGAACGTCGGCGGCGGCGTCGACGCCGTCTCGGACGACTGAGAGGGATTGTCGTCGCCCGCCGGCGGGGCTGAACGCCGGTCCCGAACGGAGTCAGTCGGGTCGTCGCCGAGAATCGACGAACGACGACGAGCATCCCGATGACCGGGCGCGGCGGCGGTCCCGGCGCACGGCGGCGAAAGAACAAGATTTTATGCCGCGCACGGGAAGTGGGTGTCACTATGGGTAAGAAATCGAAGGCGAAGAAAAAACGGCTCGCCAAACTGGAACGACAGAACAGTCGCGTGCCCGCGTGGGTCATGCTCAAGACGGACATGGAAGTCTCGCGCAACCCGAAGCGACGCAACTGGCGGCGGAACGACACGGACGAATAGATGAGCGCCAACGACTTCGAGGAACGCGTCGTCACGGTGCCCCTGCGCGACGCGAAGGCGGCGCCGTCCGGAGAGCGCGCGGACCGGGCGATGACGCTCGTCCGCGAACACCTCGCACAGCATTTCAAAGTCGAGGAGGCGGCGGTGCGTCTGGACCCCAGCCTCAACGAGTCCGTCTGGGACCACGGCCGCAACAACCCGCCGAGCAAACTCCGCGTCCGCGCCGCCCGCTTCGTCGAGGACGGCGAACCGATAGTCGAAGCCGAACTCGCCGACTAACGTGTTACGCGCCTCCTTCGCCGGGTCGTCGTACGTCGGCGTCTTCGCTCGGGCCACCAACGACTGCCTGCTCGTTCGCCCGGACGCCGACGACGACCTCGTCGCCGACATGGCCGCCGAACTCGACGTGGACCCGGTTCGGACCACCGTCGGCGGGTCCGGGACCGTAGGCGCCCTCGCCGCCGGCAACGAACACGGACTCCTCGTCTCTAGCCGCGCGACCGACCGCGAGGTGGAGACCATCGAGACCGAGACCGGACTCCCGGTGACGGAACTCCCCGGGCGCATCAACGCCGCCGGCAACGTCGTCCTCGCCAACGACTACGGGGCGTACGTCCACCCGGACCTCTCCCGCGAGGCGGTCCGGGCGGTCGAGTCCGCACTCGACGTGCCGGTCGAACGCGGCGACCTCGCGGACGTGCGCACGGTCGGCACCGCCGCCGTCGCCACCGACGAGGGCGTGCTCTGTCACCCCAAGTCCCGCGAACCCGAACTGGAGGCGCTCGAAGACGTCCTCGACGTCCACGCCGACATCGGCACCGTCAACTACGGCGCGCCGCTGGTGGGGTCGGGACTGGTCGCCAACGACGCGGGCTACGTCGTCGGACAGGACACCACCGGTCCCGAACTCGGGCGCATCGAGGACGCACTCGGCTACATCGACGGGTAGCCGAGGCGGCCGCGTCGGGGCGCGTCGGCGCCGACGTTATAGGAAGATACTTCCCGCTCCCTCCCGGACCAGTCGGTATGAGTCAGTTCCTCATCAGCGGACGCTTTCAGGGTCGGACCGGATTCCAGGCGTTCGAGAAGCAAATCGAAGCGCCCAACGAGAACGTCGCCCGGGAGTTCGCACTCTCCCGTCTCGGGAGCGAACACGGCCTGAAGCGCACGCAGGTCGAGATAGAGGGGGTGACGGCCGCATGATGGGTGGCGGTCAGCAGCAACTCCAACAGCTCTCACAGGAGATACAGGCCATCGACGAGGAAATCGAGGAACTCGAAGCCGAAATCGAGGAACTCGAAACCGAGAAGACGGAGATGGACGAGGCCATGGAGGCCATCGAGACGCTGGAGACGGGGTCGACGGTGCAGGTGCCCCTCGGCGGCGACGCCTACCTCCGCGCCGAGATTCAGGACATCGACGAGGTCATCGTCGGTCTCGGCGGGGGGTACGCCGCCGAACAGGACTCCGACGACGCCATCGACGCCCTCGAACGCAAACAGGAGGCCGTCGACGACCGCATCGCCGGCGTCGAAGCCGAGATAGACGAACTCGAAGACGAGAGCGAGGAACTCGAACAGCAGGCCCAGCAGATGCAACAACAGCAGATGCAACAGCAGATGCAGCAGATGCAACAACAAGAGCAACGCGAGGACGCGGGCGACGACGAATAAGGGCCGATGTTCGACGGACTGAAGGACAAGCTGAGCGGCTTCCGCAAGGACGTCGAGGAGTCGGCCGAGGAGGTCGACGAGACCGACGCCGACGCCGACGTGGCCGAACCCGAGGCGGGCGTCGAACGCGACGCCGACGCCGACGTGGCCGAACCCGAGGCGGGCGTCGAACGCGACGCCGACGCCGCGACCGAGACCGGCGTCGAGAGCGCCGAGTCCGACGAGGGGACCGGCGGGAGCGGAACCAGTCGCTTCCAGCGAGCCAAGGCCTTCGCCACCGGCAAGATGGTCATCGAGGAGGACGACCTCGAAGACCCGCTGTGGTCGCTGGAGATGGCGCTGTTGGAAAGCGACGTCGAGATGGGCGTCGCCGAAGCCATCCTCGAGAAGGTCCGCGAGAACCTGCTGGGCGAGACGAAGTCCCAACTCACCAGCACGGGCGACGTCGTCGAGGAGGCACTCGCCGACGCCCTCCTCGACGTCATCAGCGTCGGGCAGTTCGACTTCGACCGGCGCATCGCGGAGGCAGAAAAGCCGGTGACCATCATCTTCACCGGCGTCAACGGCGTCGGCAAGACCACCACCATCGCCAAGATGGCGCGCTACCTCGAAACGCGGGGCTACTCCTCGGTCCTCGCCAACGGCGACACCTACCGCGCGGGCGCCAACGAGCAGATACGCGAACACGCAGACGCTCTCGGCAAGCGCCTCATCGCCCACGAACAGGGCGGCGACCCGGCGGCGGTCATCTACGACGCCGTCGAGTACGCCGAGGCCA
>JBDGTR010000043.1:0-11849 GCA_042216635.1 Haloplanus sp. | reverse complement strand
ATTTCTTCAACGACACTGGCGGTTACGGTTTCATCGAGACTGAGGACGCGGACGACGACGTGTTCTTCCACATGGAGGACGTCGGCGGCGAGGACCTGACGGAAGGGACCGACCTCGAATTCGACATCGAACAGGCCCCCAAGGGCCCGCGCGCGACGAACGTCGTCCGCGTCTAACCACGGAGTCACCGCGTCGCCGTTCGGCGACGACAGACTTCTCTTCCTACCAGACGCCGAGTGGCGTCCGTACCCGGCGACGCGTCTCGCTATCGACCACGGCGACCCGGTCGGCCACGTGCCCGTCGACGCCGAGCGCGACTGCGCAGAAACCAGCAATAACCTCCGATTTCTGAGACGCTATCGACAACCATTAGGCACACCTCCGGCGAACCCTCCCACGAATGTCGACCGACGGATGGCGGAGCGCGACGGCGGCGGTTCGGGCGTGGTGGACGGGACTCGACAGCGACTGGCAGAGCGTCGTCGTGGGCGCGGTCATCGTCGCGTGTACCGTGGCGTTCGGGGTTCGGATTCCGTGGTGACGCGATGAGCGTCCGGCGATACCTCCCGGGGGTCTGTCTCCTCTGTCTCGGCGCGGTGCTCGCCAGAGCGGTCGGGACGCTCACCGGTCTCAATCGCCTGCTCGTCGCCATCGCACTCGGGGTCGTCCTCGCCAACGGCTACGGAATCCCGTCCCGTCTCGCGCCGGGCCTCTCGACCCACAAGATCTGGCTGGGGACCGGCATCGTCCTCATGGGCGCGTCGCTGACGCTCGGGACGGTCCTCGACGCCGGTCCGACCCTCCTGTTGGTCATCCTCGTCGTGGCGGGCACGACGATGCTCACCGTCGAACTGCTGGCGGGGAGCGTCTTCGGACTCGGCGACCGCCTCGGGTCGCTCCTCGCGGCCGGGAGCGGCATCTGTGGCGTCTCGGCGGTCGTCGCGGTGTCGGGCGCCATCCGCGCCCGCGAGGAGCAGATCGCCTACGCGGCGGCGACGGTGCTCCTCTTCGACAGCGTGACCCTCGTCGTCTACCCGATGGTCGGCCACCTGCTCGGTCTCTCGGACGTGGTGTTCGGCATCTGGGCCGGCGTCAGCATGTTCTCGACCGGCCCGGTCGTCGCGGTGGGGTTCGCACACTCGGCGACCGCCGGCCAGTGGGCGACCGTGACGAAGCTCTCGCGCAACGTCCTCATCGGCGTCGTCGTCCTCGGATACGCGAGTTACTACTCCGGATCCGGCGGCGGCACGCCCTCGGTGCGGACCCTGTGGGACGAGTTTCCCAAGTTCGTCTTCGGCTTCCTCGCACTCGTGGCCGTCTCGAGTGCGGGTCTCCTCTCGGCGCCACAGCGGACCGCCCTCGAACACGGCTACGACTGGCTCTTCTTGCTCGCGTTCGTGGGTCTCGGCACCGAAATCCGCCTCGAAGAGTTCCGGAGCACCGGCGTGAAACCCGCGCTCGTCGTGCTGGCGGGTCTCTGTGTCGCCAGTATCCTCTCGCTCGTCCTCCTCACGCTCCTGTTTTGAGCCGTCGGAGACGGCGGAACGACTTGCCTCCTCTCTCGGTCGTCGGCGACGCCGCGCGTGTTAGCGAGACGGAGACGCGTCTCCCGAGGGCGACGACTCGGGCGCGTCGAGCGACGGCGGGTGCGTCAGGCGTGAGTCGTCCCGTCCGTCTCGCCACCGTCCGCGACGAGGACGCACGCGCCGCCGACGACGACGGCGACGGCGGCGACGCCGAGGAGCGTCCACCGGACTGCGGGACCGAAGCCGAGCGACGGCGCCGCGACGGCGACGGCGGCGCCCATGGCGACGGGGACGACGGTGCTCCCGACGCGCCCGGAGGACTCGCCGAGGCTGACAAGCGACCCCCGGAGGTCGTCGGGGGCGAGCGTGGAGACGGTGCTCCGGTAGAGCGTCAACGTGACGCCGAAGCCCGACCCGACGACGACGGCGGCGCCGGCGGCGACGGGCACCGACGGTGCGAACGCCACGCCGGCCAGACCGACCGCACAGACCGCCGTCGCCGCGAGGAGGGGCCGTCGCCGCCGGTCGAAGGCGGCGGTGAGGCGGCCGACCTGCGTCCCGCCGACGGAACTGGCGACGCTGGCGAGGGCGACCAGCGCACCCGCCACGCCGGGCGTCCCGCCGAGCAATCTGACCACCACGATGGAGTTGTAGGTGAGGAAGGCGAACCAGACGACCGAGGGGACCGCCCGCCCGACGAGGACCAGTCCCACGCTCGGGTCGGTCACGAGGCGGACCAGACGCCGGACGTCGAAGTCGTCCCCGTCTCGCGCCTCGTCGTCGTCGTCCGCTCCGTCTCCCCCGTCGCCGTCGTCCGCCCCGCCGTCGGGTTCCTCGAAGGTGAGAAAGACGACCAGTGCGGCCGGAAGGCCGAGGGCGAACAGGGCGAAGGGGTACCGCCACGACAGCGCGACGAGCAGGCCGGCGAGGAAGGGAAAGAGGGCGAGCGAGAGACCGACGGTGGTGAATCGGAGGCCCTGTGCGGTCGCCTCGCGGTCGCCGGAGAAGAGGTCGCCCGTCGCGGCGATGAGGACGGGTCCGAGACCGGTGTAGCCGACGCCCTGGAGGAGTCTGAGCGCGACGACGGCGCGGAAGTCGTCGGTGAACGCGAGTGCGAGACCGGCGGCGCCGAACAGCGCCAATCCGACGGTGAGGACGGGTTTGCGACCGTAGCGGTCGGAGACGGCACCCACGAGCGGAATGGCGACGATGGAGGGTGCCGTGAAGGCGGCCATCAGCAGGCCGATCTGTGCGCCGGAGACGCCGTAGACGCCGGTCAGAGAGTCCAGAAGCGGCGATACGACCGACGACCCCATCGGCGAGACGACGCTCCCGAGGAGGACGACCCGAAACCGTTCGTCTGTCAGTACGTCGGCTTCGGCGCCCACCAGTCGGTCCGTGAGTCCCACGTCGGTCGCAGACGACGGTCGGATTTGAGCCTTCGCTTTCCCGGGCCGTTTGCTCCCTTTCGTCTCGCGCCTACGCGAACTGTTCGAGGAGGTAGTCGGCGAGGCGGGCGGGTTCCTCGTGGACGACCCAGTGGGTGGCGTCGGGGAAGACGGCGAGGCGCGCGTCGCGGCAGTACGCGAGGCTCTGGCGCGCCATCGACGTGCGGAGGAAGCTGTCGCGGCCGCCCCAGCAGACGAGCGTCGGCGGGTCGACCCGTTCGGTCCGGGGTTCGGGTCGGTCGCGCACCAGCGACCGGTACCAGTTCAGCATCGCGGTGAACGCGCCGGGCGCGCGCCACGCCGCCCGGTAGCGCTCGAAGTCGGCGGCGTCGAACGTGCCGGGGCGACTCGACGAGCGCATGGTGTGGACGGGGAACCACCAGTCGCCGGCGCGCATGAGGCGTTCGGGGAGGGCCGGCACGGCGAGAAACGGGATGTACCAACTCCGGCGGCGCTGGTCCCACGACCGGCGGAGCGTCCGCCGGAAGACAGTCGGGTGGGGCACGTCGACGGCGGTGAGCGTCCGCACCCGGTCGGGGTGGTGGAGCGCCAGCCACCACGCCACGGCCGCGCCCCAGTCGTGGCCGACGACGTGGGCCGACTCGTGGCCGAGGGCGTCGACCAACCCCGCCACGTCGGCCGCGAGTTCGTCGACGTGGTAGGCCGCCACGCCCGCTGGTTTCTCGCTGGCGTTGTAGCCCCGCTGGTCCAGGGCGACCACGCGGTAGCCCGCGTTGGCGAGCGGGCGAATCAGTTCGTGCCAGCCGTACCAGAACTCGGGGAAGCCGTGGAGCAAGACCACCAGCGGGCGGTCCTCCGGGCCGGCGGCGACGGTGTGGAGGCGGACGCCGTTGGTCTCGACGAACCGCGACTCCCCTTCGGTTTCGTCGGGCATGGCGGGGTCGGCCGGGTCGGGCATGAAGTGTCGTAGGACGCCGGCGGACCTATGCCCTGCGCCTAGCCGAACAGGCGTTCTCGGAGCGTCCGCTCGCGCCGGCGTTCGGCCAGCAACACCGAGCAGTCCACGTCGTCGGCGACGTCGATGACGAGCGAGCCGTTGACCAGCCGCGAGAGCAGGCCGCGCTCGGTGGCGCCGATGATGAGGAGCGACGCGTCGGCGGCGGCCGCCTCGATGGTCGCCTCGACGTCGCCGGTCCGCACCACCTGCTTCGCGTCGCCGAGACCGTGGTCGGCGGCCCACTCCGCGAGGAACGCCTCGCCCGCCTCGACGTCGTCGGCGACGTGGAGGAGGGTCACCTCGGCGTCGTACTGCGCGCGGAGCAGGCTCGCCATCGTCGCCGCCAGCGCCGAGTCGGGACCGCCGGCCGTCGGGACGACCACCCGCGAGGGGTCGAGTCCCCGGTCTTTCAACACCAGCACGTCACAGGGGATGGAGTGGGCGAGTTCGTCCACGGCGCTCTCGGCGCGGCCGGGCGACCCGTGGGCGTCCGGTCCCCACCCCATCACCAGCAGGTCGGCGTCGTGGGTGCGTGCGGCGTCGAATATCTCCTCGAACGAGCGGTGCGAGAAGATGGTGTGGGTCTCGACGGGCACGTCGAACGCCGCGGCGTCGGCGCGGGCGTCTTCCAGGAGGGCTTCGGCGGCGTCGCGTTCGTCGGCCATGTCGCGTTCGCGCACCGACTCCAGCGGCGTCTGCTGGGGCACCTGCACGACGTGCGTGGCGACGACGGTGCCGCCGCGCTGGTTGGCGATGGCGGCCGCGAGTTTCACGAGGTCGGACTCGTGGCCGGGGTTGGCGAGTGGCACCATCACGCGGTACTCGCCGCCGTCGGGCGTCACCGACCGCGCGGCGCTGACCGCCGAGTCCGGCATGCGGTCGCGCCGGTCGATGACGTACTGGCTGAGGATGCCCTGTTTGTCGGCTCTCGACCGCGCGTAGAGCAGGTACCACAACACGGCGAAGGCGACGAACGCGAGGCTCAACGCGATGACCAGCGGTTCGATGAAGGCGACGAGCGCGAAGGAGGCGACGGCGCCGACGACGGGCGTCGCCGGGTAGAGCGGCGCGCGGTAGTCCGGGTCGTACCCCGAGGGGTCGGTCTCGCGCATCACCACGAGCGAGACGTTCAACAGGCCGTAGATGAGCAGGTGGAGGACGCTCCCCGCCGTCGCCAGCGTGTTGAGGTCGCCGACGACGATGAACAGGAGGATGAACCCCCCGGTGACGGCGATGGAGCGGTAGGGCGTCCCGAAGCGGCCGTGGATGGCGTTGAGGTCGCTACTGACGAGTTTGTCCCGGCCCATGGCGAAGTTGATGCGCGAGGACGCGAGGATGGAGGCGTTGGCGCTGGAGGCGGTGGCGAGCAGACCGCCGAACAGCAAGGCGGCGGCGCCGAGCGGTCCCAACAGGAGGCGCGCGACGTCGACGACGGCGGTGTCGTTGTTGGCGACGACGCTGTTGTCGACGGCCGCGAGCACAACCAACAGGACGAGCGCGTAGACGACGGTGACGATGAGGACGCTCCCGATGACCGCGCGGGGGAGGTTCCGGCCGGGGTCTTTGATTTCCTCGGCGACGGACGTTATCTGGACGAAGCCGAGGTAGGAGACGAAGACCAGCCCCGTGACCGGGAGCAACGGGCCGAGTCCGTTGGGGGCGAGCGGTCGGAGCGTCCGCAGGTCGGCGTGAGTCGCCCCGGCGAGGGTGAACACCGCGAGGATGCCCACCAGCGTCACGACGATGACGTTCTGGAGGCGGCCCGTCTCCTTGGCGCCGACGTAGTTGACGAGGACGAACAGCGCCGCGCCGACGAGGGCGATGACCTTCGCCGACGAGAGCGCGAGCGGTCCCACCGAGAGACCGGGGGCGGGGAGGAACACCCCGACGTACTGCCCGAAGCCGTACATGTAGAACGCGGAGGCGAAGGCCAGTCCCATCCAGTTGGCCCACCCCGCGACGGAGCCAAAGAGCGGCCCGAGCGCGTGGTTGACGTAGTAGTAGGCGCCGCCGGATTTGGGCATGGCCGTCCCGAGTTCGCTCGCCGACAGCGCGGTCAGGAGCGCAATCCCACCCCCGACGACGAACGCGACGGCCGCCAGCGGGCCGGCCCGTGCGACGGCGGCCCCCGGCAGGACGAAGATGCCCGCGCCGATCATCGTCCCGACGCCGATGGTGAGGGCCGCGAGAGGACCGAGGTCCTTGGCGAGTTCCTCGTCGCTCACGAGTCGACCCCCGCCTCGTCCGTCGCGTCCGCGTCGTCGCCATCCGTCTCGTCCACGGCGGGCAGGACGACCACCGGGCGGTCGCTCTCGGTCACCAGCGAGTCGCGCACGTCGCCCGTCAGGAGGTCGAGCAACCACCACCCGCCGCGGGGGTGAAAGACGATGGCGCTGGCGTCGGCGTCGGCAGCGGCGTCGACGATGGCCGCCGCCACGTCGGTGCCGTAGAGGACGCGCGTCTCCACGTCGACGCCGAAGTCGGCGGCGAGTTCCCGCACCGCGTCGAAGGCCTCCTCGGCGAGCAGTTCGCGCTGTTCGACCGAGGCCTTATCGGGCGCGCCGCCCGCCTTCTCGACGACGTGGACGACGAGCGGTCGCCCGCCGACGGCCGCGACCCTCGGGAACGCCGCCCGACACGTCTCGACGGCGTCGGCCTCGTTTGCCACGGGGACGACCGGCCGCGAGAACAGGTCGCTCACGGCGGGTCACTCCCGAGCGGGGGCGTCGGAACGGGGGTTCGGGACTCATTGACGGGTACTGGGGGGCCACCCGTATGGTCGTTTCCCCCTCGATTGCGCAGGCCGCCGTCCGGTCGGTCGTCTCGACTCAGACCTGCACCACCCACGCGCGGTAGTCCTCGTCGAGACCGTAGACGGTTCGGAGCGCGCGGTCGGCGAACTGGGCGAGGCGGTTGGCGTCCGACCGCGCGGTCACCCGGACGTTCGTCCCTTCGGCGTCCTCCGGGCGTTCGAGTTGGTCGATGCGGAACTCCGGGAAGTCGGAGAGGAGGTCCTTCAGGCGGTCGAGTTCCGCGTCCGTACAGTCGAGGTTGAACGTCTGGTCGGCGAACTGAATCCACGGGGTGAGGGGGGTGCCCTCTTCGCTCTCGGCGTCGTCGCTCGTCCCCTCCGCCTCGCCCGCCACGTCGTCGGCGTCGACTTCGACGGTCAGGAACCGACTCCCCCGGGTGCGGTGGGCGAGAATCGCCTCGGCGAACAGTTTCCGTCGTTCGGGCGCGGTGTCGGCGTCGAATCGGGTCATGCCGGCCCTTGGCGGCGACGGCGAAAAGGCGCGTCGCTTCCGGTGACGACATATCGAGCGGGATTCTTCACGCATTTATACGCGGAGCGGGTGGGTCAGGTATGAGCGAGCCACACGTGCTCCTGCTCGGCGCACCGGGTGCAGGGAAAGGAACCCAGAGCAAACGCCTCGCCGAGGCGTTCGGCATCGACCACGTCACCACGGGCGACGCCCTCCGGTCGAACAAGGACATGGACATCGGGCACATGGACACCGAGTACGACACGCCGCGTGCGTACATGGAAGCGGGCGAACTCGTCCCCGACGCGGTGGTCAACGAAATCGTCAAGACCGCCCTGCAGGCGGCCGACGGCTACGTCCTCGACGGCTACCCGCGCAACCTCGACCAGGCGGAGTATCTCACCGAAATCACGGACCTCGACGCCGTCGTCTTCCTCGACGTGAGCGAGTCGGAACTGGTCGACCGTCTGACCGGCCGCCGGGTCTGTGCGGACTGTGGCGCCAACTACCACGTCGAGTTCAATCCCCCGGAGACGGAAGGCGTCTGTGACGACTGCGGCGGCGACCTGATTCAGCGCGACGACGACACCGAGGAGACGGTCCGCGAACGCCTCCGCGTCTACGAGGAGAACACCGAACCCGTCGTTGCCCACTACCGCGAGGAGGGCGTCCTCGTCGAGGTCGACGGCGAGGGGACGCCCGACGAGGTGTTCGAGACCATCCGCGACGTGGTGTCGGACGCGGCGAACTGAGAGGGGACATCGTCGCCACCCGGGCCGAGTCGGTCAGTCTCCCGGCCCACGTGGGCGGTTCCGAGAGAAGAACCGGGGGGCGCCTCCGAGACCTCCTCCGAGCGGTCACGCCCCGCGAGCGCCGCGTCGGAGAGTAAAAGGTTCATAACCGGTGACGGTCAATTCAACCGCAATGGCACGGATCGAGCAGAAAGTACGGGACCTCGTCGCCGACGACGCGGCGATGGAGACGGCCGTCGAGACGGTTCTCGACCGCGCCGACGACGGCGAGGTGAAGTGGGCCGACGTGCGCGACGACCTCTCTAGCGGCCAGTGGGGGCGCCTCATCGAGACGGGCGTCCTCGTGGACGGCGACCACGGCTTTCGCATCGCCGACCCCGAGGCGACGCGGGCGGCGTTGACCGACGGCGAGACCGAGAGTGCGTCGGCGACGACGACCACGGACGTCGACGCCGCCGACGACGACTCCTCGTGGTCGACGTGGGACAAGGGAGCGGGCATCGTGACCGTCGCCCTCTTTGCGGGCTACTCGTGGACGCCGATGCGCAACCTCATCGGCGGCATCATGAACACGGTGCTCGGTCCCGTCGAGGCGATGCTCCCCTTCTACGCCGTCGTGATGGTGCTCGCACTGGTGACCGGGCTCTACTCGACGCTCCTGCAGGCCAACCTCATGAACACCGAGAAGATGGCCGCCTACCAGGAGCGCATGAAGGAGATACAGGAGAAACGCAAAGAGGCCAAAGAGCGCGGCGACGACGAAGCGCTCGACCGCATCCAGGACGAGCAGATGGACGCCATGGGCGACCAGATGGGCATGATGAAAGAGCAGTTCCGACCGATGGTGTGGATAATGTTTCTCACCATCCCCGTCTTCCTCTGGATGTACTGGGGCGTCGGCATCGGCGGGAACGCCGAAGCCGTCTTCGACCTCCAGCCAATCGTCCTGCCCCTCCTCGGCCAGAAGGCGTGGACCGACCCCGCCGTCGGTCCCATGCAGGCGTGGATTCTCTGGTACTTCCTCTGCTCGATGGGCTTCACCCAGATAATCCGCAAGGGCCTGAACATCGACATCACGCCGTCGACCTCCTGAGCCGTCGAGACGCTCTCCGGCCGCGATTGGACAATCTCTTTTAGGCGGGCGCGTTGAGAGTCGATATGTTACTGACCGTATCCGGGCCGCCCGGCAGTGGGAAGAGCACCACCGCCGCCGGATTGGCGGCGGCGCTCGGACTCGACCACGTCAGCGGCGGCGACATCTTCCGCGAACTCGCGGCCGAACGTGGCTACTCCCCCGTCGAGTTCAACGAACTCGCCGAGGAGGACGGCCAGATAGACCGCGACCTCGACCGCCGACTCTACGACGTCGCCCGCGAACGCGACGGTCTCGTCCTCGAATCCCGCCTCGCGGGGTGGCTCGCCGGCGACGCCGCCGACTTCCGGTTCTGGCTCGACGCCCCCGTCGACGTGCGCGCCGCCCGCATCGCCGACCGCGAGGAGAAGTCGGTCGCCCGCGCCCGCGAGGAGACCCGCCGCCGGGAACGAAGCGAGCGGAAACGCTACGCCGACTACTACGACATCCCTATCGACGACCTCTCCATCTACGACCTCGTGGTCAACACCGCGCGCTGGCCCGCCGACGGCGTCCTGGCCGTCCTCACGACCGCCATCGAGTGGTACGACCCCGACGTCGACGAGGGCGCGTACCCCATCGAGGGCGTCGTCTACGACTTCTGACCATGCGTGGCCCGCCCGGCGACCGGTCCGTCGCCGACCTCCTCGCGTTCGGCGTCGTCAACCTCGACAAACCGCCCGGTCCCTCCGCCCACCAGGTAGCGGGGTGGGTGCGCGACCTCGCAGGGGTCGACCGCGCGGCCCACGCGGGCACACTCGACCCGAAGGTGACCGGGTGTCTGCCCGTCCTCCTCGGCGACGCCACCCGTCTCGCGCCCGTCTTCCTCGAAGGCGGGAAGGAGTACGTCGCCGTCCTCGAACTCCACCGCCCCGCACCCGCCGACCTCGACGCCGTCCTCGCGGCGTTCGAGAGCGACCTCTACCAGAAACCGCCCCGGAAGTCCGCCGTCGCCCGCCGCCTGCGCACCCGCACGGTGTCCGACCTGACCGTCCTCGACCACCGCGACCGGCAGGTCCTCCTGCGGATTCGATGTGAGAGCGGGACGTACGTCAGAAAGCTGTGTCACGACCTCGGTCTCGCCCTCGGCACCGGCGCGCACATGGGCGACCTCCGGCGGACCGCCACCGACCCCTTCGACGACCGCGACCTCGTGACCCTCCACGACCTCGCCGACGCGTTGGCGTGGGCCGACGACGGCGACGAGGAGCGTCTGCGGGAGGTGGTCGCGCCCGCCGAACGCGCGCTGTCCGGGCTTCCACGGGTCGTCATCGCCCCCAGCGCCGCCGCAGAAGTCGCCCACGGCGCACCCGTCTACGCGCCGGGCGTCCTCTCGGTCGACGCCGACGCCGCGGCGTCGGACCTCGTCGCCTGCGTCACGCCCGACGACGCCGCCGTCTGTCTCGGCCGCCTCGTCGGCGACCCGGACGCCGACTCGGGAACCGTCGTGGACCTCGAACGCGTGCTGGTGTGACGACCGCGAAACGACACGCTTAACCGAGACACCGACCTCCTTCGAATCGCCGGGACCGTGGGGTAGTGGTATCCTCTGCGCATGGGGTGCGTTGGACCCGTGTTCGAATCACGGCGGTCCCATTCTTCTGTTGGGACGACGAGGCGCCACAGGGTGGCGTCTCGGAAGTCCCACGGTTCGCGGAGCGAAAATGGGAACCGGTGGACGAGCGAAGCGAGTCCACGGCGGTCCCATTCTTCTGTTGGGACGACGAGGCGCCACAGGGTGGCGTCTCGGAAGTCCCACGGTTCGCGGAGCGAAAATGGGAACCGGTGGACGAGCGAAGCGAGTCCACGGTGGTCCCATCCCGATTCTGAGAGAAGCCATCTCGGCCGGCCGCGTGCGTCGACGAGAGAGACCACGCGGTCGGGAGAGGACTGCGACCCGTCGAGGGACCGTAGGCGACCCATACTTTACATCGAGGCGCGTTCACGTTGGAACGATGAGCCACCGTCCCCGCGCGAACTGGTATCCGCTCCTCGTGGTCCTCCTCGTCGGTGCAGTGCTCGTCGGTGGGTTCGTCGGCCCGGCCACCGCGACGACCGAACCGCGCACGAAACCGACCAACCCCGCCCCGCCGGTCACCGTCTACGTCAGCGAGCAGTTGGACATCTCGCACGTCGAACTGACGAGCGACGACGAGGACGACATCGGCACGAACCCGGTCGAGTTGCGCCGCGTCGACGGGAACGGGTCGGTCAGCATCGACGACCCGCGAAACGCCAACTTCTCCGGCGTCGCGCCGGGGTCGTACTACGTCGCGTCGGACAGGGACCAAAAACCCGAGATACGCGTGGTCGAACCGCACGTGACGAGTCTCGTCCTCCGGAATAGCCGGGGGACGGAGGTGACGAACGGGTCGGTCCGGTCGCTCTCGGCACTCGTCGTCGTCGCCGACTACGACTTCGACGGCGTGGACCGACTCGACGTGGTGATTCGGGGACCGGACGGCGAACCGCTGAGCGTGAACCAACAGAGCGCGCGCATCACGCAAAGCGGCGAGCGGACGAGCATCTACATGGCCGACCGGCCGACCGGCACGTACACCGTGACGGTCCGCGGGAGCAACGTCGTCGCGGGCGAGCGCTCGGCGACGGTCACGATTCGCGGCGACGCCACGGCCACGCCCACGGCGACCGAGACGCCGACGCCCACCGCCACGCCCACCGCGACGCCGACGCCGACGCCCACTGCGACGGCGACGGTGACCGAGACGCCGACGCCCACCGCCACGCCCACCGCGACGCCGACGCCCAC
>JBDGTR010000070.1:0-12059 GCA_042216635.1 Haloplanus sp. | reverse complement strand
CGACGCCGACGCCGACGACGACGCGCGACCGGCCGTCTACGACCTCGCGCCGGACTGTACCGCCGAGGACGTCTCGACCGGGGAGTATTACCACGCCGTCGTCAACGGCGTCGTCGACTACGGCGTCTTCGTCGACGTCTCCGACAACGTCTCCGGACTGGTCCACCAGTCCAATCTGGCGAACGACTACGGAGTGGGCGACAGTCTGGTCGTCCGCCTCGACGAAATCCGCGACAACGGCGACGTCGCCTTCGTGGAGTCGGAACTGACGGAGTACCGAACCGTCGCCGTCGACCACCAGCCGACGGTGACGCCCGTCGCCGACCTGCGCGTCGGCGAGAGCGCCACCGTCGAGGCGCGCATCACGCAGATCAAACAGACCGCCGGGCCGACGGTGTTCCGGTGTTGTGACGAGTCGGGCATCGTCGCCGCCACCGCCTTCGAGGAGGCGGGCGTGCGCGCGTATCCGTCGGTCGAACTCGACGACGTGGTCCGCGTCTCGGGGACCGTCGAAGAACACGAGGGAAGCCCCCAGATAGAGGTGGACTCGCTGACGCGCCTCGACGGCGAGCAAGCGGAGACGGTCGCCTCGCGCATCGACGCCGGACTCGACGACCGCGCCGAACCCGCGAACGTCGAACCCCTCGTGGAGTGGGACGCCTTCGAGAAACTCCGACCCGACCTCGAAGCGGTGGCGCGCCGCCTCCGCCGGACGGTCCTGGAAGGCCGACCCATCCGGGTGCGCCACCACGCCGACGGCGACGGCATGTGCGCCTCCCTGCCCGTACAGGTCGCCCTCGAACGCTTCATCACCTCGGTCCACGACGACGACGGCGCTCCGCGTCACCTCATCAAGCGCCTGCCGAGCAAGGCGCCGTTCTACGAGATGGAGGACGTGACCCGCGACCTCAACTTCGCACTGGAGGGGCGCGCCCGCCACGGCCAGCAACTCCCCCTCCTCTTGATGCTCGACAACGGGAGCACCGAGGAGGACGTCCCGGCCTACGAGAACCTCGCGCACTACGACGTCCCCATCGTCGTCGTCGACCACCACCACCCCGACCCGGAGGCGGTCGACCCACTGCTCGACGCCCACGTCAACCCCTACCTCCACGGCGAGGACTACCGCATCACCACGGGGATGATGTGCGTCGAACTCGCGCGCCTCATCGACCCGGAGATGACCGACGAACTCCGGCACGTCCCCGCCGTGGCCGGCCTGTCGGACCGCTCGAAGGCCGAGACCATGTCCGAGTTCGTCGCCCTCGCCGAGGAGGCGGGCTACGGCCGCGAAGACCTGGGTCGCATCGGCGAAGCGCTCGATTACGCCGCCCACTGGCTCCGGTACAGCGAGGGCAAGACGCTCGTCAGCGACGTACTCAACGTCGACTGCGAAGACGAGACGCGCCACCGCGAACTCGTCGACTTCCTCGCCGACCGCGCCGAACGCGACGTCGGGCGCCAACTCGACGCACTCGAACCTCACGTCGAACACGAGCGACTGGCGAACGACGCCCACCTCTACCGCGTCGACCTGGACGACTTCGCCCACCGCTTTACCTACCCCGCCCCGGGCAAGACCACCGGCAACCTCCACGACCGGAAGGTCACGGAGACGGGCGAACCCGTCATCACCATCGGCTACGGGCCGGACTTCGCCGTCCTCCGGTCTGACGGCGTCCGCCTCGACATCCCCGAGATGGTGGCCGAACTCAACGAGGAAGTCGTCGGCGGCGGCGTCTCCGGCGGCGGCCACCTCGTCGTCGGCTCTATCAAGTTCGTCAAGGGCATGCGCGAGGAGGTCATCGACAGCCTCGTCTCGAAGATGGCCGGCGCCGACCTCGACGAGGAACTGTCGAGCGCGGCGGCACTCGATACGTAAGGAGAGTTACCGCCGCCGCCCGGGGGCGTCCCCGTCGAACGACAGCGTCCGCCGGGCCACGAGGCCGGCGAGCAGTATCGCGGCGACGGCGCCGGCGACGAGGACCCACCCCGGACCGCTACCGCCCGACCAGTCGGACTCGAACGCGCGCCGGAAGTACGACGCCAGCGCCTCGCTCCGAACGGCGAGGGCCACCTCGCGGTTGTTCGAGACGGCGTTTTCCGTCCAGTTGAGGCTCCCGACGACGACCACGTCGTCGGCGACGACGCCCTTGGCGTGTATCTTCTCGAAGCGCCCGTGCGGGTCGGCGACGCGCGCCGACAGCGGCAGGTCCCGCCGGTCGGCGAGGCGGTCGAGGGAGTCGACGAGCGCCCGATTCTCCTCGGCGTCGTACCACGCCCCCGAGAGGAGGATTCGCACCCGGACGCCGCGTTCGGCGGCGCGGACGGTGGCGCGCAGGAGCGGTCCGTGCCGCCGGTCGATGGTGGGCTGAATCACGTCGACCCGGTCGTCGGCGGCGTCGACGACGCCGACGACGGCGGATTCGGCATTGCCCGGCGCCGTGAGGACGCGAACCCGACGCGCCGACGCGGCGGTGGGGTCGAACCGCGAGGGGTAGGAACCCTTCGCGGGCGGCGCGGCGTCGAAGGCCCGGCCGCGGCGGTAGTGCGCCCACGGAATCGCGTCCGGGCCGGCGGCGTCGTGGGCGAAGAGGGAGGCGAGGTCCGCCGCGACGGGCGAGGAGTCCACGACGACGCCCCACCCGCGACTGCTCCGCCCGCCGACGCCCGCCGGTTTCCAGTTCTCGGTCGTGACGAGTGCGCGGTCGTCGACGACGGCGTACTTCGCGTGGTGGAACGCGAACCGGGCGCGGGGACCGCCGAGGACGGTCACCGCGACGCCGCCGGCGACCAGTCGGTCGAGCAGGCGCGCCTCGCGGGCCGATAGCCCGCCGACCGGAGTCGATTCGAGGAGGACGCGAACGTCGAGACCCCGGCGGTCGGCCGCGAGGAGGGCGTCGGCGACGCGTTCGGAGGTGAACGTGTAGCCGGCGAGGAGGATTCGCTCGTCGGCGCTCCGAATCGTCTCGACGGCGACGCCGGGGTCGTCGGGGAGGAGAAAGCCCCGAACCGTCGCGTGCCCGAAGGCGTGGACGTCACGCGGGGAGAGACCGACGGGTCGCCACGCGGTCCCCGCGTCGGTCCGGACCAGTCGCTCGCCCTCGGGGGCGTCGCGGTAGACGAGCGTATCGACGACGGTCCCGTCGCGGCGGAGGCGGAGGCGTTCGCCGGCGTTCGACAGCGCGAGTCCCGGGACGGCGACCACGGGGACGGAGACGAGTTCGCGCGTCGCGTTCGGGTCGGCACTCACGGCGACGACGGCGGCGGGGCGGTCCGAGGGGAGCGAGAGGGTGTCCTCGCCGTCGGCGAGCGACCAGTTGCCGGCGTCGGGCAGGCGGACGACCACGAACTCGCCGGCGTCGCCGTCGGCGACGGGTTTGGGGACGGCGCCGACGATGCGGGGCGCGTGGCGGTCCGCGTCCGTCGCGTTCGGCGCCGTCGCGCCGACGAGAGGCGTCGCCGCACAGACGACGAGACAGGCGAGGACGGCGCGAGCGAGGGAGTCGGGGACGGACACGGGACGGGGTGGTCCCGTATTCGGTCATAAACCTTCGGAGGATTTTTCTCGCCGACACGCGGGCCTGTGGACATGGTAGCCGTTTCCCACCTGCTCCGACTGGCCGGGTCGGCTCTCGGCGCACTCGGAGGGATGCTCGTGTTCGTGGAGTTCTTTCAGGTGCCGAGTTACGTCCAGTTCGAACCCGAGTTCGAGGATTACAGCATCGACATCAAACTCGACGACGTGCGAGAACACACGTGGGCCGGCCGAATCGGGGGCTTTTGCATCGCGCTCGGGTTCGCCTTGCTGTTCGTGGCGACGCTCGTAGAGTAATCAGGCCGCCTGCGGGGAGGCGAGCGTCTCGGCGGCGAGTTCGGCCTCGTGTTGGACGACGTACGTCCGGTCGTCCTCGTAGTCGGCGGCGGCTTCGAGCGCCGCTTCGGTGCCGATCTGACGGAGGGCCCACGCGGCGGCGGCACGGACGGCGTCGCTGTCGTCGTCGGCCAACGCGTCGGCGAGTGGGTCGACGGCGCGGGTGTCGCCGATGAGACCGAGCGCCCGGGCCGCGACGGGGCGGACGTTGTCGTTGTCCATGACGAGTTTGTCCGCGAGCGCCTGGGTCGCCTCCTCGCTTCCGATTTCGCCGAGCGCCTTGAACGTCACCTTCTGGAGCTGGGGGTCGGAGTCGGCGTCGACGTACTCCAGAAGCGTCTCGACGGCTTCCTCGGCGGCCATCTTCCCGAGGGCCTTGATGCCGGGTTTGTCGCGCTTGCCCGCGCGGGCGTGCATCGCGTCGAAGGCCGCCTCGTCGTTCATCCGCGTCAGCGCTTCGAGGCAGTGACGCTCCATGAAGTCCGACTGGAAGCTGTCGAGGGCGAGCAACACCATCTCGACGTTGCCGCGCTGTTCCCACTCCTTGAGCGCGGCCCACTCCGGCGGGAAGTCCTTGTAGTGGCCGAGGACGTCGTAGTAACCCTGCGCCTGCAACTGCTCGCGGGTTTCGAGGTCGTCCCACTCCTCGGCGTCGTCGAGACCGGACGCGAGGGCGTCGGTCGCCTCCAACAGCGCGGCGATGGTTTCGGCGTCGTCGTCGGGGTCGAGGTCGGCGTCGTCGACGGTCTCCGACACGGCATCGAGCGCCTCGGCCAGCGACTCGGCGTCGGTCCCCGATACCGCTCCGTCGGCGTCGAGCGTCTCGTTGGCGTCGGCGACGAACGATTCGACGGCGTCGACGATTTCGGTCTCGCCGGTCTCGGTCCACCGGGTGTCGGTCAGCGTCGACCGCGCCTCGGCGACGGCGTCGGTCACGTCCTCGGCGTAGGGACCGCGTGCCTCGTCGAGGTCGCTCCGGAGGTCGTCGAGGCGGGACTGAAGTTCCTCGCGCGGCCCGGTCTCGTCTTCGTCGTCCGGTTCCGGCAGGTCGGCCGCTTCGACGTCGGACTCGACGTCGTCGAGTGTCTCCTCGACCGCGTCGAGGTCCGCCTCCGTCTCGGCGTCCGCGAGCGCCTCGGCGGCGTCGTCGAGCCGGGCGTCGAGGCTCTCCGCCGTGAGTTCGGTCTCGTCGTCCCCGTCGGTCATATGGGCTGAACTGCGGGTGACTCTCCAAAGAGCGTTTCCATTCCAGCCAACGAACCGTTATGCGCGTCGAGGACCAACGCCGCCCCATGAGTCGCCGCGACGACGACCTCCAAACGCTACTGGCCGACCTGGAGCGAACGCTCGCGGACCTCCGGGAGGCGGTCGCCGAAGACGCGAGACGGGAGGCGCGTCCACGGCCGCGCCCCCGCCCGCCCACGCCGGGCGAGGTGCTCAGATTCACCGAGTCGTACACGCTCCCCACCGCCATCGCCCTCCTCGAAGCGACCGCCCGGTCGCTCGAACTGTTGCGCGCGGTGCTCAGACTGGCCGACCCGGGCGAGCGACTGCGGGCGGAGGCGGACGACCGAACCGCCGATGCACTGCGCGGCGCGAGTGCGACCCGCCTGCGCGACGCCCTCGGCGACCTGCGCGAGGCGCTCGCGGCGACGGACCTCCCCGAGGACGCGGCGGCGAGGTCCGTCCTCGACGACGCGCGCACCCTCTCGGCGGAGATAGACGAGCGACTGGCGGCGGCGCGCGACGCGACCGAGGAGGGAGAACGCGACGACGGGCGAGGGCGAACCGACCGCGGCGTCGACATCGTGGTGACGGAAGCCGAAGACGAGACCGAGGACGCGGACGACGGCGTCGACGTCGACGCCGAACTCGACTCGATTCGGAAGGAAGTCCGCGGCGACGCCGACGAAGACGGGGACGACGGGGAGTGAGTACCCCGTCGCAATCTGCCGATCTGGACCGCCAATTCGGTCTGTCGTGATTTATCCTAATATATGTGCATACGTCCTTGGTCACGCCTCTCACGACACGTGACAACCAATCGCAACCTTCGAGCGTGAAGGAAAGAAGAAAATTGAGGATTGGTAGGCGCCGAGAGGTCCTCTCTGCGACGTTACGCGCGTTTCAGGACGCGCTCGGGAGGTAGGTGTTGCCGTCGCGGGCGACGTGGTCCCGTTCGGTCAGCGTATCGAGGACGGGGAAGAGACTTATCTTGCGAATGCCGAGCGACTCGTGGAGGTCGTCGACCGTCGCACCGCCCGATGCCGTGAGGAAGAGGTAGACGAGCTTCGATTCCGGCGAGTTCAGATCCTCGGGAACGTCGAAAGTCGGAGTTTCGATTGCGGCTAGCTTTGTGGCGCTCATTGCAGTTCAACTGTCGCCGTATCAACTAATAAACGCTTCCCCTATATGCACTATATTGGAAAAACTCATAATATGTGTTAATATCTATATTGAGAACGGGTCCCACGGGAGCGCCTCTCAGAGGTCGATACCGCCGTTGACGTCGATGACCTCGCCGGTGATGTACGAGGAGTCGTCGCTCGCGAGGAACCGAACGACGCAGGCGAGGTCTTCGACCGTGGCGAACCGCCGGAGCGGGATGTCCTCGCGGATGCGTTCCTGTATCTCGTCGGCCACGGAGTCGAGCATCTCGGTCTGCGTGAATCCCGGGGCGACGCAGTTGGCGGTCGCACCCGAGCGCGCGAGTTCGAGCGCGAGGGTTCGGGTGAAGCCGAACATGCCGCTTTTGGCCGCCGCGTAGTTGGCCTGCCCGAAGTTCCCCTGTTTCCCCACCACCGAGGAGATGTTGATGAGTCGTCCCTGCTCGGAGTCCTTGATGTCTTGGAAGAAGACCTTGGTCGCGTAGAACATCCCGTTGAGGTGGACGTCGATGACGCGAGTCCACTGCTCGGGCGTCATCTTCGAGAACGAGACGTCCTGCGTGATGCCGGCGTTGTTGATGAGCACGTCGACCGGACCCACCTCGTCGTGGACTTCGTCGCGCATCCGCTGGACGGCTTCGTAGTCGGTCACGTCGGCCTGTGCGGTCACGGCCGACCCCCCGGCCTCGCGTATCTCCTCGGCGGTGGCTTCGGCCTCCGCCTCCGAGGAGCGGTAGTTGACCACCACCGTCGCACCGCTGGTTGCGATTTCCTGTGCGATTCCCCGGCCGATGCCGCGCGACGCGCCAGTGATGACGCAGGTTCGGTCACTCAGTGACATGGTCAGTCGCCGGGACCGTCCCCGAGGGTCCCGCCGGTCTCCAGTGGAGGCTACCACGCGGACGAGGTAAAAGGTTCCCCGACGGGAGGGGATTAGGCGAGGTAGGCGGCGGCCTCGTCCACCCACCGGCGGACGCGCCCCTCGTCGACGTCGGCGTCGGCCGCGACGACGACGGGGTCGGCCTCGGCGAGTTCTTCCACCGAGTCGACGCCGGCGGCGTGCAGACGTTCGGCGTACGCCGGGCCGATGCCGTCGAGCGTCTGGAGGTCGGTGCCCGCCGGTTCGTCGCTCGCTTCGTCGCCGCCAGCGGCTTCGTCGTCGCTCGTCTCGTCGCTCTCGGCGTCGATTTCCGACCGCTCGGCCAACCAGTCGGCGACGGCGGGCCAGAGGTTCGCGTGCGAGGAACTGGAGACGGAGAGTCCGATGTGGCCCGTGGAGAACTCCATGATTTCGGTGTCGTCGCTCCCGATGACCTCGTTGAAGGGTTTGGTCGCCTCCGGCGGGATGAGGTGGTCGTACTCGCCGATTATCTGGATGACCGGCATGGTGATGTCGTTCAGGTCGACCCGCCGGCCGTCGAGTTCGAGTTCGTTCCGGTAGAGTTTGTTCTGCTGGTAGATGTCTTCGAGGAACTCGCGGTAGGCGGTGCCCGCGACGTCGATGCCGTCGTTGAGCCAGCGCTCCATCCGCGCGAAGTTCTCCACGAAGTCCTCGTCGTCGATGTTGTCGTAGAGGTTGCCGTACTTCGTGACGTAGTTGTGGACGGGGTCCATCAGGGCGAAGCCCACGTCGAGGAACTCGGCGGGGACGTTGCCGAAGGTGTCGACCACCTCGCCGGGGCTGAAGTACTCGTCGTCGCCCCAGAGTTCGAGGATGCCGCCGGTGCCGTCGAAGCAGAGCCCGGCCGCCATCAGGCCGAGGTTCCGCACCTTCTCGGGGTAGAGCGCGGCGTACATCGCGCTCATCGTCCCGCCCATGCAGTAGCCGACGAGGTTGATGGCGTCGACGCCCGAGCGCTCGCACACCTCGTCGACGCAGTTGTCGATGTAGCGCGTGACGTAATCGGACAGCGACAGCGCCGCGTCGAGCTGGGAGGGTTCGCCCCAGTCGATGAGGTAGACGTCGAAGCCGGCTTCGAGCATCCGCCGGACGACGCTCCGGTCGGGCTGGAGGTCGAGGATGTACGGCTTGTTGATGAGCGCGTAGACGAAGAGGATGGGCACGTCGTGGCGCTCCTCCTCGGGAACCTGTGGCTCGTAGTGGTGGAGTTCGAGTTTGTTCTCGCGGTAGACCACCTCGCTCGGCGTGGTGCCCACCTCCACCTCGGTCATCGTCTCCAACCCCTCGGGGACGGCCGTCGACTTCTCGACGTCCTCGGCGGCGCGCTCCCAGAGTTGGCGCTGGGCGTCCAGCGGGAAGGTAAAGGGGTTCATAGCTCTTCGAGTACCCGGTCGAGTTTCTCCTCGATTGCGTGCTGGCGGCGTTCGAGTTCGACCAGCCGTTCGCCCACCTCGTGGACGTCGCCGACGGTGGCGAAGTTGAGCGCGTGGAGGGTCTCCTCGGAGGCCTCGTCGAGGTTCTGTCGCATGTTCAGCGCCTCCTCGACGCTCTGGCCCGTCGCGGCGGCGAACGCCGTGGTGGTCATCATCTCCTTGAACGCTTCGTTGGCCGAAGAGAGCCAGATGTCGCGGAACTCCTCGGGGTCGACCTCCTCGCCGGCCATGGCGTCGCCCATGCGCTCGAAGGAGGTTTCGGCGGCCTCCATCCACGCCTCGTAGGCGCGGCGGGACCCCTCGTACCCCTCGCGGACGCGTTCCTCCGAGAGGTTCTCCTCGACCGAGTCCATCCACGATTCGAGGAACGCGGACTGGGCGTCGAGGTTGCGGTCGAGGGCGTTCATGTACGTCTCGGTCATGCGTTCGAGGAACGACTCCATCTGGCCGTCGAAGCTACGGGTGTCGTCAGTCATCGTATTGAAAGATTGCGGGTCGAACCGAAAACCGTTGCGTTCAGGCCGATTCCGTCAGCTCTTCGGCGGAGGCGGCGACCTCTTCGGCCGTCTCCTCGGCGTCGGCCTGCATTCGCTCGGCCGCGTCGAAGGCGTCCGCGAGCATGCGGAGCTGGACGTCGGTCAGTTCCTCGTAGGACTCTTCGGCGTCGGCGAGGCTGGCGAGGAACGACTCCCACGTGTTGGCGTGAATCTCGTCGAAGGCCTCGAACTGCTCGTCGACGGCGGCTTCGAGTTCCGCGACGGACTCCTCGGGAAGCACCGTCTTGAGACCCTCGAGGTAGGCGTCGACGGCGCGTTTCGAGAGCGTGACGCCGCTTTGCTGGACGGACTGGGCCGACTCGACGGAGTCGAACCACGTCTGGGCGAACGTGCGCTGGAGGTCGATGCTGGTCTCGGCGGCGCGCCGGCTCTGTGCGATCATCGTACGTTGCAGTTCGAAGGCCGAACTGAGGGGGTTGGAAGCGCTCATTGGTATCACTCGGAGTTGCGTTTGACTGGGATGACGATGGTCTGGACGATGTCACCGTCCTCGATGCCGAGGGTTTCGCGCTCGGCGTCGGGAATGCTGATGCGGCCGCCGCTCTGGACGCGCGTTTTGAACATGGCGGTTCCCATGCTCATCGCACCCAGCTGGGAGAAGCCGTCGAAGCCGCCCCCCGAACCGCCGCTCATGAACCGTTTGAACAGCTCCATCTGGTTCTCGACTGCCTCCTCGCTCGCCTCCTGAAACTGCCGGGCGAACGGCATCGGCGGCCACATCGTCGGTTCACCGTCCTCGTCGTTCGTCATCCTTGCCTCCGAGAAAGCCCCCCAGAAGCATAAGCTTTACTTTATTTACCAGCTAATACCACTCAAAGACACAGAGACCCATACGCCGGGCGAACCCGGCGGCCGAAAGCGATAGACTATAACCGACCGTGTCGAACACCAACACACACTCATGCAGGACAAAACGATACCGGGGGACGCACCAATGGGCGGACTCGCGGACGCGTGGCTTCAGTCGAGTAAACACTTCTCGAACAGCGTTGGGCACTTCTACAGCAGCGTACTGGCGGCGAACAAGGCGATGTTTCCGACGCTCGCCGACGACCGAGCGACCAACGGCGAGAGCGACGACAAGCGACCGTCGCCGTCGCCGGAACTGACCTACACCAAAGCCGACTGGGAGGTCGAACGCTCCGTCGGCGTCGACGACCCGATCACCGTCGGCGACCGGGTTCGCTTCTCGAAAGAGCTGACGGAACACGAAGTCGAGACGTTCGCGGAGGTGAGCGGCGACACGAACCGCCTCCACCTCGACGACGACTTCGCCACAGAGACCCGATTCGGCCGCCGCATCGTCCACGGAACGCTCGTCTCGGGGCTCATCAGCGCCGCACTCGCGCGACTGCCGGGGCTGACCATCTATCTCTCACAGGACCTCCAGTTCCTCGGCCCGGTCGACATCGGCGAGACGGTGACCGCAATCTGTGAGGTCGTCGAGGACCTCGGTGACGGCCGCTTCCGTCTCACGACCGTCGTCGAAGACGAAGACGGCGAGAAGGTCATCGACGGCGAGGCCATCGTCCTCATCGACGACCTGCCCGAGGACGCGTAACTCACGCCGTCTCGACCCGGACGCCCGCCGCCCGGAAGGTCTCTTTGGCCCGTTCGAACTCCGCCTCCCCGTCCGAGAGCCACGTCGACCCCATCATCACGTACCGGCGCCGCGTCCTCCCCGCCCGGTCGTAGACGACGACGAACCGCGGCCGGGTCAGTCCGGTCGTCCCCTCGACGGCCGTGACGTACTCGATGGCGTCGACCGGAATCTCGTCCTCGCGGGTGAACCCGCGGACGTAGTTGCTCGCGTAGCCCACGCCGACGACGGCCAACGCGGCGACGGCGACGAGCAAGAGTAGGCGGTACTCGCCCGCGAGAAGCGACCACCCCACGGAGCCAATCCTGAAACAGAGCGCGAGGAGATACGACCAGAACAGCAGACGGTTCCCCTCGCGGTAGCGACGCAACTGGCCGCGGAGACTGGATTCCAGTCGGAGGGCGTCGCCGTCGAGGTGACAGCGACCGCGCTTGGTTCGAAAGGAGGGCACGCGAGCGAGTATTCGCCGAGAGCGGATGAATTCTCAGACCGGTTCGAACCGGTAGCCGTCCCACGCCTGACTCGCCGGTTCTTTGATGCCCGCCTCGGGGTCGCGCAGTTCCTCGACGTAGACGGGACGCACCTCGTCGCCGATGTCCACCTCGTCGGTGGTGAGGCCGCCGATGGCGCGGACGGGTTCGCCGTCGACGTCGAACTCCACGATTGCGAGGGGGTTTGGCTGACGGACGCCCGGGGGCGTCGCCGTACTCGTCGTCCACGTCACGACTTCCGCCGTGTACTCGCTGAGGTCGACCGTATCGACCGGTTCCTCGCCGCCGGGACCCAGCGGGTGTCCGGGGTAGGTGATACTGCCGTCGGGGTAGCGGTAGGCTTCCATCATCGTGCGGCCTCCAGAACGGTGGTGATGACGCAGTTGCCGAACCCGCCGACGTTACACGCCAGTCCGACCTCGGGGCCGTCGATCTGTCGCGGGCCGGCCTCGCCGAGCAACTGCTCGTAGATTTCGTACACCTGTGCGACGCCGCTCGCACCGAGGGGGTGGCCCTTGGACTTCAGGCCGCCGGAGGTGTTGATTGGGATGTCCCCGCCCCTCTCGGTGCGACCCTCCTCGACGGCCTTCCAGCCCTCGCCTTTCTCGAAGAAGCCGAGGTCCTCGCTCTGAAGGAATTCGAGGATGGTGAACATATCGTGGAGTTCGGCCACGTCGACGTCCTCCGGCCCGAGGTCCGCCATGTCGTAGGCGAGTTCGCTCGACTCGACGACGCCGCGCATGGTCGTCGGGTCCGCGCGTTCGTGGACGACGTGGGTGTCCGTCGCGCCGCCGACGCCCGAGACGAGGACGTAGT
>JBDGTR010000050.1:0-12269 GCA_042216635.1 Haloplanus sp. | reverse complement strand
TCGAAACCTGTCGCCAACGAAATACGACCGTCGAACTCGCCCACCGGACGCCGGGCGTCGAGCGCGAGTAAAAGGTCGGAGAGTTCTCGTTCGGGAAATGGCCTCACGAGGGGTGGACGGCGAACCGAAGTGACGCGGTCGGCGACGAGACGCCCTATCAGGCCGACACCGGCGCTTCTTCGACGTCGAAGTTCTGGTCGTCGAGGGCCTCCTGCATCGCGGTGAGCAGGCAGGCGACGTTCTGTCGGCGCGCGGAGTAACCCATACAGCCGATGCGCCAGATGTCGCCTTCGAGGTCACCGAGACCGCTGGCGATTTCGATGTCGTACTCGTTCATCACGTAGTCGATGACGGCGCCGTCGTCGACGCTGTCGGGGATGGCCACGGCGTTGAGGCTGGGGAGCCAGTAGTCGTCTTCGACGTTGAGTTCGAGACCCATGCTCTCCAGTCCGGCCTTGAGTTCGCCCGCGACGTCGCGGTGGCGCTCCCAGCGGTTCTCCAGTCCCTCCTCGGCGACGAGGCGGAGGGCTTCGCGCAGGCCGTAGAAGTTGGTCGTCGGCGCCGTGTGGTGGTAGTTGCGCTCGTCGCCCCAGTACTCCATCACGAGGTCGAGGTCGAGATACCACGACCCCGTGGGCGTCTCGCGGTTCAGAATCTTCTCGCGCGCCCGGTCGTTGACGGTCAGCGGCGTCGCGCCGGGGGTACAGGAGAGACATTTCTGAGGACTGCCGTAGGCGGCGTCGATGCCCCACTCGTCGACGCGGAGTTCGACGCCGCTGAGCGACGTCACGCAGTCCGCGAGGACGATGGCGTCGTGGTCGTGGGCGATGTCGGTGAGTTCGGAGACGTTCGGCTGACAGACGCCCGTGCTCGTCTCGGCGTGGACGAAGCCGAAGACGTCGGGTTGGTGTTCGTCGAAGGCGTCGGCGACGTCGCCGGGCTGGAGGGGTTCACCCCACGGCGCGTCGACGGTCACGACGTCGCCGCCGGCGCGGCGCGCGAGTTTGCCCATCCGGTCGCCGAAGTAGCCGTTGGTGGGGACGAGCATCGTATCGCCGGGTTCGACGAGGTTGCCGATGGCCGTCTCCATGGCGGCCGTCCCGGTACCGCTCGTCGCCAGCGTCCAGTCGTTGTCCGTCTGGAACGTATAGCGGAGCAGTTCCTGAATGTCGTCCATGACGTCGAGGAACGCCGGGTCCATGTATCCGAGCGCCTGCGTCGACATCGCCCGCAGGACGCGGGGGTCGATCATGCTCGGGCCAGGGCCCATCAGAATGCGGCTTGGCGTTGCGAGTTCGCCGACGTCCGGTGGCGTACGCATAGTTGTTGACAAACGGGAGCGACGTAAAAAGTCACCTGTTTGTGGCAATAACTATTTTAACTAGGAGGTAGAATGCGGACGGTCCGGCCGAATCGTGACCCACGTTCACACCCGTCGGTTCGGGGACGGGTCGGCGAGTCGTGGCGTGGGTCACCGGCTTCGGTCCACGCAGACGGAAGGCACCCCCCTGTGGCGTGCGTTTCGGTACCGAAACGCGTCCGTCGTCTCTCCGACACCACGTATTATGGTTCGCCTTCACAGAGAGCGACCATTAAAAGGAAACGGGAGCACCCACACATATCCGTCGGGCGAGAGATGGTTCAGGGGATGAGCGAGGCCCAGCGACTCCACGAGATGCTGGCGACGGCGGGCGAACTCACCATCGTCTGTCACAACAATCCCGACCCGGACTGTCTGGCGAGTGCGCTGGCGCTTGGTCGCATCGCCGTCGACGCGGGCATCGACGAACACCGCATTCTCTACAGCGGCATCATCTCTCACCAGCAGAACCTCGCGTTCGTGAACCTCCTCGACATCGACCTCGAACCGTACGACCCCGAGAAAGTCAGTGACCTCTCGGAAGGGTCGTTGCTCGCCTTCGTCGACCACTCGGTGCCGGGCGCGAACAACGAGGTGCCCGAGGGGACGCCCGTCGACATCGTCATCGACCACCATCCGGCGGAGAGCGTCGACGCCCGCTTCGTGGACCACCGCGAGAGCGCCGGTGCGACGGCGACCATCCTCACGGAGTACGTCGCCGCCCTCGACGTGGAACTCGATACGACGCTGGCGACGGCACTGCTGTTCGCCATCCGCCGAGAGACGCTCGGGTTCCTCCGGGGCGTCACCGCCGACGAGTACCGGGCCGCCGCGACCCTCCACGACGCGGCGGACCCCGAATTGCTCCGACGTCTGTCGAATCCGTCGGTCAGCGGGGCGACGGTCGACGCCATCGCCGACGCCATCGAGAACCGGACGGTGTTCGGGTCGACGCTCGTCTCACACGTCGGGCGTACGAACGAACGCGACGCCCTCCCGCAGGCCGCCGACTACCTCGCAACCCTCGAAGGCGTCGAGACGACGGTCATCTTCGGCGTCGTCGAGGACACCATCCAACTCAGCGCGCGTTCGACGGACGCGCGCATCCACATCGGCGACGTGTTACACGACACCTTCGGCGACGTGGGAAGCGCCGGCGGCCACCACGAGATGGCCGGCGGCGAGATTCCGCTCGGCATCTTCGCCGACGCCACCGCCACCGACGACCGACTGATGGCCCTCGTCGAACGGGTCGTCACCGGGCGCCTCGTTCGCGGTCTCAACCTCTCGGAGGACGCCACTGACGGCGATACCGACGAGGAGTGACCGCCGCGGCGTCGAGTCGGCGCGGGTCCGCGGCGGACCGTCACGCCGAATCAGCCCGTGGCCGTCTCCAGCATCGACACCCGGCGGGTGTACTGGCGGGCCACCGCGCCGTTCTCGTCCTCGACGACGATTCTGAACCGTCGCTGGCCCGCAGTCGACTGGACGTCGCTGACGCGTATCGTGAACTCGAACGGCGGAGAATCGACCGTCGTGAGTCGTTTGCCGCCGCTTCGCACCACGACGCGACCGACGCCCTCGGCGTTCGAGAGCGTGCAGTGGACCGTCCCTCCGTCGGACGCGCCGGGGTGTCTGACACACTGGACGTCCGCACTCACGCCGGGCGCGGTACCGTGTTGGGAAGACTGAAAGTTCGCGGTCACGGGACCGACGGGGAACGTCCCGAGGACGACGACCGCGACGAGAAACGCCGCGAGTCCGGCGTTCGGGAGGTGTTTGCCCACGCGGCTCCGGGTCCCGCCCCGCTTGCGCAACCGGAGCGAGAGCGGGATGACGACGAGGTGGTGAAACGGCCCGTAGCCCACGAGCAAGAATCCGTACGCCATCGTGTAGTGGAGGAACGTCCACCCGGGCTGGTACGACAGCAGGACGTTCGAGCCAGCCCACAGGAAGAACCCGAACACGACCAGTCCGCCGGTCTTCAGCGCGCGCCAGCTGACTTCGTTGGCGTAGTAGACGGTGTGGAGGGTGTTCCACGCGTTCCGAACCGCTCCTCGGAGCCGGAGCCCGGTGGTGGGTTCACTCATACCGAATCGCGCCCCACACGTTCCGGCCGGCACCGCGAAGCGACGCCACGCCGGCGGCGAGCGGTCGGCGGACCGCGACCCGCCGACTCTCGACGCCGCCGAGCGATGGCCGACCGAGCCAGAGCCCCAGAAACGCCGCCAGCACGGCGACGGCTTCGACCAGCAGGGCGGTCCCGTGGAGGGGACCGAGGACGCCGTCGACCGCCCACGCCGCGAACAGCGTGGCGACCAGCAGATTCGAGGTGAAGAACGCTCGAACGGCGTGTGGTTCGCTCCCGTCCCGGTAGAACCCCCAGTACGCCCAGAGAAACGCCGGCACGCCGACGAGGCACGCGACGGCGTACGCGGCCCCGGCGACCGGGACGGTCACGACGGCGACGCCCGCCGTCAGGACGGCGGACAGCCAGACCGCCCGCCGGACCGTCACCGCCGACGCGACCGCCGGGAGCGTCGGCACGCCGGCCGCGACGAAGTCGTCGCGGTAGACGTAGCCGAGCGCCCACGCGTGAGCCGGCGTCCAGACGAACACCAGGCCGGCGAACAGCAACGGGACCGTGCGCATCGGGGCGACGACCGACCACCCCGCCAGCACGGGGAACGCGCCGGCCGAGCCGCCGAGAACGACGCCGAGCCAGTGGCGCCGCTTCAGTCCGACCGTGTAGACGCCGGCGTACGAGACGACGCCCAGCCACATGTACGCGACGGCGTCGACCGGCAGCGAGACCAGTCCGACGACCGTTCCGGTCCCGAGGAGCGCGGTGACGAACGCGGCGGCCGTCCGGTGGTCGAGTTGGCCGTCCGGGAGGGGCCGGTCGGCGGTCCGCTCCATCCGGGCGTCGAGCCGGCGGTCGTAGTAGCAGTTGAACGCCGCCGACCCCGCCGCGACGCACGCGCCGGCGACCGTGAACCCGAGCGTCGTCGCTCCCGACGCCCCGCCCGCGGCGAGGAGGCCCGACAGCCCGGTCAGCGTCAGAAGCGCAACGATTCGGGGTTTCGACAGCGACCAGAACTGCCGAGCGAGGCTCACGATCCGATCTGCCATACTTGCGAGAGCAGGAACCAGTTCAGCGCGTACAGTGCCACGAACGTCCCGAAGAAGACGAGTACGAAGATGAACGTCCCCCGCATGCTCTGTTCGTGGGGTGGCGCGGGCTCTTCGCCGCCGTCGGCCGTCACGGAGCGGTCGACCGGCACGTCACCGCCGAACTCGGTGCCCGCGAACAGCGATACCACGACGATGCCCACGAACAGCGCACCGCCGAGAATCGCAAACAGCGCGGCAATACCGTAGACCGCGAACAGCAGATGCGTGGTCGGGGTTGCGAAGCTCCAGTTCGTTCCGGGGATGGTCATCACGTGCGGGTCGCGGCGGGGAATCCCGAAGAGGACGCCCAGATACATCATCATCAGACAGACTAGCCCCATCGAACCGCCGTAGAGGTACGGCTGGATGGTTGCGAGTCTGCCGCCGACCCAGTTGCGGCCGAAGACGAGTCGGAGGATGTAGTAGCCAAGCCCCATGAACGCCAGCGTCGTCCCGGTGGCGACGGTCGCGTGGAAGTGTCCGGGTACCGCGAAGGTGTTGTGCCACGTCATGTTGAGCTGCATCTGGCCCATCATGACGCCGGTGATGCCGCCGAGGAATCCGAACAGGATGATGCTCAGGATGGTCGCCGAGAACCCGGGGTCGCGCCACGGCGCGGACCAGAGCCAGCCGAAGGTGCCGCCGCCGAGGTTCTTCCGTCGACGCCCGGTTTCGAGTCCGGCCGGGATGGCGAAGGCGTGGATCATGCTGGCGAACACCGCCCCGTAGGCCGCGTACGAGGTGTTCCACATCTTCCACCCGACGCTGGCGGCCGGGTCGGCCATCAGGTGGTGAGCCGCGCCCATGTTGATGAAGAACAGGTAGAGCACGAACGCCGTGCGTGAGACCTTCTGGCTGGCGACTTCCGCCCCGCCCACGACGTGGGTCATGAAGTACCAGACCGTGATCATCGCCAGGAGGTTGATCTGCTGGGTGCCGTGGCCGATTATCCACCACCACTGCCGGTACAGCGCCGGGTCCATGGTGGGGAGCCAGCCGATGCGCCAGAGGAACGTCGGGACGTAAGCCATCAACCCCCCGACCAGCGCTTCGAGCGCGATGACGCCGGTGATGAACGCGCCGAAGGCGACGAGCGGAAGGGTCCGGTTCGGGTGTTCCCGTTTCTCCCGCCAGATGCTGACGAAAAAGGGCACCGCCGCGAGTATCGTGCCGAGGATGAACACGATGGCGCCGAGGTAGAAGACGGCCGGCGACGGGAGCGGCGGGTAGGAGGTGTCCATCGGATAGGCGTTCGGCGGCGACGCGGTCACGATGCCGTAGGTCACGAGCAGGACGCCGCCGAGCATGGCGCCGTAGGCGGCCTTCGAGAGCCGTTCGAACGGGAGGCGTCGCCCGAGCACGAACGGGCCGCCGACGTAGAGAATGGCGACTTCGATGAACACCAGCCAGAAGATGAGCAGGAACCACGCGTGGAGTGAGAGGTCCATGTAGAACGACTGCGAGGAGAGGAGTCCGACCGCCTCCCATCTGGTCAGGGGGACGAAAAAGGCGGTGATGCCGCCGATGGCGAGCATGACGATGGCGGTCACGCCGAACAGCTTCACCATGTCCTCGGCGGACTCGTGTATCCGCAGTCCGGTCACGTCACAGGTCCGAAAGCCGTCGTCGTCGTAGGTGTACGTACTCAGTCCGAACATCTCATTTCACCTCGATAACTCCTTTCATGCCGAGCGACTCGTGTGGCGTGCAGTAGTACTCGTAGACGCCGGACGTCTGGAACGTGTGGTCGTACGAGAAGTCCTCCTGTTCGATGCCCTCGTGTCCCGACCAGTTCGCGCCGTCAGGCTGTGACTGGACGGTGACGGTGTGGTTGTTCGAGACCCACGAGAACTCGACCGTAGTCCCCGGACTGACCCGGACGGCGGGCGGCGCGAACGCGTACGGGCCGCCGTTGCCCTTCGCGCCGACCGTCACCGTCACGGCGTCCTCGTCGGTGGCGTCCACGACCTGGCCGTCGTAGTTGTCGACGTCGCTCAGCCACTCGTCGATGTTCGACCCGCCGGTCCTGCCGGACCCGCCGGACCGGCTCCCGGTCTGTGAGACGTCGAGGTCGTCGAGCGAGTCCACCACGTAGAACGTGCCGTGCATCGACGCGTGGCCGGACCCGCAGTACTCGTTACACTGCACCTCGAAGGTCCCCGGCTCGTCGAAGGTCATCTCGTTCAGCCACTCGTAGTCCGGCAACACCTGCAGACTCACCTGCTGGCTCAGGTTCGACCGCCGTCGGACCGAGAAGCCGTGCTGGACGTCGTACGAACTGAGGTGGAACGTGTAGGTCGTGCCGGCCTCGATGGCCATGGGAAGCCCGTCCCACGCCCACTGGAACGCGCCGATGTACACGTCAGTCCCGGACGGGACGAGCACCTCCTCGCCGTCGACGGTCGCTCTGCCGGCCTGCTTCTTGTAGGCGGACACTTTCTTCCGGAACGCCTCGGGAGTGACGTCCCGCGTCGGTCCGGTCTGGTTCTGTCCGCCGAAGTTCATCCAGCCGAGCATCCAGCCGAACATGGTGACGCCCCACGCGCCGGCGATGCCCAGCCAGACCGTCTCGCGCCGATTGACCGGCCGATTCCACCAGTTTCCCTCCGGGGCGTCGAGCGGTGATTCTTCGTCCATCCCGATCACCCCGTCCCCAGCGACAGCAGTCCTACCGCTCCCCAGACGACGTACGAGAGCACGAAGAACAGGAGTGCGGCGCCGGCGAGCAACCAGATGCTGTCCAACAGCTCCTGTTGCCATGGCGGTGACGATTCGCCTACGTCGTCCCGCGTTTCGCCCTGCATGGATGCGTCTCGTTGCCACGCCACATTGGGAGTTCTCCCGAATGGGTTCGGCGACGGCCGCGAACCCGAAGGGGCGCGGGCGCGGGACGCCGTCGGTGTGGCGTATCAGCGGGCAGACGCGTCGTCGAAGCCCTCGTCGAGCGTCGCTTGTCGACCGCCGATGGTCCGGTCGCCGCGACCCCGATAGCTCTCGCGCAGGCCGAGGGCGAGGGCGCCGAGACCGAGGACGACCGCCGCCAGTTCGAAGAGGGTACCGACCACCGGGACGGCGCCGAGGAGTGCGAAGCCGACGAGTCCGACGACGAGGGCGAGCCAGCGGTCCTCGCGCCCGAGAACGCCGAGCGCCCACGCGCCGACGGCGAACTGCCCGTAGACGAGTGCGACCCACACCGCCACGGTGAACCCGACGGCTCCGAGGACGGAGAGCGGAATGCCGACGACGGTGACCGCGAGGAGGACGAGGACGACCGGAACGCCGAGGACCGTCAGCAGTCCCACGCCGCCGGTCACCACGGGGTCGGTGGCGACGCGCGACGCGACGCGCGCGGAGAACGCCGGGAAGACGAGGAGCAACCCCGCGCCGAGCAGGAGATTGACGAAGAGTCCGTAGACGGCGCCGAACCACGGGAAAAGCGAGAGACCGTCGCCGACCGGACCGACGCCGCCGAGTTCGTCGTCGCGGACGACGCCCCCGGCGACCGTCGCACCCGGGTCGCGCGTGAACGTCTCCGCGTCGTATCGGAACTCCCCGCCAATCGTCGCGTTCGGACCGAGGACGACCGTCTCCGCACCGACTCGGGCGTCGCCGCCGACGGCGCCGTCGACCGAGACGTAGCCCGCGCCGACTGCGAAGTTCCCGCCGACGCGCGCGCTCTCGCCCAGTTCGACGGTCCCGGCGGCCGCGTTCACGTCGCCTCCGACGACGCCGTCGACCCGGACCGTTCCGGCCGCCGCCGAGACGTCGCCACCGACCCGACCCGTGTCCGTGACGTAGACGTCGCCCGCGAGTGCGGAGACGTCGCCCGTCACCGTCCCGCGGACGACGACGGACCCCGCGACGCTCTCGACGCTGTCGTAGGTCTCTCCCTGTCCGACGACGACGGTGCCGGCGACGCCGCGCGCGGAGTCGGCGGCGGCGATACCGGTCCCGAAAGCGAGCAACAGCGTCGTGACGACGGCGAGGAGGGCGAGTCTGCGTACTGGGGAACCCATACACACTAATTGACTCTCTGACAATAAACCCCGTCGTCAACGCTCGGCGAGTGAGGACGAACGGCACGCGACGGCCGCGCGAGACCACCCGAACAGTGAAGGCCGCGTCTCGGGTACTCGACGCCGGATGACCCACGGCGAGCGGTCGGACCCGCGGTGTCCGGAGTGTGGCGGTCCCATCGGCGCGACGGCGACCTACTGCATGCACTGCTCGGCCGACCTCACGGAGGAACGGGCGGCGGCGGACGCCGACGGCGACGGCGTCTGGGACGCGGACGCGAGCGACGCGTCGGACGTTGGGCGTTCGGACGACGCGTCGAGCGCCCGACGTTCCAGCGACGACGGCCTCCTGGACCCGGACGGTCTCCTCGACGGCGCGCTGACGACCGTCGTCGGTCTCGTGGGCGGTCTCGTCGTCGGCGTCGTCGGGACGGTCGTCCTCCTCGTTCTGACCGACAGCGACTGGGGTGCGTGGCTCGGCGTGGCGGCGTGGCTCTGTTCGACCGTCTATCTCGCCCGACTGCGAACCGTCTTCGACGCCCTCTCGAAGACCGCCTACGGCGTGTCAATCGTCCTCCTCCTCGTTCCGTTGGTGGCATTCACGCCGTCCCAGTCCAGCGACGTCGGCGTGCGAATCGTGATATTCGCCACGGTGCTCGGTCTCGTCGCCATCCCCGCCGCCCTCGCCGCCCTCGTCGGCGTCCTCGTCGCGCGGTACGCCCCCGACGCCGAATCCTGACGCTCACTCGACCTGCGACGGTGCGTGCCCCCTGCCGCGAGCGACGACCCACGTCGTCAGGGCGACCACGGCGCCCCACAGCAAGCCGGCGGCGTGAGCGAAGGCGTCCGTCGCCGTCTCGCCGCTGGCCAGCGCAACCGTTCGCGGGAACAGTCCGAGGAGCAACGCCGCCAGCACGACGCCCGCGAGTGCCACGGCCACGGCGGTCACGACGGCGTCGCGGCGGTCGCCGCTCGCGGGGAGGTCGACGCCCCCGCGCACGTAGGGGACGAACGTCAGGCCGACGCCGAGGGCGACCAGCCCGGTGACCGGCGGGCGCACGCTCCCCGCATAGCGCAGGTCGACCAGTTGCACGAGGCAGAAGACGAGCGAGAGACCGACGGCGGCGGCCAGCGCCGACCCGTGGCGGCGCGCGACGAACGCGACGAGGGCGACCAGCAAGAGTCCCCCGAAGCCGGCGACGACGGCCGAGAAGCCGTGTTCGACGGGCGTGGCGCTTGGCGACCGGACGGCGTAGCTCGTGAGGTTCACCAGCACCGGGAGGACGAGGAGGTCGAGGACGAAGGTGTAGCGGAACCACCGGCGTTCGCCCGTCTCGACACAGAGCGCGTAGGCGGCGGCGAGGCTCACCCCGTAGCCGACGAGGTTGCCGTAGAGGAGGAGGCTCGAATCGGCGACGTACGCCGACGTGAACAGCGTATAGACGCGAAAGCTCGCGTGGCCGAACGCCAGCGTCTGCTGGAAGTCCGGCGGCACGAGGAAGTGGACCGCCGCGAGGAGCTTCGGAACCGCGAGGACGAGCGCCGCGTCGAACGCGAGTGCGCGACGCTGGGCGGCGTCGACCATCGTTGGCAGATACGGGAGTAGCGCAATAAATAATGTGACCGGTGAGGGGGCGTGAGCGGCTCGGTTACTGCGCGACGAGGACGACCCCGACGCCCGCGAGCAGGAGTCCCGCGACCCTCGTCGTCGTGATTTCGTCCCCGAGCACGGCCATCCCGAGGAACGCCGCGACGACGAAATACATGGCACCGAGCGTCGAAACGACCGTCGTCGAGCCACGCGAGAGACCGAGGTACATCGAGACGAAGCCGGTTCCGGCGAACACGCCAGCCACGCCAGCGAGCGCCCCGCCTCGCGGCGTGACGGCCAGCGAGGCACCGGAGGCGACGACGAACCCGACCGCGAGGAGGGTTGCGACGAGATACGATATCGCGGCCGCCGTCTTCGGGTCCATGGACTCCGAGGCGGCGTTCCCCACGACGATCCAGACCCCCCACGAGACCATCGTCAGTGCGCCGAATACGACCGCCGAATCTACCTCGGGGAGACCCATCGGTTGGGTCGTTCCTCCCCCGTGAAAGTAAGGATGTTGAACCACGCTCGTTGCGCTCAGGGAGGGAGCCGGTCGGTCCAAAATTATCTTTCTGCGAGGAGAGAATCCCGCCGTTCACGGCGGGAGTGAATCCGACACTTCCGCCACGAATCGCGGTTTGACGCTAATGCGGATATTTAAGTAATCTTGATTCGTAGCATGACGTACACTGAGGCGATTCGTCGCCACCCTAAATGCACAATATCGGGACTCCGAGAACCAGCACGTTCGAGACACCCTCTCGAACCGCTGTGGTGTCTCGGCTCAAGATAACTCCGTGTCCCCTGCCGGGATAGGAGTAACGGCGGTGTGGCCCCGCCAGTAGCCCAGTCATGCCGACCGGGTTACAAACCAGCAAATATCCCAAACCAGCGGCACGGGGCCGTGGGAAGCCCCGTCGTTTACGACGGGGAGGAGGTCACACTGCATCCAGCGGAGACACACTGGTATGGGAGATTCCAAACTAACCCACTACGAAGTCAGCGCTTCGCGCGTCAGTCCACACCGGACCCGAGTGACGACCGAAGACGGGGAACTCGTCGTCGGACACGACGTGAATCCCGTCGAGTGTCTCCTCGGCTCCGTCCTGGCCTGTCTCAACTCGACCGGGACGATGGTCGCCCGCGACATGGACATCGACATCGCGTCACTCGAGGCTACGGTCGAAGGGGACGTGAACTACGCGACGTATCTCGGCGAGGACTCCGAAGACCGTCCGGGGTTGCAGGGACTGGACGTCTCCCTCTCGGTCGAGGCGGACGGCGATGCCGACCTCGACGCGTGGCTCTCGGCGGTCAAAGAGCGGTGTCCAGTCACGGACAACGTCGGACACGAGACCGGAGTCAGCGTCACACTCGACTGAAAAGACACCACGACTGGAGCCTTCGGGCTGACGCACGCCTTCAGCCTCGGCCCGTCAAGCGAGTCACGACAGAACGAATGGGGCTGGAGGGACGTTGAACCACGGTCGTTCCGCTCACGTCCGTTCGCTCCACTCCCTGATTCGAATCCCTCAGGGATACCTTCGGCCTCGGCTCGGCGAGCGAGCCTCGGCATGAAGAATGGGGCTGGAGGGATTTGAACCCCCGGTCGACTGATATCTCCGGTCTGCCTCGGTACTCCAGAGGGTCGTCGTCGCGGCCGATGATCAGTCGGGCGCTCGGTATATCAGTCTGGAGTGTCGTCACCGGGCGTGGCCTCTGGAGTCAGTCGCCATCCCGGGCTTGGCCACAGCCCCTCGCTACCTCGTTACCCCAAGGACGGTAAAGGGATTTCGGTTCGATTACCGCTCGGCGTCGGCCCAGTCACAGTCCTGACACTTGTAGCCGGTGACGAACTCGGTGACGGTGGGCATGTAGCCGACGGTGAGGACGTCGCCGCCGCAGTCGGGGCACTGCCGGTCGGCGTCCTCGATGGCGTCTGCTTCCATCGGTGGTTCGCCCTCGACGAGTTCGGCGAGTTTCTCGGGCGTGACCATGCGACCCTGCACGACGCGATTGCTCATGGCGAGGGCAAGACGCCGCGACGGGTAAGGTCTGTCCCTCTAGAGCCGGCGGTGTTCAGATAAGGATGAAGAGTGAGGCGGTTCGTTTTCTGAGTGTCTAT
>JBDGTR010000041.1:0-12301 GCA_042216635.1 Haloplanus sp. | reverse complement strand
TGAGCTTGGGAAGTCAGTTTCTCCGGGGCTTTTATTAACTCAGAACGCGACAGCGAGGACGTGAGTCTGTGGCGGTCCCATACTTCTGTTGGGACCTCACAGACGAGCGAAGCGAGTCTGTGGTGGTCCCGTTTCCACTCTCGGCGGCCGTCGGTGCCGACGCGGTGAGACTGCGCGCGCGGGTCCGACGCTCACCGGACGACTTTACCGACGACCCACCGTAGAGACGACCTGAGAGCAGATGGGACGCTCGGACGACCCCCACGACCTGCACCGCTTCGTCGAGGCACAGGACCCCGTCATCGAGGACGTCAAAGACGAACTGCGCGCGGGCCGCAAGCGGACCCACTGGATGTGGTTCGTCTTCCCACAGATGGCGGGACTCGGCCGCAGTCGGATGGCCCGGCGCTACGCAATCTCGTCGTGGGCGGAGGCCGACGCGTATCTGGCCCACCCGACGCTCGGCCCGCGACTGCGCGAGTGTACGGCACTCGTCAACGCCGTCGAGGGGCGCTCTGCGAACGACATCTTCGGCTCGCCGGACGACCTGAAGTTTCGCTCCTCGATGACGCTGTTCGACGCCGTCGCGGACGACCCGACGCCGTTCGCAACGGCGCTCGACCGGTATTACGACGGCGACCCCGACCCGAAGACGCTGGAACTGCTTGCGGACGCCTGATGCGGTTTATTGTACGTCAGTACCGGTGGGTCGCCGGGTCGTCCTGGCGACCCACCGGGACACAGGTACACCAATCCGTATGAGCGCCGGCGCGCTTCGTGTCGGTGGCTTCCAGCCTTCCCGTCGAGCGGGTCCACGTCGGCGCCACGCCCCCGACCGAACGGCTTATTCGCCCGCCACCGCTACACCGAGTCGGCAGAGAGAGCCCGGCCCCCGTGTCCCCACGCGGGACATGAGGAAAGTCCCCCCACCGTCCGGACGGGTGACCGGGCGCAAGCCCGGAGCCGGAGACGGCTGGCTCTGGAACAGAAACGAGACCCCTCGGCCCGACCGATGAGGTGTGCGAACCCGACCGCAAGCGAGGGGAGTTGACCCACCGAGGGCACGTGGTTTCACGGCGTTCGCGGCGTCGCCGCGAGCGGACGGCCGAGAACGGATGGAACGGCGAATCTTCACCGGTGCAAGTCCGCCTCGATAAGGTAGTCCGGACAGGGAGGCGGACGCTCAGCCGAATGCCGGGTCGAACAGAAGGGGGCTTACTCCTCTCAGCCACTCGTCGGCGAGCGACGGCGCCGCTCACTCGAAGCCCTCCTCCCACCGGAACACCCCGTCTCGCTGGACCACCTCGCCGTCGACTTCGAGGCGCGACCCCGCGCCCATCTCGGTGATGAGGTCGACGTGAATAGCGCTCTCGTTTCCCGACTCTCCCTCCGGCAGACAGGCGTCGTAGGCGCGGCCGAGGGCGAGGTGGACGGTACCGCCCATCTTCTCGTCGAAGAGGACGGCGTCGGTGTAGCGGTCGATGCCGCGGTTCATCCCGACGCCGAGTTCGCCGAGGCGGCGCGCCCCCGCGTCGGTGTCCAACAGGTCCGCGAGCGCCGCCTCGTTCTCCCCGACCGCGAACTCCACGACTTCGCCGTCCTCGAAGACGAGGCGCACGTCCCGCAGACGCCGGCCGTCGACGGTCACCGGCACGTCGAAGGTGACCTCGCCGTCGGCCGTCGCCGGCGCGGTGAACACCTCGCCGCTGGGGAGGTTGTGGGAGTCGTAGGCGACGGAGGCGGCGCTGTTGACCGCCGTCCGCCCCGCGATGGAGAGCGTCAGGTCCGTCCCCTCGGCGACGAGTCTCACCCGCTCGCCCGCGTCGAAGACGTCTTTCAGTCGCGCCATCTCCTCGGCCAACGCCTCCCAGTCGCGGAGGGTGGCGTCGTAGACGAAGTCGCGGTAGGTCTCGATTGACATCCCCGCCGCCTGCGCGAGCGACCGGGTGGGGTGGACGGTCGACACCCAGTCGGTAGCCATGCGCGCCTCGCGGACGGCGGCGTGGGCGCGGTCGTACGCACCCTTGCGGTCGCTCGGCACGTCTGCCGTCGCCGCCGCGTTGCGCCCGCCGCGAAGCGAGAGGTAGACGTCTGCGTTCTCGACCAGTGCGAGTTCGTGGCCCGGCGCGTCGAAGTCGCCGTCGTGGGCGCGGATGTACGCGCGGGACACCTCGTCGGACCCGTAGGTGGCGAGGAGGTTCGCGTTCCGGGCGCCGAGTTCGGCCGCGACGGCGACGGCGAGGTCGTGAGCGCCCTCGTCGACGCGCATCACCACGTCGTCGCCGGGTTCGACCCGCGCGCTCCAGTCGACGAGCGTCCGGGCGTGTTCGCGGATGCGGTCGTCCATGCTCGCGGGTGCGGTCCCGACGCCAAAAGTCCCGCCGGTCAGGTCGTCCGCCGCGACTCGAGGAGCGTCCACACCGCGTCCAGTTCCCGGCCGTAGCGGACGAGGGCGTCTCGCAGGGTGACGACGCCCACGAAGTCGCCGTCGTCGTCGACGACGACCACCCGGTCGACCCCCTCGGCGTCGAACGTCGAGACGAGTGTCTCGCGGTCGGCCGCGACGGGGACGGTCACGGGGTCGGCGGCGACGCTCGCCGCGTCGCGGGCCGCGAGGTCCTCGCCCGCGACGAACGCCCGGCCGAGGTCGGCGTCGGAGAGCAGTCCCACCGGTCTCCCCTCGTCGAGGACGACGACCAGCGACGCGCCGTGGTCGCGCATGGCCGCCGCCACGTCGCCGACGGGGGTGTCCGGCGCCGCCGTCAGCACGTCCGTCCGAACGAGGTCGGCGAGTGTCACGAGTGAGACTACGCGTGCGACGCTCCTAAACCCAGCGCCACCCCTCGCCGTCGAATCGGAACCACTACCTCCGGGGGCGACCCAGACCGGCACATGCGACTGGGCGTCATCGGACTGGGGCGTATGGGCCAGATCGTCGTCGAGCGAACGCTGGCGGCGGGCCACGAGGTGGTCGCGTTCGACCTCGACGAGGCGGCGGTGGCGCAGGCGGCCGACGCCGGGGCCGACCCCGCCGACTCCGTGACCGACCTCGCCGAACAGTTGGGCGACGAGAAGCGCATCTGGCTGATGGTGCCGGCGGGCGCGGCCGTCGACGCCGCACTCGACGACCTCGAACCCCACCTCGACGGCGCGGACGTGGTGGTCGACGGCGGGAACTCCCACTTCGAGGACTCGACGCGGCGCGCCGAGGCGACCGACGCCGCCTACCTCGACTGTGGCACCTCCGGCGGTCCGGCCGGCGCCGACCTCGGCTTTTCGCTCATGGTCGGCGGTCCCGAGTGGGCCTACGAGGAACTGACGCCCGTCTTCGACGCCGTCGCCACCGGTCCCGAGGGTCACGACCGCATGGGTCCCTCCGGGTCCGGCCACTACGTGAAGATGGTCCACAACGGCGTCGAGTACGCCCTCATGCAGGCCTACGGCGAGGGGTTCGAACTGCTCCACCGCGGCCGCTACGACCTCGACCTCGAGGCCGTCGCCCGGACGTGGAACAACGGCGCCGTCATCCGGTCGTGGCTCCTCGAACTCTGCGAGGAGGCGTTCCGCGAGGAGGGGTCGGACCTCGGCGACGTCGCCGACCACGTCGCCGGCGGGTCGACCGGGACGTGGACGGTCCAGGAAGCCCTCGAACGCGAGGTGCCCGTCCCACTCATCCACCAGGCGCTGGCCGAACGGTTCGCCTCGCGGCGCGAGCGATTCTCCCGCCGTCTCGCCAACCGTCTCCGGTACGGATTCGGCCGCCACGAGGTCGATCGACGGGACTGAACCGCCGAGAATCACCGAGAGCGAAACGCACACTCCGAATCCCGACGAGCGGGGGTAATCACAATCCTGTTAAACCCCGCTTCCGTAACGCCGCCTATGGCTGAGGTAAACCTCGTCGGACTGGGCACCGCAGTGGCCCTGACGCTCCTCGCCGTCGCTCTCCACTACGCGAAGGGGACGGGGTGGGCGCCCACCACCGACATCTCACAGGAGGTGCTCGAACGCCGGGCGGCCACGGTGCCGGAGACCGACTTCCCGGAACCGATGAACCGCTCCATCGGAGGCGGCGGCGGCGTCGCGGCCGGTGCCGTCGCCACCGGCGAGGAGGGCGCCGAACTCGAAGAGGGTGGCGAGACCGAAGAAGAGTCCGGGCCGTGGGACCTCTCGGACGACGACGCCGACACCTTCGAAGTCGAGTTCGTCAAGGAGGGCGAGACCATCGAACTCGCCGAGAACAAGACCGTCCTCGAACAGGGCGAGGACCACGGCTGGGACCTCCCCTACGCCTGCCGGCAGGGTCAGTGTGTCTCCTGTGCCGGCCGGATTCAGGACGGCAACTCCGAGGAGTACGTCGTCCACAACGACCAGCAGATGCTCGACGACGGCGAAATCGACGAGGGCTATACGCTCACCTGCGTCGCCTACCCCAAGGCCGACTTCGCCATCGAGACGAGCGAAGCGCCCTGAGGACGCCCTTTTCAGAAGCGTTAAACCGCATCCGGGAGTACGAACGGTTGAGGGCCCGTAGCTCAGTGGACAGAGTGCTTGGTTCCGGACCAAGATGTCGCGGGTTCAAATCCCGTCGGGTCCGTTCGCTTCGCTCACTCCCCCGACTGAGTCCCACTCGCTTCGCTCGCGGGACTCCCGTCGGGTCCGTTTTGCTGCGAACGCAGTGAGCAGTGACAACGCAACTCGCGGGATTTGAAGCAGGGAGTGAAGCGAACGCAGTGAGCGGAACGACTGGGGTTCAAATCCCGTCGGGTCCGTTCGCTTCGCTCACTCCCCCGACTGAGTCCCACTCGCTTCGCTCGCGGGACTCCCGTCGGGTCCGTTTTGCGTCGTCGAGTGCGTCGTGAACGATGTTCGACTCGCTTCGTCCCGAATCCCCGTCGGGTCCGTTGTGCGCCGTCCGACGTCGACGCTGGCGCGACCCCCACCGGCGCCGTCGAACCGCGCTCCTGTCTGCAGTTCAATATTAAGGCCGAGTGGCGCCAACGGAGAGGTGATGGCCGTCGTCAGAGAGGGGAGTCGAACGGAGTCCGTGGGTGTCGGTCCGGCGGGCCGTAGACGCCCGCCGCCCCCCGTCTCGTGGGTCGTCGCCGTCGCCGCCGGACCATGACGGGACCGTCGATAACGACGACGAATCTCACGAAGACCTACGGCGACCTGACGGCCGTCTCGGACGTGACGCTCTCGGTCGAGGGCCCGCAGATTCTCGGCGTCGCTGGACCGAACGGCGCGGGCAAGACGGTCCTCACGCGCCTGTTGCTCGGTCTCGTGGCGCCGACGTCGGGGACGGCCCGCCTCGACGGCGTGGGGACGACGAAACTGCGCCCCGCAGACCGGGCGCAAATCGGCTACATGCCCCAACGCACGGCCGTCTACGACGACCTGACGGTCCGCGAGAACGTCGGCTTTTTCGCCGACCTCTACGGCGTCGCCGACCGACCGGCCGCCGTCCGCGAGATGCTTCAGGTGGTCGACCTCTGGGAGCGCCGAGACGACCGCATCGGGACGCTCTCGGGCGGCATGGTTCGCCGCACGAGTCTCGCCGCCGCCCTCGTCCACGACCCCGAGGTGATATTTCTGGACGAACCGACGGTCGGTCTCGACCCCACCCTGCGAGCGACCATGTGGCGGACGTTCCGTGACCGCCGCGACGACGGCGCCCTCATCGTGGTGTCGACGCATTACCTCGGCGAAGTCGACCGATGTGACCGCGTCCTCTTTCTGCGCAACGGGTCGGTGCTCGCCGTCGACACGCCCGCCGCGTTCCTCGACCGGACCGGCACGACCGACCTCGAAGCGGCCTTCCTCGCCCTCCTCGGGTCGGCCGACTCGTCCGACCGCCCGACCGGCGACCCGGAGGGTCGGTGATGGCCGGCGTCCGGGCCATCACGCGGCGCATCCTCCGGGGCGTGCGCGGCGACCCCCGCACCGTCGCCCTCGTCGTCCTCGTCCCCGCCTTCCTCACCTACCTCGTCAGCGAGACGTTCGCCCGGCCGACGGACGTCGCCCCGCCCGTACTGGCCGTTCTGGTCTTCGTCCTCACCTACCTGCTGACCGCAATCGGCTTCCTCCGCGAACGACAGACGGGCACCCTGGAGCGAGTGCTCGTCGCCCCCGTCTCGCGGACGAGCGTCGTCGTCGGCTACCTCCTCGGCTACGGCGTCCTCGCCACCGTGCAGGTGGTCGTCCTCCTCGTCGCGGCGGTTGTATTTCTCGACGTGGAGTTCGTCCACGGCGTCGCCTCTTTTTCGTCCTCGAACTGCTGGGGGCGCTTACGGCCGTCGGCGTCGGCATCTTCCTCTCGCTGTTCGCCCGCAACGAGTTCCAGGCCATCCAGTTCATCCCGCTGGTGATAACGCCGCAGGTCCTCCTCAGCGGCGCCTTCCTGCCCGTCTCGGACCTCCCCGTCTACCTCCGGTATCCGGCCTACGTCATGCCCATCAAATACCTCGTCGAGGGCATGCAGTACGTCCTCCTCGGCGTCGGCCACCGCGCAGACTTCTGGATGTCCGTCGGCGTCCTCTTCGAATGTACGCTCCTCGCCGTCGGCGTCTCGCGTCTCGCCATCGAACGGGAACTCTGACTCCCCGTGGCGCGACCCGCACGCGCGGAAGATTTATTGTCAGACGGCTTGGATACTGCGGGCGTGTCCCTCCCAGCCCTCCAGGTCGGCGTGCCCGGTGGTCCCGAACTACTCGTCGTGTTGTTGGTGCTGTTGCTGTCGTTCGGCGTCCCCCTCGTCGTCTCGATTTTCGTCTACCGCGACGCGAAAGGCCGCAACAGTCGCCACGCCCTCGCGTGGGGCGTCGGCGCGTTTTTCGGGAGCCTCGTCGTCTGGATACTCTACTTCGTCGTGCGCGACGAGGTGGGTCCGGGCGGCCCGGCGTAGGCGCCCCGGCGCGACCCGGTCAGTTCACGCCGTGCGGTCCGCCCCCGACCGTGCCCCACGCCGGAGTCGTCGTCGGCCGACTCGCCCGCGCGGTGTGAGTGCCCGCCGGCAACGGCTTTACTACCACGCCGCCCCTCGGTCGAGGGGATGGACCGCGCGACGGTCGAACCGACGGTGACGGAGATGCCCGGCGCCCGCGCCCGCCGGTGGGCCGACTACCACCAGTCCGTCGCGGCGCCGAGTACCCACCTCTACGACTTCGTCTGGGACCACCGGCGCGACGCCGTCGGTCCCTTCTGTACCGACGTCGACGGCAACGTCCTGTTGGACTTTACGTCCCACGTCGCCGCCGCGCCCCTCGGCTACGACAACCCCGAACTCCGCGAGCGACTCGACGCGTTCGGCGCGGTCGACCCGCTCAAAATCGCCGGACAGGACTTCTACGCCGCCGGCGGGTGGCCCCCCGAAGACCCCGACCTCCCCGGACCGACACAGCTCATGCACCGACTGGCCGACCTGACGGCCGACTACGGACTCGACACCGTCTTCCTCTCGAACTCCGGGGCGGAAGCCGTCGAGAACGCCATCAAGGTCTGTTACGCCCGCCGCGAGGGGGCGAAATACGCCATCACCTTCGACGGCGCGTTCCACGGGCGGACCCTCGGCGCCCTCTCGCTCAACCGCTCGAAGGCGATTCACCGCCGCGGCTTTCCCGAACTCGCGGGCGTCACCGCGATGCCGTACTGCGAGGACCGCACCTGCACGGCGGCGACGTGTGACTGTGGCTTTTTCGTCGGCGACGGGACGTCCCGACTTCGGGACGCCTTCGGTCCCGAGGGGGCCATCGACCCCGACGAGGTGGCGTACGTCATTTTCGAGCCGATTCAAGGCGAGAGCGGCTACCGCGTCCCCAGCGAGGCGTTCGTCGCCGAACTGGGCTCGGTCTGCCGGGAGTACGGGGTCCCTCTCGTCGCCGACGAGGTCCAGACCGGACTGGGTCGAACCGGCGAGTGGTGGGGCGTCGACCACTACGACGCCGACCCGGACGTCGTCGCGGCGGGGAAGGCGCTCCGCGTCGGCGCCACCGTCGCCAACAGGGAGACGTTCCCGGCGGAGAAGGCCCGCCTCTCCTCGACGTGGGGCGCGGGCGACCTGCTCTCGTCGTTGGTGGGGGCGCTCACCATCGACGTGATTCGGGAGGAAGGTCTGCTGACGAACGCGAGGGTGCGCGGCGAGGCGTTGCGCGACCGCCTCGCGGCGGCCGACCCGCCGTTCGTCCTCGACGTTCGCGGCAAGGGACTGCTCGTCGGCGTCGAGTTCGACGCGCGGGACCGCCGCGACGCCGTCGTCGAGGCGTGTCTCCACCGTGGTCTCCTGACGCTCCCCGGCGGCCACCGGACGCTCCGCCTGTTGCCGCCCCTCGACGTGACCGAACGCGAAATAGAGATGGGCGCGACCCTCCTCCTCGATGCGATTTCGGACCCGGCGGTCCGCCGGGCGTCGCCCCACCCCGACGCCGGCGACGAGGCCAGCTAACTCACTGCACGCCGCCGACGCCGCTCGACGCGTCGGGTAGGTCGTGGGCCTCGACCGGCAGGTCGAGTTCCTTCAGGGCGGCTTCGAGGTGTTCGTCCTTGGCGTAGTCGGCGCCGGCCTCCTCGCGGATGCGCTGGGTCGTCGCCAGTACCTCGCCGCGCCGGTCGTCGGGGATGTCGTACTTGTCGGTGGCGAGTTCGATGACCAGTCCGTTGTTGTCGCGGGTGTAAAGCGAGTGGAAGATGCCGCGGTCGAAGACGTTGTAGCCCCGGCCGTCGTCGTCGAGGGCGGCCATCACCTCCTCGAAGCGGTCCGGGGCGACCGAGAAGGCGAGGTGGTGGACCGCGCCGACGCCGCCGCGCTGTGGTCCCGTATTCGAGGGTCGGTCGTCGTTGACGAAGAAGGTGAGGATGCGGCCGTCGCCGGTGTCGAAAAAGAGGTGGGTCTGTGCGGGGTCGTCGAGGTTCGGCTGACGGAGCACCAGCGACATCCCGAGGAGGTCGCGGTAGAACGCCACGGTGTCTTCCTCGTTGCTCCCCCAGATGGTGACGTGGTCGGTGCCGGTCGTGTGGATTGGGCTGTCGGGTCGGGTCGCCGTGACGGGTACCTCGTCGCTCATGCTCCGGAATTGGGCGCCGACGGGAATAAAGTCGTCTCCCGACGCGACGACGACGGTCACCCCTCTCCTCGCTCGTCGTCGCTCACGCCGCCCCTCCGGTCCCGGCCGACCACGGCCGCCGCTCCCCGGTCGAGCGCGGTCGTCAGGAGGGTGAAGACGGCGACGGCGCCGCCGAGCCACGCCCACGATTCGAGCGACGGGGACACGACGCCGAACGCCCCCGACAGCGGCGTATAGAGCACGAGCAACTGGAGGGAGAGCGACCCGGCGACGGCGGCGACGAGCCACGGATTCGACAGCAGTGGCTGGTCGAAGCGCGACCGGATGACCTGAATCACCACCATCTCGGCGACGACGACGAACGTAAAGAGGCGCGTCTGTGCGACGACGAGCGAACTGCGGTCGAGCGCGGCGAAGAACACGCCGAGACCGACGGCCGTCGTCGCGGCGCCGATGGTGAGAATCGAGGCGACCGTGCGGCGGTCGATGACGGCTTCGTCCCGCGGCCGGGGCGGGCGGTCGAGGATGCCCTCGGCTTTGGGGTCGGCGCCGAGGGCGAGAGCGGGGAGACCGTCGGTGACGAGGTTCACCCACAGCAACATCACGGGCGTGAGCACGAGGGCTTCGGGGTCGCCGGCGAACCGGTCGGGAAAGAGCGCGCTCCCGAGGAGGAAGCCGGCGAAGACGACCACCACCTCGCCGGCGTTGGCCGACAGCAGGAGGTTGACGAACTTGCGGATGTTGTCGAAGATGCCCCGGCCCTCGGCGACGGCGTCGCGGATGGTGGCGAAGTTGTCGTCGCGGAGCACCATGTCGGCGGCCTGTTGGGCCACGTCCGTCCCTCGGATGCCCATGGCGACGCCCACGTCCGCGTTTCGGAGGGCGGGCGCGTCGTTGACGCCGTCGCCCGTCATGGCGACGCTGTGGTCGTTCGCCTGTAGCGCCCGGAGGATGCGCACCTTGTGTTCGGGGTCGACCCGCGCGAACACGTCGGCGTCCTCGACGCGGTCCCGGAGCGTCGACTCGTCCATCCGCTCGACCTCCCGCCCGGTGGTCGCGCCCTCGGAGTCGAAGCCGATGGACCGACCGACCGCCGTCGCGGTGGTGAGGTTGTCGCCCGTCGCCATCACCACGCGGATGCCCGCCCGCCGGCAGTCGGCGACGGCCGCGCTCACCTCCGGGCGCGGCGGGTCGAGCATCCCCTGTACGCCGAGGAACGTCAGCCCGGATTCGAGGCGCTCCTCGTCGGCGTCGGGGTCGTCGACGCGCCCGCAGGCGAACCCGAGGACGCGGAGGGCGTCGCCGGCGAACGACTCGGTGGTGTCGAGGACCGTCCGGCGCATCTCGTCGGTCAGCGGTCGCGTCTCGTCGCCGACGCGGACGTGCGTACACCGGTCGAGGACCGTCTCCGGGGCGCCCTTGACGTAGGCGGTGAACCCCTCGTCCTCGCGGACGACGACGGTCATGCGCTTGCGGTCCGAGGAGAACGGCACTTCGCGCACCCGGTCGTGGTTTGGGCTGGGAGTTGCGGGCGAGAGACCCGCCTTCTCGCCGGCGACGAGGAGGGCCACCTCCGTCGGGTCGCCGTAGAACTCGCGGTCGGCCGACGCCGGCGCGCGTTCGGCGTTGTTACACGCCACCCCACACCGCAAGAGCGGGTCGAGCGAGTCGGGGTCCACCGCCTCGTCGCCGCGCCGGAACTCCCCCTCGGGGTCGAGTCCGGCGCCGGTCACCTCGTAGACGTCGCCGCCGAACCAGAGGCGCGTGACGGTCATCTGGCTCTCGGTGAGCGTCCCCGTCTTGTCCGTGACGACCACGTCGACGGCGCCGAGGCTCTCGACGACCGGCAGTCGGCGCACCAGCGCGTCCCGCGCCAGCATCTTCCGCGACCCGAGCGCCAACGTCAGCGTGACGACGGCGGGCAGGCCCTCCGGGACGGCCGCGACGGCCAGCGTCACGGCCACCAGCAGTATCGAGAGCGGCCGCGCGGCGGTGAAGAGGAACTGCGTGACTGCGACGAGGGCGATGAGTGCGAGGACGCCGTAGCCGACGTGTCGCCCGAGTTCGTCCACCTCCGCCTGAAACGGCGTGGGCGTCTCCTCGCTCTCGCCGAGGTGGGTGGCGATGGCGCCGACTTCGGTCGCCATCCCCGTCTCGACGACCACCGCCTGCCCCCGGCCCCTGACGGCCGTCGTCTGCATGTAGACCATGTTTCGGCGCTCGGCCAGTGGCGTCTCGGGGTCGACCGCCTCGACGCCTTTCGTGACGGTGGCGCTCTCGCCCGTCAGCGAGGACTCGTCGGTCTCTAGCGCCGACGCCGCCACCAGACGGGCGTCTGCGGGAATCGCGTCGCCACCCTCGAGGAGAATCACGTCGCCCGGCACCACCGCCGTCGCGTCCACCGTCGTCCGCTGACCGTCGCGCAGGACCGTCGCGTCGGGCGCCGAGAGGTCTCGCAACGCCGCCATCGACCGCTCGGCGCGGTAGTCCTGTACGAAGCCGAAGACGCCGTTCGCAAGCAGGATGAGCAGAATGAGCGCGGCGTCGACGTAGTTGGCTTCGACGCCCGGGAGGACGCCCACCGCCACCGAGAGGACGGCCGCGAACACCAGCAGGTAGACGAGGGCGTCCCGGAACTGGGCGACGAACAGGTCGACCGGCGAGACGCCGTCGTCGGTCCGGAGTTCGTTCGGGCCGTACGCCGCCAGTCGACGCTCGGCCTCGGCCGACGAGAGACCCGTCGCCGAGGCGTCGAGGCGGTCGAAGGCCGTCTCCGGGTCGACGGCGTGCCAGTCCGTCGACTCCGCGGCGGGACCGTCCCGGCTCATCGGCCTTCCGGGCGTTGACGGGGGGCGGCGCTCGGGGACACGTCTCGTCACGTTTCGTCGGCGGCGTCTCACATAAGCGTACTACCGGGACGCGGCGACGGTACTGTTCAGATTAGAACAAGGGGACTGAGACCACCTCGAAAGCCCCGACTCGCTGGAGTTGGGGGCCTCGTTGCGCGCGCTCGCTTCGCTCGCGTGCTTACGTCGGCCGCCTTCCTCCAGCGAGTCGCCCCTTTCAGTCCCGCCCAACGGCGGCCGGTTGGGTAGCCGGCGAGGGCGGGACTGAAAGGGGCCGGCGTCTCGGCGTACCCGGACGTTCACGAGAGCGAAGCTCTCGTGAGCCAACCAGAACCCGGAGGGTTCTGGTGACGACGTAAGCACCGCAGGCCGAAGGCCGAGGAGCGCAACGAGTCC
>JBDGTR010000024.1:0-13051 GCA_042216635.1 Haloplanus sp. | reverse complement strand
GAACTTCATCCTCGAAAAAGGTGTCACCAGCTACTGGAGGGTGCTGAAAGTGGGCAAGAGTGATTGGAGGCGGGCGATTTCTCGCGTCGTCTCGCGGAATCTGTCGAACAGGCCGCGTCCTTTGTACAGGTATTGCTGTCCGGTCGTGGTTGTGCAGGCGACGAGGTTGTTCGCACCGATGTCCAAGGCGGCTTCTTCCGAAGCCAGTGGTTGTGCCAGGCGAGAGTGGTCTTCGCTGATTGTGACTGGCTGAAAGGCCCTGAACGATTGTGCTTGCTCGTCGTAGAACAACTCCAACCGACCTTGCTTCTCGTACTCTTTCCAGTTGGGTTCGCCCCGGACTTCGAGTCGGAGTCGTTCGCGGTGTCCAAGCCCGTACTCGTCTTTCAGGTCTTTGCCGACGAGGAGTTCGAGGCGAGAGTATTCGCCCCACTCGACAGAGTACGACGTGTTGCGGATGTACGTGCGGAGTTCTCGTCCGTCTGCCGCGTTACCCCAGAAACCGGGTTTACCGTTCGCTTCGTCCTTCTTCTTGAGGCTGAAGAACGACTTCCACGCTTCACGGTTCTTCCGTTCGATTTGCTGAACCGTGGACGCACCGAGAACGCCGCCGTAGCGACCGCGATACTCGCTGAGGTCCCACACGTCTCCGTCTGGGTCGCCGTAGTTCTCGCGGCGCTCGTAGTTGATCTCGTTCCAGAGAGCGGCAGAAGCGTCCAACAGGCGTCGAAGCAACTCCTCGTCCTCGTCGGACAGGGGAACTACCTCGAACGTGTTGGCTCGCTTCATCGACTACTAGTTATACCAGAACACACATAAAGATGTGGTTTGTGTGTTGCTGTATGGTCGAGGTCCGCATCGAGTTTGATGACGACGAACAGTATGAGAGGTTGAAGGAACTGAAGAAACACCGTGGACTGACGTGGAAGGGGTTGCTTCTTGAAGGCGAGAAAAAAGTCAGAGAGGATACCCCGGAATAAGCGTCGAACGTGGGTTGTGCAGTAGAGTGTCGGATTCACGCCCGGCCTAGAGGCCGGGACTCTCTCCTTGATTCAGGTAGCTACTCCTCGACGGGGTCGACTCGCTCGCGGAGCCACGCCGCCGCGTCAGACGCCGTCTCGGGGTCCGACGCGGTCAGTTTGAGTCGCACGCCGTCGCCGGGGTAGCTCCCGACCGTCACGTCGAAGCGCTCCCGTACCTCGCGCAAGCGGTCGAGGAGCGTGCTCTCCGGTTCGGTCGTCTCGACCTCCTCGACGTAGCGGGGGTCGCCCTCGAACTCCGCGATGACCGACTCGAACATCGCCTTCATCTCGTCGGGGACGCCCGGGAAGACGTAGACGTCGTCGACGACGGCGCCGGGCGCGACGCCGACGCGGTTGGGGAGCATCCGAGCGCCGGCGGGCAGGTGGGTGGTCCCCTCGGTCAACTCCTCGGCGGCGTAGCCGCCGCGTTCGGTCAGCCACTCGCGGGCCTCCTCGTGGGGTTCGACCGGGCGGCCGACGGCGGCGGCGACGCCCGCCATCGTCACGTCGTCGTGGGTGGGACCGACGCCGCCGGTGACGAGGACGGCGTCGTAGTCGGCGCGGTACTCGTTGACGACGCGGGCGATGTCCGCGATGCGGTCCGGGACGGTCGTGACGCGTTCGACCCGCACCCCGCGCTCGTCGAGTCGGTCACACAGCCACGCCGCGTTCGTGTTCACCGTATCCCCCGACAGGAGTTCGTCGCCGACGGTGACGAGCGCCACTCGCATACGTCCCGCTAGCGGGGCGGCGCGTTAAAATCTGCCGCGATTCAGCCCATCCCCGGCGGCGGGCCGTCGCCGACGTCGTCGTCCTCGTCCCCGACGTCCAGACCCATCTCCTCGCGTTGCTCGCGGAGGGCCTCGATGCGCCGGCGGTAGTAGAGCGCGCCGCCGACGCCCACGATGGCGAGTCCGAGGGCCGCCGCGCCGAAGACGAGCAGGTCGCGCTGGAGGTAGAACTGCACGGAAATCGACTGGGCGGTCACGTCGTCCCAGTGGATGACCCGCCGGTCGCCGTCCGGGCGAACCTCGTAGTCGCCGGGGTGGACCTTCCCGAAGGGGAAGACGTCGACGCGGCGGTTCGGCGGCAGGACCACCTCGTAGGAGCCTTTCACGAACGTCGGGAGCGCGAATCGCTTGGGCGTGCTCTCGGAGGTGAACGCCAACTGCCCGCCGCCGTTCGCCGGCGCGTCGTCGGGGAGGGAGACGGTGACGGCGCTCCGCGAGCGCTCGATTGTCCCGCCCCGGGTTTGGAGTTCGGTGCCCGTGACGACGGTGCCGTTGGGGTAGCGATACCGCACCGCCGAGACGGGGATGGCGTTGCGCCCGCCGAAGCCGTCGCGGCGGTAGAGCTGGATTTGCGTGTCGTTGACCCGGTAGACCGCCTGAAATTTGGCGTGTTCGGTGACGGTGATGTGGGCGTCGACGCCCGCGTCCCACGCGTACGGCGTCGCGGGGTCCTGGTCGAGGCGGTCCGCCGAGATGGAGTTCGAGCCGAAAAAGCCCAGACAGCCCGACGAGAAGACGAGCACCGCGAGTGCGAGGACACAGAGGAGGTGTCGCCGGTGCATGCTCGGGTCAGGGGATGACGCATTTGAGTTCGGCGGGGAGGTACTCGCCGACGGCGGCGAGTAGTCCCGGCGGGTCGGTCCCCTCGGCGCAGACGACGCTCTGTTCCAACAGGCCGAGGCGTTCGACGGTGACGATGTCGCGGGCGTGGCCGGCGCGGTTGACCGTCGCGCGCACCTCGCCGCGGGTGGCGCTGTTGACGTTCAATCGGCCGTTCCCGCGGGTCCACTCGAACAGGCGGTCGCGCTCCTCGTCGGCCAGTCGAGAGGGGTCGCCGTAGACGAATTTCAGCGGAAGGTGCTGGACCAGACCGAAGCGGTCCCGGACCTGCGCGGGCGACCCCGGACCGAGACCGAGTTCCGAGGCAGGAACGCGAATCCGCTCGCCCGCGTCGAGGACGAACCCGTCGTCGTCCCACGATTCGAGCGTGCCGACGTACGTCTCGCCGGTCTCGAAGTCGGTGGTGACCGCGCCCCACTCCTCTTCGAGGACGTTCCGCGCGACCACGGCGTCCTCGCCGTCGACGGTGACGGAGACGAAGTCGTCGTGGCGGACGCCCACCTCCCACGTCACGTCGAGTTCACCGACGGCGTTCTCGACCAGCGACCGCATGCCGTCGAGTGCCCGGTTGCGGGCGTCGCCCTCGACGTAACACTTGGTTGCGAGGACGACCATCAGCGGGTGACGTCCACGTTGAGTTCGTCGCGGAGTTCCTCGATTCGTCGCTCCATCGAGTTCACGAGGTCGTCGTTGTCCATCGGTTCGAGCGGTGCGCCCGTCTCGGGACACTGGAAGTCGAACTCCATGGCCTCGCTGAACTCGAAGCGGATGCCCGCCGGTTCGGAGAGGTAGAACTCGTGGGTCCGCTCGTATTCGAGGCGGTCTTCGAGGGCGTCGAGAAGGCGGTACATCTCCTCTTCGAGGTTCTCGGGGATGTTCTCGTATTCGAACGTCCAGAGGTAGGTGAGCCACCCGGAGTCCTCGTCGCGGACGCGGCGATAGCTGGCGAGGTCGTTCTCGTAGAGGATGAACAGGGCGCGACGGACGTCGTTGAGTTCCAGCCCCAGTTCCTCCGCGAGTTCCTCGTCGGTCACCTCGCCGTCCGGCGGGGCGGCGGCGACGGGCATCCCCGTCGGCCCGACCAACTCGTGGAGGTACTTCTGGATGACAGGGTCGCTCAGCAACTCCTCAAAAGCCATTGCGTACGAGTCCGGCGGAGAGGCTGTTAAGTCTTTTGAGCGACGCCCACGCCGTCGCGGCGTCTCAGTTCTCGCTCGCGTCCTCGACGCGCTTGCCCGTCGCCTGTGGCACCACGCGACGCTCCGCGTCGACCCACTCGCGGTCGAGTTCGCGCCCCTCGAACAGGTGGTCCAAAAAGACCGCGAGCGCCGCCACCTCGGAGTGGGGCTGGTTCGTCACGCCGACGTTCCAGTCGGCCCACTCGTACACCTCGAAGGAGACTTTCCCGGCGCCGACGACGACGAGAAGGGGGTCGGTCCGGTGGCGCTCTCGAATCTCGCCTTCGACCTCCTCGACGGGTTCGCCGTACATCGTCAGGTGGACGACCGCCCCCTCCCACTCGCGGACGAACGGCCGGTAACTCTCCCTGACCGCCACCTCGAACGGCCCGCCGAAGCGGTCGGTGATGTCGGCGACCGTCTCCCGGGAGTGGGTGGCGTCGCCGACGAGTACCACCCGGTCGGCGCCGAGCGCTCGCGCCGTCAGACCGACGTGGGTCGTCATGCGGTCGTCGCGGCCCGGCCGGTGGCCCAGTCGGAGGACGACGACTTCCGGAGCGTCCTGCATGGGCGAGGAGAGCGGCCCGAGGCGGTAACGCGTTTCGTTTCCGTCCGCCGAACGCTTAGGTGGCCGACCGCCAACTCTCCACCATGGTCGCGCGTGCCGAGGTGGGCGCCGGCGTCGCCGACGCGGACCTCGGCGGCCGGGTCGCACTCGTCACGGGGGCGACGAGCGGCATCGGGCGGGAAATCGCACTCGCACTCGGGCGCCTCGGGGCGACGCCGTCGTCGCGGACCTGCGGGCGGTCGGCGCCGACGCCGCCTTCCACCCCGCCGAGTTCGCCTCGCTGGCGGCCGTCCGCGACCTCGCCGCGACGGTCCGGGAGCGCACCGACCGCCTCGACGTTCTGGTCAACGACGCGGGCGCCCACTTCGACGCCGGACGGCTCACCGAGGACGGCGTCGAAGCCACCTTCGCGGTCGACCACCTCGCGCCGTTCTCGCTGACGACGCGCCTCCGCTCGCACCTCGCCGACGACGCCCGCGTCGTCACCGTCGCCTCGACGGTCCACCGGGGCGCCACTCCCGACTTCTCGGGCGTCGAATCCATCGACGACTACGACGGTTTCGACGCCTACCCCCGGGCGAAACTGGCGAACGTCCTCTTCTCGGCGGAACTCGCGCGCCGCCTCGACGGGCCGACGGCCAACAGTTGCCACCCGGGGTTCGTCCCGGGGAGCGGTCTCTGGCGCCACGCCTCGCTTCCCGTCCGCGTGGGGATGGGCGTCGCCGGTCGCCTGCCGCGCCCCGTCCTCGAACGCGTCGCCGAGACGCCCGTCACGGCCGCCGAGACGCCCGTCTACCTCGCGGCCGCCGGCGAGGTGGCCAACGTGACCGGTGCGTACTTCCGCGACTGTCAGTTACCCACGACTGAAGTCGTGGGCTTCCTCCTTGCATCTCTGTGAACGCACCGACCCGGCCTCCGTCGCCCGCGACGAGTCGCTCGCGCGGGAGTTGTGGCACCTGAGCGAGCGACTGACCGCCGAGTAAGCGGAAGGCACTTGCGCCGGCGCGGAGAGGGTCGCGTATGGAACTCACGGACCGTCGCGTGGTCGTCACGGGCGGTGCCGGCCTCATCGGGTCGCACCTCGCCGAGCGACTGGTCGCCGACAACGACGTCGTCGTCGCGGACGACTGCTCGAAGGGGGAGGCCGACCGCGTCCCCGACGACGCCGAACTCGTCGTCGCGGACGTGACCGACCCCGCCGACGTCGCCGAGGTACTCACCCCGGACGTGGACGCCGTCTTCCACCTCGCGGCCTACACCGACACCAACTACGCCGACCCTCGCCAACTGTTCGAGGAGAACACGGAGATGACGTACAACGTCCTCGAACGCGCCGTCGAGGCGGGCGTCGAACACGTCGCTTTCACCTCCTCGTCGACGGTCTACGGCGAGGCGCCGCGCCCGACGCCCGAGGATTACGCCCCCCTCGAACCCATCAGCGAGTACGGCGCGAGCAAACTCGCCGACGAGGGACTGGTCTCGACGTACGCCCACTCCCACGGGCTGACGGCGTGGACCTTCCGGTTCGCCAACATCGTCGGTCCCTACCAGCGCGGCAACGTCGTCCCCGACTTCATCGAAAAACTCCTCGCCGACCCGGAGACGCTGACCATCCTCGGGGACGGCAGACAGGAGAAGTCCTACCTCCACGTCGAGGACTGCGTCGACGCCATCTGTCACGTCGTCGAACACGCCGACCGCGACCTGAACACCTACAACCTCGGGTCGCGCACCACCACCTCGGTCAACCGCATCGCGGACGTCGTGAGCGAGGAGATGGGTCTCGACCCCGACTACGAGTACACCGGCGGCGACCGCGGGTGGACGGGCGACGTGCCGAAGATGCGCCTCTCGGTCGAGAAACTGTCCGCGCTCGGGTGGGAACCACCGGAGTCGAGCGACGACGCCGTCCGCCGGGCGACGCGGCAGTTGCTCGACGAACTCGCGTAGGGAATCGCCTTTGTCTCCCGACCACCTACGCGAGGGCGTGCAGGTCGTGGGCTACGACGCCGCCGAGGGGGCGCTTCTGTTGAGCGACGGCGACGCCGATGCGGACGCCGACGCCGACGCCGGGGGCGCCCCGACGCCCGTCGAGTACGTCGGTCTCGACCCCGGGACAGAACTGGATTACCGCCTCGACCGGCGCCACTGCGCGGGCGTCGTCGGCGACGACGGCCACCGCGCCTGCGACGCCGACGCCGCGCCACGCTGTCAGGCCCACGCCTCGACGTGGGTGTGTGCGAAGTGTACGGGCGAGTGTCTGAAAGACGAGATGGACTGCTTCGAGGACCACGCCGTCTACCTCGCGGCCTTCGCTCCGGACGCGTTCAAGGTGGGGGTGACCCGCGAGTGGCGACTGGAGACGCGCCTCAGAGAACAGGGCGCAGACCGCGCCGCGCACCTGCGGACGGTCGAAGACGGCCGCCTCGCCCGCGAAATCGAGGCCGGCTTGGCCGAGGACGTCCCCGACCGAATCCGCGTCGCAACCAAGCGCGCGGGTCTCGGCCGCGACGTGGACGCGGCGGCGTGGGAGACCCTGCTCTCGGGGTTCGACCCCGTGGCGACCTACGACTTCGAGTACGGTCTCGGGTTGACGGAGCGACCGGTCGCGGAGACGATGCTGACCGGCGTCGTTCGCGGGACCAAGGGTCGACTGCTCGTCCTCGACCACGCCGGGAGCACCTACGCGGTGGACCTGCGCGACCTGGTGGGCTACGAGGTGACCGAGGGCGGAACCGACCGCCGACTCCAGTCTAGCCTCGGCGCGTTCGGCTAGGACGACAACCCTTTTCGGGATGGATGTCGAATTCGCTGGCATGACAGACGAAGACACAGGTGAGGACGCGAGCGAGGACGCGACCGGCGGCGGGAACGAAGGCGAAAGCGAGGGCGAGGAGAAGTCCTTCCGCGAGCGCGTCGAGGAGATTCGAGAGCGACGCGCACAGGAGCGCGAGGAGGGTGAGCGCCCGGACCCCGAGGAGATGATGGGCGGCGGCGGACCGGGCGGCATGGGCGGTGGCGGTCCCGGCGGCAACCCCTTCGCGCAGATGATGAGCGGCATGATGGGCGGCGGCGGGCCGGGCGGCATGGGCGGCGGCGGTCCCGGCGGTATGGGTCGCGGCCGAGAGGAGGAATCCAGCGACGGCGGCAACGAAGAACTCGTCCGCGAGGTGCGCCAACTCCGCGACGAGGTGCGCGACGCCACCCGTCAACTCCAGCGCATCGCACAGGCGCTCGAAGACGACTAGGCCACCCGCTCGTAGACCTCTTCTAGCCGGTCGACCGCCCGGTCGACGCCGTGGCGGTCGCGCCGGGCCAGACAGCTCTCCGAGAGCGACGCCCGTTCGTCGAGCGTCCGCCGGACGGCGTCGCGGAGGGCCGCGACGTCGCCGGTGGGGTAGCGGTAGCCGGTGACCCCCGAGACGACGGTGTCGGCGAGGGCGCCCTCGTCGGCGCCGACGACGGGCGTCCCGCAGGCGTTGGCCTCCAGTGCGACGAGTCCCTGCGTCTCGACCGGACTCGGGAAGACGAAGGCGTCGAGAGCGCTGTAGAAGGCGGGCAGTTCGTCGCGGTCGAGGAAGCCGAGAAAGCGGGCGTCGACGCCGGTCTCGGCCGCACGTGCTTCGAGGTCGGCCCGCGCCGGTCCGTCGCCGCCGAAGACCAGCGTCGCGTCGAGACCGGCGGCCGCGTCGACGGCGTCGCGCAGGCGCTTCTCGTAGCCGTGGCGACCGGTGTAGCCGACCAGCGGGCCGTCGACGCCCGCGAGACCGTACCGCTCGCGGAAGGCGGTAGCGTCGACCGGGCGGAACCGGCCGAGGTCGATGCCGTTCGGGAGCACCGTCACGGGCGTCGAGACGCCCACCTCCTCGCGGAGGTGGTTCGCGGTCGTCTCGCTGGGCGCGAGAACCGCGTCGGCGCGGTCGAGGAACCACCGCTCGTAGCGTTCGCTGACGGCGCCGAGGAGGCGGCCGAGTCGGTCGCCGGAGGCGAGGTAGTCGGCGTACTCGGCGGTCGGCGTGTGATAGGAGGCGACGAACGGACGGTCGGCACCGAGACGCAGGCCGGCGAGACCGACGGCGAAGGGCGTGTGGGCGTGGACCACCTCCGCGTCGCGCACGCGGCGTGGAATCCACGGCGTCCCCAGCCGAAAGCCCTGATAGAACGGGAACGGGACGCTCCGCACGGGATATTCGCCCGCTCGCGGGGCGTAGCCGTCGGTCTTGGGGTAGACCACGTCCATCCGACCGCCGCGTGACTCCCAGCGGTCGCGCCACGTCTTGATGGTGTAGGTGACGCCGTTGACCGTGGGCAGGTAGGTGTCGGTGAAGACCGCGACCGAACGCATTGCCCGGGATTCGGTGAGGGGGACCTTAATCGCTTGTGACTTCCGCGTAGGCGTCGAGCAACCGTTCGGCCACCCGGTCCAGCGAGTGTTCGGCCGCCGTCTCCCGTGCGTTCGCGCCGAGTCGCGCCCGCAGGTCGGGGTCGCCCGCCAGTCGGTCGAGCGCCGCGCGGAACTCCCCCCGCGTCTCGCATTTCAGACAGTCGTGGCCGTCGGTGTAGAACTCCTCGAAGACGGGGATGTCCCGGAGCACTACCGGCTTCCCGCAGGCCATCGCTTCGAGGACCGCGATGCCCTGATTCTCGTTTTTCGTCGGGAAGAGGTAGACGTCGCCCGCGCCGAAGGCGCCGCGAACGTCGTCTATCCACCCCGTGAAGGTGGCGTTCTCCGGGGGATTTTGTGTCCACCGCCGGACCGTCTCGGAGGCCTGTGGTCCGTCGTCGTAGGGACCGAACCACGCGAAGTCGTACTCCGTCTCCTGGGCGAGACGACAGAAGGTGGTCAGACCCTTGCGCTCGAAGACGTTGCCGACGGCGAAGACCACCATCCCCGAGAGGTCGAACCGCTCGCGGTACTCCTCGCGGAACGACTCGTATCCCGCGAGGGAGTCCACGTCGACGCCGTTCGTGACGGGGCGAATCGGCGCGTCGACGGGGTAGGATTCGAGGACGCCCTCGGTGTACTCGCTCGGACAGAGCACGAGGTCGGCCTGCGAGTAGAACCACCTGAGATACCGCCCGAGTGGCCCGGCGAGGTAGGTCGACCCCCGAAAGCTCTCGGCGAAGTCCTCGCGGGTGACGTGGGCGTGGAGGACGAGTGGCGTCCCCGTGCGCCTGGCGTGGCGCGCGACGGCGACGCTCCCCGGGCCGATGAGGTTGCAGTGAGCCACGTCGTACTCGCGGAAGGCGCCCCGTCCCCGGAGCGCCGACGCCGCCGCACTGGCCGGGTCGCCCCCGCGCCACGGCGTCGTCACCACCTCCACGTCCGTCCGTTCCAGTGCGGTCCGCTGTTGGGCCGCGGCGGTGCCGATACCGCTCCGGTCGAGGCGGTCTTCGAGTTCGAGGTAGTTCAACACCCGCACGGTCCCCGATTGACGGGTGGGAGCCTTGACGCTACCGCTCCCGACTCGGCGGGACGTCCGGTCGCACTGCCGTCGCCGTCGTCGCCTGTCGCAACCTCTTTGGACGCGCGCCGTCCCACCACGCCCATGACCATCGCGGAGGAGCGAATCGACCGACTCGCGGCCCTCGCGCGCGAGGCCGCCACCGACTGCGACGCCGACCGCGCCCGCGAGTACGTCCGCCTCGCTCGCCGCGTCGCGGAGCGTCACCGCCTCCGTCTCTCCCACCGGTTCGAGCGGTTCACCTGCGACGCCTGCGACGCCTACCTCCGCCCGGGCAAGAACGCCCGCGTCAGACTCGGCGACGGCCACGTCGTCGTCCGGTGTGACTGTGGCGCGACGGCGCGGTACCCCTACGACTGATAGTGGTTATTGTGACTGTTTACCGCCGGTTCGCCGGACTGGGCGGCGAACCGGCGGTAGCGACTCACAATAAACACTATGAGAGGGAGTGTCGTCGCCACCCGGACTGTGTCGGTCGGTCAACCGACCCACGTGGGACGGTCCCAAGAGCGGACGCGACGAACGCCGACGATACCCCCTCTGACGGCCCGCCCTATTCCTAAAGTTTCAAACCGGTTCGGCCCAAGGCAAAGGCCAGGACCATGGTGGACATTCAGGAGTTGCGAAAGCAGGCACACGACCTCGACGTGACCGTGCGGGTCGGGAAGGGCGGCGTCGAGGCCGTCGTCGACGAACTCGACGGGCAGTTGCGCGACCGGACCCTCGTGAAGGTGAAGTTCCTGAACGCGGCCCGTGGCGGGACGGACGTCGACGAACTGGCGACCGACCTCGCCGACCGCGTGAACGCCACGCTGGTCGAGACGCGCGGTCACACCGCCGTGGTGTATCGATGATTCCGCTCCAGTCCGGCGGCGGCGCGTTCGCGCGCTTTCTCGCGGACAACGGCGTGCCGTACGCCGACGCCATCGGGGCGGCGCTGGCGTTCGTCGTCGCCCTCGCCGTCGTCTACGCCGTCGGACGGGCGTTCGTCCTGCCCCTCGCCGACCGCGTGATGGACGCCCGGGGACTGGAGGTCCACGCTCGCCGGCCCCTGCGCAAACTCGTCTTGCTGGTGGTCGTCTTCGTCGGCGTCGCCGTCGCCTTCGGCTTCGCCGGCTACGGCGACTTCCTCCAGTCGCTGGCGACGGTGGCGGCGGCGGCGACGCTCGCCATCGGCTTCGCCTTACAGGACGTCATCGCCAACTTCGTCGCCGGCGTCTTCATCTTCACCGACAAGCCGTTCCGCATCGGCGACTGGATAGAGTGGGACGGCAACTCCGGCGTCGTCGAGGACATCAGCTTCCGGGTGAGTCGGGTGCGGACCTTCGACAACGAACTGCTCACCGTTCCCAACTCCCAACTCACCGACGGCGTCATCAAGAACCCGGTGGCGAAGGACAAACTCCGCCTGCAGGTGCCCTTCGGCATCGGCTACGACGACGACGTCGAACAGGCGACCGAAATCATCCTCGAAGAGGCCGACGCGCACCCCGACATCCTCGACGACCCCGCGCCCTCGGTCAGACTGACCGAACTCGGCGACTCGTCGGTGACGCTCAAATCCCGCGTCTGGATAGACAACCCGAGTCGGTCGGACTTCGTCAAGACCCGCGGCGAATACGTCACGTCGGTCAAAGAGCGCTTCGACGAGGAGGGCGTCGACATCCCCTACCCGAACCGAACCATCGGCGGCAGTCTCGAACTCTCGGACGTCGAGGCGGCGTCGAACTAGAGTTCGATTCGTTCGACCAGTCCGCTCTCCTCTTTGGTGTTGATGGCGACGATGCGGACGTACTCTTCGAGCATCGAGTCCCGTAGTTTCGCCTTCAGGAGGTTGTCCACCTGATAGACGCCGGCGGCGTTGACCATCTCTATCTCTACGAGGACGGGCGTGCCGTCGCCGGGGTGGAGCGAGACGCTCTTGATGGCCTGACTCGACAGCGTGTTGATGCCCCGCCCGCCTTTCTCGTAGGGGATGCGCGACCGACCGCGCTCCATGTCGAGGGCGTCGGCGACGCGGATGACGCCCGCCTCGCGGGTCAGGGGGTCCTCTTCGGTGTGGTGACAGAGGATGGCGTGGAGCGTCTCGGCTTTCATCCGCACCGCGTCGGCCCGGTCGTAGAACTCCAGTTCTGGAAGCAGACGGTCGAGGAGGTCCGCCGCGAGCGGAATGGAGTAGTAGGCGTGAGCGTCCCGGTGGACGACGTGACCCACGTCGTGAAGCGTCGCCGCGAGTGCGACGACCACCGACTCGTCGGCCTCGTCGAGTCCCTGTTGGGCCGCGCCGTTGAACTCGACGCCCGCGCGTTTGAGCAGGTCGTAGAGACGGAGTGCGCGGTTGCGCACGATGGAGATGTGTTTCGGTCCGTGGTCGTTGTACCCCTTCCGGGTGACCGCGTTGACGTTCTGCGCTTCGAGGTAGGCCTCGATTTCGGGGTCGGACTCGACGCGCTCTAACACCGCGTTCAGTCGCTCGTCCGGGAAGGCGTGGTCGGCCTCGGGGTCGTACTCGCGGGGGTCGTCGTCGCTCATAGCCCCCACTCCGAGGTCAGCGGAGAAAAAAGCCGCCGTCCCGATTCAGACGGATCGTCTTCCCTGTGTACCAGTGGTTCGCCGGGCCGTCTCGGCGACCCACCGGTACTGGCTCACGACCAACCGTATCAGGCCGTCGCCGTCTCGCGGACCGCCTCGTCGACGGCCTCGTAGTCGGGTTCGACGCCGGGGTCGTCGCTGACCCACCGGTAGGTGACGGTGCCGTCGCCGTCGACGACGAACACCGAGCGTTTGGCGACTTCGATGTCGTGGCCGGTGAAGGACATCGAGACGCCGTACTCCTCGACGATAGAGCGGTCGTGGTCGCTGACCAGACCGAAGTTGAGGTCGTTCTGCCGGCGGAACTCGTTGTGCGTAAAGGGGAGGTCGACGCTGACGCCGAGTACCGTCGCGTCCACGTCCTCGAAGTCGGCCATCTCGTCGCGGAAGGTACACATCTCGGTCGTACAGACGCCCGTGAACGCCGCCGGGAAGAAGGCGAGGACCACGGGTCCGTCGTCGAGGGACTCCGAGAGCGTGACCGTCTCTACGTCGCCGTTCGCAAGCGGGGCAGTGAAGTCGGGTGCGTCGTCGCCTACGTCTACCATGCCCGGCCGTTCGGACGGGGGATGGTTATTCCTGCCGGTCTCTATAG
>JBDGTR010000062.1:0-13072 GCA_042216635.1 Haloplanus sp. | reverse complement strand
GACGACGTCGAGGACGACCACTGGTTCTGGGACACCGAACTGCTGGTGCGCGCCCAGCGGTCGGGCCTGCGCGTCGCGGAGTTCCCCGTCGAGTGGGAACCCAAAGGCGACACGAAAGTCGACCTCGTCCGCGACGTCTTCGGGATGGGGAGCCAGATTCTCCGCCTGTGGTGGCAACTGTCGGTAAGCCCCCGCATCACCCGGACGCGAAGCGTCGCGGCGGGCGCCCTGTTGACGCTGGTGGCGCTGGCGCTGATGACGCTCTATCTCGACCCCAGCGCGGTTCTCCGGGAGTTCGAGGGGACCGACCCCGTCCTGGTTGGCGTCGCGGCGGCGGTCTACCTCCTCTCGTGGCCCCTCCGGGGGGCGCGCTACCGGGACATCCTCGCCGAACTCGACTACCACGAGCGGGTGGGCTTTCTGACCGGCGCGGTGTTCGTCAGCCAGACGGGCAACCTCGTCTTTCCCGCGCGCATCGGCGACGCCGTGCGCGCGTACGTGGTGAAAGCCCGGCGGGGCATCCCCTACCCCTCGGGGTTCGCCTCGCTCGCGGTCGAACGCGTCTTCGACCTCCTCACCATCACGACGCTGGCGGCGACGGTGCTCGTGGGGCTGGTCGTGACCGGCGGCGCGGGCGACGTGGTCGCGGCCGTCTCGGGTGGCGTCCCCGGCGTCTCGACGGGCGCCGCGCGCGTCGCCCTCCTCGTCGCCACGGGCGTCGCGGGGGCGGCAGTCCTCGCCGTCGCGGCCATCGTCGTCAGCGCGCGCCGCGAGGGCAACCTCGTCCGCCGGGCGGTGACGAGCGTCAGTTCCGACTCCTACGCCGACTACGTCGCGGGCGTCCTCGAACGGTTCGTCGTCGACGTACAGTCGGTGGCGAGCGACCGGAGCGCGTTCGCCCGCGTGGGCGCGACCAGTCTCGCCATCTGGACGCTCGACGTGGTGACGGCGACGGTGGTGCTCGTCGCCGTCGGCGTCGACCTCGCGCCCGAGACGCTGGTGGCGGTGAGTTTCTTCGCGGTGAGCGTCGGCAACCTCGCCAAGGTGCTCCCGCTCTCTCCCGGCGGCATCGGTCTCTACGAGGCGGCCTTCACCCTCCTCGTCGCGGGTCTGACGCCCGTCGCCGGGCCGGCGGCGTTCGGCGCGGCCGTCCTCGACCACGCGGTGAAGAACCTCGTCACCGTCGTCGGCGGCGTCGCCTCGATGCTCGCGCTCAACGTCTCGCTGACGACGGCCGTCGAGGAGACGGCGGAGGCGCGCGACCGGGCCGGTCCCGACGCGGACGACTAGAACGGCCGGAACGCGCCGGCCGTTGCCTTCGCAAGCGCGTCGGCCCGACTCGTCCGGCCGCCGGTGAGGACGCCGATGGCGCCCCGTCCCCGCGCGACGCCGGACTCGCCGAGTTCGTCGTCGACGACGGGACCGAGTTCGGCGCCGTCGCGGACGCGGGCGGCGATGGAGTCGGGCAGACGGACGCTCGGTCCCGCCGCGCGTTCGGTCCGGTCGCCGTCGGTCACCGCCGACCACATGACGAGATAGAGACCCGGGACGCCCTCGAACTCGGCGACACCGCCCTCCAGTCCGACGCCGTAGTCGAAGCCCCCGGCGGCGAGGGCGTTGGCGGCGCGACGCTCCGCGCCGTCGACCGTCTCGGCGTGGCTCCGGGGTTGCTCCGGGACGCCCGACTCGACCGCGACGGATTCGACGGTCCCCTCCACCACGCGTTCGACCGCGCGGCGCTTGACCGGATTCTCGCTCCCGACGCCGACGTGCATGGCCGGGCGTGAGCGGCGCGGACCCAAAGCGATGTCGACTATAGTAGAATTTGAAACGACGTCCACATCGACCGGGGGGACCGGTACTCGGTCGAGCGGGCACTGACTTTCAAATTCTACGATAGTGGAACAGGTCGGCCAGTCGCTCGGCGGCGTCGAGGAGGTTCGGACTCGGCTGGTTCAGGAGGGCGTCGTCGACGACGTGGACGGCGGCGTCGAGGGTCCAGTCCCGGTCGGTGACGACGGCGGGGTCGACCCGGTCGCCCCGCCCGCAGACGTGGAGGACGACGTGGTCGGGGTCGGCGCGTTCCACCTCGGCGGCGGCGACGCGCCGCGAGCGGTCGCCGGCGTCGAGGAAGGGGTAGGCGCCGCCGGCGACGGCGACCACGTCGGGCACCCAGTTGCCGGCGACCATCGGCGGGTCGGACCACTCCTCGCAGTAGACGGTCGGGCGGGGTTCGTCGGCGACGCGGGCGCGCACGGCGTCGAGTCGCGTCCGGGCGCGGCGGGCGAGTTCGGCGCCGGCGTCGGGGCGACCCACCGCGCGACCGAGCGCTTCGAACCCCTCGAGTGCGCCGTCGAGGGTGTCGGCGTCGACGTGGTGGACGCGGACGCCCCGGTCGCGGAGGGCGTCTCGCACCTCGGCTTGCAGGTCGTCGGCGGTGCAGACGAGGTCCGGGTCGAGGGCGGTCAGGCGGTCGAGGTCCGGGTTCAGCCACCCGCCCACGGCCGGTGGCGGGTCGGCGAGTTCGGCCCGGCCGTGGGTCGTGACGCCGACGAGGCGGTCGGCGACGCCGAGTTCGCGGAGCGTCGCGGTGGCGCCGGGGGCGAGCGAGACGACGCGCGTCGGCGCGGCCATAGCGGAGGATGAGCGAGGAGGGGCAAGTGTCTCCCGGTCGGAGTGTGGGAACCGAAACCCATAGGGACGCCGCGCGGCCAGAGAGTGGCAATGCGGACCACGCACGTCCTCCGCGAGGGGGACGCCGCCGAGATGGAGACCCTCGACGACGAGTCGGTGCATCTCGTGGTCACCTCGCCGCCGTATCCGATGATAGAACTGTGGGACGACCTCTTCGCGGCGCGAGACCCCGCCGTCGAGGAGGCGTTGGCGGCGGGCGAGGGCGACGCCGCCTTCGAGTTGATGCACGACCAACTCGACGCCGTGTGGGACGAGGTGGAACGCGTCCTCGCACCCGGCGGGACGCTCTGTATCAACGTCGGCGACGCCACCCGGACGGTCGGCGGGGAGTTTCAGCAGTACCCCAACCACGTCCGCGTCGTCGACGCCCTCCGGAGTCGGGGGTTGACGCCTCTCCCGGACGTCCTCTGGCGCAAACCGGCGAACAGCCTCACCAAGTTCATGGGGTCGGGGACGCTCCCGCCGAACGCCTACGTCACGCTCGAACACGAGTACGTCCTCCTCTTTCGGAAGGGCGGTCTCCGTGAGTTCCCGCCCGCCGACGACCGGCGCTACGAGAGCGCCTTCTTCTGGGAGGAACGCAACCGCTGGTTCTCGGACCTCTGGGAGGTGCGCGGCGAGCGACAGGGACTCGACGGCGACGGCCGCGACCGGTCGGCCGCGTTCCCCCTGACCGTTCCGCTCCGCCTGATTCGCATGTTCTCGGTGCGAGGCGATACGGTGCTCGACCCCTTCGTCGGGACGGGGACGACGACGCTCGCGGCGATGCACGCCGCGCGCAACTCGGTGGGCTACGACGTCGACGGCGACCTCTTCGGGACCGTCGAGGACCGCGTCGACGGCCTGCCGACGGCCTCCGGCCGACGGGTGCGCGACCGACTCGACCGCCACCGGGAGGCGATGGCCGACCGCGACGGCGGCTACGACGCCGAACACTACGACTTCGACGTGGTGACGAAACAGGAGCGTCGCGTCCGCCTGTACGCCGTCGAGTCGGTCGAGCGACTGGCCGGCGAGGGGGGAGACGTCGGGAGCGACGCCGGGGGACGGAGCGTCGACGGAGACGCCGAGCGTACGGCACGCGTCGAAGCAGACGGCGTGGGTGCAGACCGCGAAGACGGGAGTGCCGGCGGCGACGGCGCGGACCGCCGAGTCCGGGGGTACGCCCTCACGCACGCCCCGGTCGACGGGAACGACTTTGAGGGCGCGGCCGAACGGTGAGCCATGGAGTTCGACTCGTTCGTCCTCGCGGCGGCGACGGCGGACCTCGGCGACGAACCGGCGGCGCGGCGCCACGCCGACGCCGTCGAGTTTCGGATGGACCTCGCGGCCGACCCGCTTGCCGCCCTCGAGACCTACGACGGCGAGTTGCCGGTCCTCGCCACCAACCGCGCCGCGTGGGAGGGCGGCGAGGCCGACGCCGACGAGGTGGACCGCCTCGCGGCCCTCGAACGGGCGGCCGAACACCCACAGGTCGAAGCCGTCGACGTGGAACTCGCGGCGCTCCGGGAACCGACGGGCGTCGAGGCGGCCGCCGCCGTCCGCGACGAGGGCGCGGCGGTCGTCGCGTCGGTCCACGACTTCGAGGCGACTCCCTCGGAGGGGGAGATGACCGACCTGCTCCGGGAGGCGGCCGACCGCGGCGACGTGGGGAAACTCGCGGTGACGGCCCACGACCGGGGGGAGACGCTGGCGCTGTTGTCGGCGACGCACGACGCGACCGAACGGGGCGACCGCGTGGCGACGATGGCGATGGGCGAGGCGGGGCGGCACACGCGGGCGCTCGCACCCGTCTACGGGTCGAAAATCGGCTACGCCCCGGTGGACCCGGCGGATGCGACGGCCCCCGGCCAGTACGACCTCGCAACGCTCGCGGACCTCGTCGAACGCCTCGGCGGAGGGTGATGGACATCCCCGGGGCTTAACCCGGTGGTCGTCGTTCGGGCAGTCATGACCGAACGGCGCCGTATCGTGATTGCGACGGTCGTCAGCATCGTCGGGTCCGTCCTCGGCGTCGCGGGCGTGGGCCACGCCTACCTCCGGGAGTGGCGACGCGCGTTCGCGTGGTTCGCGTTCGTCCTCGGCGCGGGATTGTTGCTGGTCGTCGTCTTCGCCGACCCGCAGACGGCGACGCCGTCGACGTTGCCACGGACGGTGACGATTCCGCTGGTGGCGCTGTTCGCGTTGAACACGCTGGACGCCTACCGGGTGGCGTCACGCGGGCGACGGAACGGGACGACGGACGTGCGGTGTCCGGCGTGTGGCCGGGAGTGCGACCCCGCCCTCGCGTTCTGCCCGTGGTGTGCGGAGTCGTTCGAGGAGAAAAGCGAGTGAGACGGATTGCTGTACCTGTGTACCGGTGGTTCGTCAAGACGACCCGGCGAACCACCGGTACTGACGTACAATAAACCGTACGAATCGACGCTACGTCCGCAGGAAGTAGACCTGCTTGCGAGCGTCCTTGAAGCTGTACCGCGAGCCGACGATGTCGGACTCTTCGAGGCGGTTGAGCGCGTACCGGACCGTCCGGTCGGGGAGCAGAGACTCCTCGGCGAGTTGGCCCTGCGAGAGGGGCGCGTCGCTCTCCAGCACTTTCGCAACGAGCTTCGCACTCGGCGGCAGGTCGCTCAGTCGTTCGCGGTACTCCGCGGCGGTGAGGTGGTCGTCGCCGACAGCATCTGCAGTGGTGCTCATACCACACTGGAGCGGGGCATTACTGGTAAAGGTTATCTACATATGTGTCAAAATCATCCTGACACCTTATATGGTATTAATCACATGGGTATATCCCGGAGAGCGGGCGGGCCGGCATCCAGTACGATTTTAATCTTCGGCCAGAGAGTCGAGTAGCGTGAAAGGAGAGGAGTGGTATCAGGCGGACGAGGTCGCCGAGGAGTACGACGCCAAGCGATTCTCTCGGGGGGGCCGCCTCATCGACCGTCGGGAAAAGCGGGCCGTCCTCGACGCCCTCGGCCCGGTGGAGGACCGCGACGTCCTCGAAATCGCGTGTGGGACCGGTCGCTTCACCGTCATGCTCGCCGAACGCGGCGCCGACGTCGTGGGACTGGACATCTCCTCGGCGATGATGCAACAGGGCCGCGAGAAGGCCCGCGCGGCCGACGTCACCGACCGCATCGAGTTCCTCCGCGCGGACGCCGCCCGTCTCCCCTTCCCCGACGACCACTTCGACAGCGTCTTCGCCATGCGGTTTTTCCACCTCGCGGACACGCCGGCGAAGTTCCTCTCCGAGATGTGCCGCGTCTCGAAGGAGCAGGTGTTTTTCGATACGTTCAACGCCTTCAGCACGCGGGTCATCTACAACTGGCTTCTCCCGATGGGGTCGCGTCTCTACGACCGGGCGGAGGTCGAACGCCTCGTCGAGGGGGCGGGGATGAGCCTCGCGGGCGAGTCCCACGACTTCGTCCTCCCGTACGGCTTCTACCGGAAGATTCCGAACGAACTCGCCGGGGAGTTTCGGAGTCTCGATACGTCGCTGGGCGAGACGCCGGTGGGCGAGAAACTCGCCTCGGTGTCGTACTGGGACGCCCACGTCTAACGGGAACGGTTTTACCCTCGGAGTCGGTGGAGTCGGGTATGGACCTCTCGGTAGTGGTACCGACCCTCAACGGCCGGGACCGACTCGCGGCGACGCTCGACGCGTTGGCCGCGCACGTCCCGGACGCGGAGGTGGTGGTCGTCAACGGCCCGTCCACCGACGGCACTACCGGGATGGTGCGCGACCGAGACGACGTGGACGTGTTGGTCGAAGTGTCGACGCGGACGTTGAACGTCGCGCGCAACGCGGGCATCGAGGCGGCCGACGGCGACGTGGTGGCGTTCCTCCGGTACGACCTCGTGGTCGAACCGTCGTGGCTCGACGCCCTCGAAGACGGTCTCGACGAGGCGGCGGTCGTCACGGGACCGACCCACCGAACGCTCGAAGGCGGGATGACGACGGAGGCGCCCGAGCGAGAACGGGTCTGTGACCGCGAGGTGAACCACCTCAACGGCGGCAACGTCGCCCTGCGCCGTCGCGCCCTCGACGCACTCGACGGCTTCGACGAGTATCTGGAGACGGGCGGCGCCCGCGACGCCGCACACAGACTCGCCGGACTGGACTACGGCGTCGCGTGGCGAAACGGGATGTGCGTCAAGCGGGAGTACTCCGCCGACGGCGGGGTGCGAACCGAGGAGTACGGCTGGAAGTTCCGGGCGATAGCCTACCAGTTGGCGAAGAACTACGGCGTCCGCCCGGGGGTAGCGACGGGCACCACCCGCCACGCCCTCGGAGACGCCCTCTCGGGCGCGCGCGAGGTACTCCGTGGCGACCTCGACCCGACGGCGTGGGTGGGGACCGGCCGCGCGGTGGTCGAGGGGACGGTCCGCGGCGCGGCCGACGGTCTCGTCGCGCGGGTGAAAGACCGGACGCCGGCGCGCAATCCCCACGGCGTCTCCGACCGGGCCGACCGCGCGGTCGCCCGCTACGACTGGCGCTGAGGCGAGAGCGCCGACACCACCCGCGCGGGGTTGTGGGTGAACGCCCGCCGCATCGCGTCCTCGGGAACGTCGAGCGTCAGCAGTTCCATCACCGCCACGTCCGGGTGAACGTCGGGGGTGCCGCTCCCGAACAGCACGCGGTCGGGGTGTTCGCGCAACGCCCGTTCGAGGCAGTCCCGGAAGCGGACGTGGCTGGTGTCGACGAAGAGGTCGTCGTGGGCCGACAACAGGTCGAGTGCGTCGGTCATCAGGTCGCGGTCGAGGGGGTAGCCGCCGAAACTCCCGAGGACGACCGGCAGGTCACGCCGGAGGAGCGTCTCGCCGACGGCGTCGGGCGAGAAGTCGGCGCCGGCGTAGACGTAGACGGGGAGGGAGACGTCGGCGAGGCGGGACAGCGTCTCGTCGTCCGGGAGACCGTCGCGCGCCGGGTCGAGGACGAACCCGTGGAAGCGTTCGTCGTAGGCGTACTGTTCGACGTCGTCGGGCGAGGTGTGGTAGTCCTCCCGCGACGCGGTGAGGTTGCGCAGGCGGGCCACGGGCGTCCCGCGCGGGTCGCGCGGTCCAGACACCCGAGCGAAGGCCACGAACGGCCGGTCGACACAGAGGCGCGCGACGGCGTTGTTCGCGCGCAGATAGCCCCCGTCGCGCGGCGGCGGCGAGACGACGGCGCGGACGACGCCCGCCTGATGCATCTCGCGTTCGAGTCGGTCGGGGACCGCACCCGGCGGTTCGCCGTCGGGGTCCAGTCGCGCGTGAACGTCCAGGATTTGGAACCGGTGTTCCAGTTCCAGCATCGTTCGAACCTCGGTCGGCGTCGCATATCGACCTACCGGTCGCGGTGGGGCGACGCCGCCCCCGAACGTATAAATCCCCCGACGCGACGGCGGCTCCGTGTCAGCCTGTAGCGTCGTCGTCTGGCGGTTTTTCAGTCGCGCGAACAGAAACGCATATATAGAACCACAAACATTGACTCATCTGAGGTTTCCATCATGAGCTCTCGTATGCAACAGCCGCTGTTCATCCTCACGGATGACTCCCAGCGGACACAGGGACGGGACGCACAGGACTCGAACATCCGCGCGGGGAAGGCGGTAGCGAGTGCGGTCCGGACCACGCTCGGTCCCCGGGGGATGGACAAGATGCTCGTCGACGACTCGGGCGACGTCGTCATCACGAACGACGGCGCGACCATCCTCGCCGAGATGGACATCGAACACCCGGCGGCCCAGATGGTCGTCGAAGTCGCCGAGACCCAGGAGGAGGAAGTCGGCGACGGCACCACGACGGCGGCGGTGCTAGCTGGCGAACTCCTCGCGCAGGCCGAAGACCTCCTCGACAACGACCTCCACCCGACGGTCATCGTCGAGGGGTACAACGAGGCCTCCCGTCTCGCACTCGAAACCATCGAGGGGATGGTGCTCGACGAGGAACTCGACGACGACCTGCTAGAACAGGTCGCCGAGTCGAGCATGACCGGCAAGGGCACCGGCGACGTGACGGCGGACGTACTGGCCGAACAGGTCGTCGGGGCGGTCCGCCACGTCAGCGACGACGACGGCATCGACCGCGACAGCATCCACGTCAAGACCCGAACCGGCGCGAGTTCGAGCGCCACCCGACTGGTCGAGGGCGTCATCATCGACAAGGAACCCGCCACCGAGACGATGCCCCGGTCGGTCGAGGACGCCACCGTCGCGGTGTTGAACATGGACCTCGACGTCCGCGAGAGCGAGACCGACGCCGAGTACACCATCACCGACGTCGACCAACTCAACGCCGCCATCGAGGCCGAGGAGAGCGAACTCCGGGGCTACGCCAAGACGCTCTCGGAGGCCGGCGTGGACGTGGTCTTCAGCGAGAAGAAAATCGACGACCGCGTCGCCAACTACCTCGCACGCGAGGGCATCCTCGCCTTCAGCAACGTCAAAAAGAGCGACTGCAAGTCGCTGGCGAAGGCGCTCGGCGCCACCCGCCTCGGCACGCTGACCGACCTCGACACCGACGACTTCGGCTACGCCGAGTCCATCGGCATCGAGAAGTTCGGCGACGACGACCTCGCCTTCGTCGAGGGCGGCGCGGCCGCCGAGTCCGTCACCCTCTTGCTCCGTGGCGGCACGGAACACGTCGTCGACGAACTCGAACGCGCCATCAACGACGCGGTGGACGTGGTCGTCGCCGCACTGGATAAGGGCGGCGTCGTCCCCGGCGCCGGCGCGACGGAAGTCGCCATCTCCGACGCCATCCGCGCCGAGGCCGCGAGCATCGAGGGCCGGAAACAACTCGCCGTCGAGGCGTTCGCCGACGCCGTGGATATGCTCCCGCGCACCCTCGCGGAGAACACGGGCATGGACGCCATCGACGCGCTGGTGGAACTCCGCTCGACGCACGAACGCGAGGGCGTCGCCGGCATCATCTCCGGCGGTCGCTCGGGCGAAATCGGTGACCCCGTGGGCGAGGGCATCCTCGACCCCGCCGCCGTCAAGCGCGAGGCCGTCGAATCCGCCACCGAGGCCGCGACGATGATCCTCCGCATCGACGACGTCATCGCCGCCGAATAGTTCTCATCGCCTGCGCGCACGCCGCGCGACGGGCGACCCGTTCCCCGCCGCGTTTCAGACCGTCCGTTGTGAGCCACGGCTGCCGGTTCGCCGTCGCGGTGGGGCGAACCGGCGGTGAACCGTCACAACAGACGTTATCAGTCCCCCGGCCGTTGCTGTGGTCGATGACCGAGCAGTGTGCGAGGCGCGCCGCCGTCGCCCGGTCGCGCGGCGTGACCGCGCAGAGCCAGACGACCGCCGGAGAGCGGGGGAGTCGATGCAACCGCGGCGGCGCCTAGAGGCGAACCTCCGGTCGGAGTCGAAGGCGTACGGCTACACCCTCACCATCTGGGGGTCGGGCGCGCTACTCATCACCAACGGCGGCCTGCCCACGGAGATGGAGGTGTTCGGATTCGCCGTCGGTGCCGTCTTCGGGTTCGCGCTCCTCGCACTGGTCGCCTTCGGCGGCATCTTCGAGGACGTCGAGTACGCCTCGCCGCCCTCCATCGTCGTCTCGATGATTCACGTGGTGGCGACCATCGGCGCCCTCGGAACGAGCGACGCCATCGTCCAGAGCGGAACCGTGCGCCTCGTGACGTTTTTCGCCGTCGGCGCGGCCGCCACCACCGTCTACAACCTCCTCTTGCTGGTCGAGGTGTGGTTGGCGCGGCGGCTAGCCTGATTACTCGGCGTCGATGGTCACCGCGTTGCCGGGGTCGAGACCGAACCACTCGTCGCCGCGTCCCCGGTTGACGTCGCACTCGACGTAGCCGTGACTGCCGACGGTGACGAGGGCGTGGCCGCGACCGACCGACGCGAACGTCTCGACGACGGGCACCGTCTCGCCGTTGACGCGGACCGACTCGTGTCCGTCGAGGAAGTCGCCCGGGACGTTCGTGACGACGTTGCCGAAGTCGTCGACGGCGACCACCCACCCGGCGGCCTCGTCGCCGTCGACGGTCGCCTCGGGCAGTCGGCAGTCGGCGTAGTCGGTCGTCGGCGTCAGGCGGTCGAGGGCGTCGAGGGCGTCGACGCCGGCCTCGTGGACCTCGGCGGCGAGGGGGGCGAAGACGTCGCGGCCGTGGAAGGTGGTGGAGTCGGGGTCGCCGGGGTCGGCGTGGTAGGCGTCAAGCGGAGGGTCGGCCGCGTCGGTCGGGGCGCCGGCGATGCGGCGGGCCGCCGGGAGGAGGAGACCGTTGTCGGGACCGACGAGGGCGTGGTCGCCCGCGCGGACGACGAGGACGCCCCTGTCGGTGCCGACGCCGGGGTCGACGACGGCGAGGTGGACCGCCGGGGGGAAGTACGGAAGCGTCTCCCGGAGCCAGAATGCGGACGCGCGCACGTCGCCCCGGGGGAGGTCGTGGGTCACGTCCACGAGGCGGGCGTCGGTTCGCCGGAGGACGACGCCTTTCATCGCGGCCGGATACGGCGACCCGAAGTCAGACGCGAGCGTCAGCATGGACCGTTGGAGTCCGACCGACTCACGCGTTGAATGCGCGCGATGCCGTCTATCTCCTCGATGACCTCCTCGACCGGGTCGGGGACGAGTCTGCGCCACTCGCCGCCGTCGACCATGCGCTCTCTGAGTTCGGTCCCCTCCAGGACGTCGCGGTTGAACATGGGCGACTGGCGCACCTCGACGCCGGCCTCCTCGAAGAGGCGGATGACCAGCGGATTGTTGGAGTAGGCCACGTCGAAGGTGGGCGACATGGACTGGACGTGGCTCACCCACACCGAGTGGCGGTCGAGGTCCTCGATGGGGACGGCGTAGGTGGTGAGGTCGAGGTCGGCGACGGATTTGGTTATCATCATCACCCGTTCGCCGGCGGTGAAGGGGTTGCGCGTGGTGTGGGAGTCGCCCGCGCTCCCGATGCCGAGGACGAGTTCGTCGACCTCGGTGGCGATCTCTTCGACCACTCGCTGGTGGCCGTCGTGGTAGGGCTGGAAGCGACCGATGTAGAACCCCCGCATGACCGTCCCTACCGTCGCCGAATTTATAAAGACGACGAGTCAGAGATTCGGCCGTATTTGGGGATTAGAGGGCCGTAACGTCCGGTTGAAGCAGTCACTCAGACTCCGGGAGAGGGGAGAAAGTATATCAGGCGCGCACCCTTCAGTTCGAGTAACGATACCGTTCTATGAACGACGACACGAACACGGACGAGCGCCTCCCGGACGGAGCGGAGTCCACGGACGACGCTCCGGTTCGTGACGACTCCGGCGAGGCCGACGAGTGGGAGGAAGACGCCCCCGGTCCCGGCGGAGCGGACGGTCCCCCCGAGGACGAACCCTCGGACGGCGGGACGATAGACGACCTCGGGAGCGACGTGCAAGTCGAGGCAGAGATAGACGAGGAAATCGCGGAAGACGACCTCCTCGGCGGTCTCCAGATAGGCTCGACCGCCGAGATTCAGGTCCCCGACCGACTCGTCGACCAGGTGATCGGCCAGGAACACGCCCGCGACGTGGTGATGAAGGCGGCCAAACAGCGCCGTCACGTGATGATGATCGGCTCCCCGGGGACGGGGAAGTCGATGCTGGCGAAGGCGATGAGCGAACTCCTCCCGAAAGAGGAGTTACAGGACGTCCTGGTCTATCACAACCCCGACGACGGCAACGAACCGAAGGTTCGGACGGTGCCGGCGGGGAAGGGCGAACAGATAGTCGAGGCCCACAAGGAGGAAGCCCGCAAGCGCAACCAGATGCGGTCGTTCCTGATGTGGATCATCATCGCCATCGTGCTGGGCTACTCGCTCATCATCGCGGGGAACATCCTGCTCGGCATCCTCGCGGCGGGCATCATCTACCTCGCCTTCCGCTACGGCTCTCGCGGGAGCGACTCGATGATTCCGAACCTCATCGTGAACAACGCCGACACCACCACCGCGCCCTTCGAGGACGCCACGGGCGCACACGCCGGCGCGCTGCTGGGCGACGTCCGCCACGACCCGTTCCAGTCCGGCGGCATGGAGACGCCGAGCCACGACCGCGTCGAGGCCGGCGCCATCCACAAGGCCAACAAGGGCGTGCTGTTCATCGACGAGATCAACACGCTCGACGTGCGCTCCCAGCAGCACCTCATGACGGCGATTCAGGAAGGCGAGTTCGGCATCACGGGCCAGTCCGAGCGCTCCTCGGGCGCGATGGTCCAGACCGAACCCGTCCCCTGTGACTTCATCATGATCGCCGCCGGGAACCTCGACGCGATGGAGAACATGCACCCGGCGCTTCGCTCGCGCATCAAGGGGTACGGCTACGAGGTGTACATGGACGACACCATCGAGGACACCCCGGAGATGCGCCGGAAGTACGCCCGCTTCGTCGCCCAGGAGGTCGAGAAGGAC
>JBDGTR010000016.1:0-13102 GCA_042216635.1 Haloplanus sp. | reverse complement strand
CGTCGATGTCGGGGAAACCTTCATTCCGGTCGGCCGGAACCGAGTAGTATGCAGGTGCTCGTCCCCGTCGACGGCTCGGACTGTAGCATGCGCGCACTCCGGTTCGCCACCGAGTTCGCCCGGCGGTTCGACGCGACGCTCGACGTCGTCCACTTCACCGACTCGCAGGGACCGGGGACCGACGAACTCCGAGCGAACGTCGAGGCGGTGCTCGAAGCCGAGGGTCTCGACGGCGAGACGGAACTCGTCGGCGACGTCCGCCTGAGCGACTTCGGCGCCTCGACGCAGGTCGGCAAGGACATCCTCTCGCTGGTCGAAGAGCGTGGCTACGACCACGTCGTCATGGGCCACCACGGCACCGGACGGGTCGGCAAACTCATCCTCGGGAGCGCGGCCGAAACGGTCACGAGGGCAACGACGGTGCCAGCGACCGTCGTGCCGTGAGCGCCGGCGTGGAGTATCACCGTCGAACGGGGAGACATCCTCCCCGTCGTGAACGACGGGGCTTCCCGTGCCGCAGTTGGGATATTTGCTGGTCTACGACACGACTTGTTCTCTCGTATAGAACCGCTTAACTGCGTCCCATCGAAAACGGCGGGCACAATGCTCGCCGGTCCGCCGACGCCCGTCGTTGGGCAACTGCTCTCGCCGACGGTGGTGAACGCGTCGCTGTTGGTCGCGTCGTTCCTGCTGTTGTTGCTCGGCGCGGAGATATTCACCAACGGCGTGGAGTGGTTGGGCCACCGCCTCGGCGTGAGCGAGAGCGCCACGGGGTCGATTCTGGCGGCCGTCGGGACGGCGCTCCCCGAGACGATGATTCCCGTCATCGCCATCGTGCAGGCGGCGTCGGGGGCGGGGTCGCAGGCCGCCGCCGACGAAGTCGGCGTCGGCGCCATCCTCGGCGCGCCGTTCATGCTCGCCACCATCGCCATGTTCCTCGTCGGGTCGAGCGTGCTCTACTTCCGGGACCGTCGGCAGTTCGGCGCCGAGATTCACTTCAACGAGGAGTCCACCCGGCGCGACCTCACCTTCTTCCTCGTGGGCTACTCGCTCGCCTTCGTCGCCGCACTCGTCCCGAGCGAACTCGCTAGCCAACTCATCGGCGTCGTCCTCGTCTGTCTCTACGTCGTCTACCTCGTTCGCTCGCTCCAGAGCGGCGAACTCGTGGAGAGCGAGGAACTCGATGCCCTCCACCTCGGCCTGATGATAGAGGGCGTCGTCGCCCGCCTCACGCCCCGCGACCCGAACGACCACGCCGCCGACCCCCCCAGCGTGCTAGTGGGCGTCCAGACGCTCCTCGCACTCGGACTCATCGTCGCCGGCGCCCACGCCTTCGTCGGTCAGACGACGTGGGTCTCCGAGGAGGTCCTCCACATCCCGACGGCCATCATCGCACTCCTCATCGCGCCGCTTGCGACCGAGTTGCCCGAGAAGTTCAACAGCATCATCTGGATATCCCGCGACAAAGACACCCTCGCACTCGGCAACATCTCCGGCGCCATGGCGTTTCAGGGCACCCTCCCCGTCACGCTCGGCATCCTCTTTACGTCGTGGGACCTCTCGCTGGCGTGGGGGACCGCCGGCTTCCTCAACGCCTTCTCGGCCCTCCTCGCCATCGTCAGCGGGGGCATCCTCTACCTCCGCGCCCGCAACGTCGACGACGGCGGGATGAACCCCTACCCCTTCCTCGTCGGCGGCGCCTTCTACGCGCTCTTTCTCGTCGTCGTGGTCTATCACGTCTTCGTCATCGGCGTCCAGACCACCGGCGGGCACTGATACGGATTGGTGTGAGAGGGAATCCCGTGCGCGTTCGGAGAGTTCTCGTTCGGGAATCCGGGGCGTCGACGGCGAACCGACGTGACGCGGGTGGCTCCGATACTCCTATGAAGACACGCAAGGGCTTTAGGCGGTCCTGTCGCACGGGCGCACATGCAGGTCTTCGGCCTCGTCGGCAACCCCGTCGGACACTCGCTGTCGCCGCCGATGCACGAGGCGGCCTACGACGCGTCGGGCATGGACGCACGGTACGTCACGTTCGAACCGGACCCCGACGACATCGAGGCGGCTATCGAGGGGGCGGCGGCCCTCGGCGTCGCCGGTCTCAACGTCACCATCCCCTTCAAACGGGACGTCCTCTCTGTCGTCGAACCCGACGACCTCGCGGCGCGCATCGGCGCCGTCAACACGGTCGACTTCTCCACCTCGCCGCCGCGTGGCTACAACACGGACGCGGCGGGCGTCCGCCGGGCACTCGCCCACCACGACGTCTCGCTCTCGGGCGCCGACGCCGTCGTCGTCGGCGCCGGCGGCGCGGGGCGGGCCGTCGCGTTCACCCTCGCCGACGCCTGCGCGTCGGTTCACGTCGCCAACCGCACCGTCGAGACGGGCGAGTCGCTGGCGGCCGACGTGCGCGCGGGCGACCCGCCGGCGACGGTCACCGCCGGCGGTCTCGATTCGCTCGCCGACCGCGTCCCCGCCGCCGACCTCCTCGTCAACGCCACGAGCGTCGGCATGGACGAGGACGCCACGCCGGTGCCCGCCGACTACCTCCATGCGGACCTCGCGGTCCTCGACGCCGTCTACTCGCCGGTGGAGACGCGCCTCCTCCGGGAGGCGGCCGCCGCCGGCGCCACCACCGTCGACGGCGGGTGGATGCTCCTCTTTCAGGGCGTCGTCGCCTTCGAGCGCTGGACCGGCCGCGACGCTCCCGTCGACGCCATGAACGAGGCCCTCCGGTCGCGGCTCTAGGCCGACTCGACGTGGTCTCTCGCGGTGGCGTAGGCCTCCTGTAACCGCCGGAACGACTCCCGGTCGCCGCCGTGGTCGGGGTGGACCTCCTTCACGCGGGCGCGGTAGGCGGCCGTCACCGCCTCGCGGTCGGCCGTCGAGGGCAGGCCGAGTCTGGCGAAGGCCTCCGAGACGGACCCCGAGACGGCGGTCCGGGTCGTCGGCACCTCGAAGGGGAGACGGCGCCCGAGGTGACGCCCCGGCATCTCGTGTTCACAGAGGACCGCGTGGGTGGCCGTCCGGTCGAGGCGGAAGAAGGCCTGCGGGTCGAAGGTGACCGCGACGTCACGTTCGGGCAGGTAGAAGGCGACGGACTCGCCGTGGACCGTCGCGTCTTCGACGTATCGCTCGCCGATGGTGCCGAGATACGACCGGATTTCGGCGCGTCTGCGGTCGGTGCCGTCGACGCGGTGCCCGTCGCGGGCGGGCGGCGGGGGCAAGAAGCGGTCGCCGGCGACGAAGATGCCGGCGACGAGGAGGGCCGCGACGACGCCCATCGCAACGCCCGCGAGCACCCACGGCGGGAGGCGCGTGACCCACTCGGGAAGCACGCCACGCGATTGGGACCGCGCGCTAATAGGAATTGTCGTGGCGTCGGTGGCGCGCCGGGCCGGAACGGTGGACTGGACGCTCTCAGCCGATGTACCGCAGGTCGTCGTCCGTCGGGACCGCCGCGCTCTGGTTTTGCATCTCCTGTATCTTGCCGACGACTTCCTCCATCTCCTCGGCGCGGTCTTCGAGAGAACCGAAGTCCACCTCGAAGTCGAGACGCGTCTGGAGGACTTCGAGCACCGCCCGCGCGCTCTTGGGGTCGACGAGGTAGCCGCTGGTCTCGCCCATCAGACAGGTGGCGTCGAACCCGCGCCGGCCGCCGAGTCCGAGGAGCAGACCGCTCACGCCGACGATGCCGCCGGCGGGTTCGTCCTCGCGGAACGCCACGCCCGCCGCTTCGAGGTCCTCGACGAGGGCGGCGTCCGTCACCGCGCCGACGACGGTGTACTCCTCGACGAGTTCGCCCGTCGGGACGCCGCCGAGCGCGTAGATTCGATCGACGCCGAAGGAGTCGGCCACGTCGAGGAAGGTGTCGGTGACGTGGTAGTGGCCGGAGTTGCTCCCCGCCTGATGGTCGCCGGTCAACACGAGGAGGTCCGCACCCGCCGTCTCGATGGCGTGGAACTCCGCACAGGCGAGTTCGGCGACGCCCTCGTCGTCGATGCTCACCTGCGGGGGGAACTCGTCGGCGTAGATCCGCCGGACGAGTTCGCTGTCGAACTCTTCGAGGAGGTGTTCGGCGGCCAGTTTCCCGACGTGGCCGACGCCCGGCAGTCCCTCGACGAGTACCGGGTCCGACAGTGTCGACTCCGCAACCGTCTCTATCTCGATGGAATCCATACGGCCTACTCGCGTTCGCGGCGCTTAAGAGCGCGTCGGTACTCGCCGTAGGGGTCTGCGGGGTCGAACGGCGCCGGTGCGCTGTTGACGGCGTCGGCGCCACACTCGGGACAGGTGTCGGAGAGCGCGTACACCGGGCGGTCGTGGCGCTCGCGCCACGCGGCACACACCCGGATGTCGGATTTCATTCGTCGTCGGTCTCGCGTTCGCGGTGGTAGCGGCCGGTGCCGCCGACTGCCTCGATGGCCTCGGTCGCGCGGTCGGCGCTAGCTTCCAGTGCGGACTCGGCGGTCTTGTAGTCGGGCGCCCGCACGCGGATGCGGTACTCGGGCGACCCCACGTAGGAGACCGAAAGCTCGATTTCGTCGCTCACCTCGCCGTTGCCCTCGGCGGCCTGCAACGCCTCCTTGATGGCGTCGACGCCGTCGCCGCTCGGACATTCGAGGTCGACGTAGCCCGTGACGTCGACGTAGGGCACCGAGACGTTCTCGCGGGCCGTCTCGACGATGGCCGCCACGTCGTCGTCGTCCAACTCGACGTCGTCGAGGGCGTCGGTCCCGTGGATGGCCGCCGACTCGAAGGCGTCGTAGAGGCTCTCGAACTCCGCGAGCAGTTCGTTGGCCACCTCGCCGTAGCGCTCGTCGGAGACGTCCTCGCCGAAGGCGATGGCCATCCAGTTGTCCGCCTTCTGCTCGTTTTTCCACTCCTGAATCTTCTCTTTGCGCTGGTGTTCGTTGACGTCTTTCAGCGAGAGGTCTATCTGCTGAGAACCCTCGTCGACGTCGAGTACCTTGGCGACGACCGTCTGGCCCTCGCGGACGTGGTCGCGGACGTTCTTTATCCAGCCGCTGGCGACTTCGCTGATGTGGACCAGACCGCGTTTGTCCTCGTACTCCTCCAGGTCGACGAAGACGCCGAAGTCGGCTATCTCGTCGACCTTGCCGACGACGAGTTCGCCGCCCTCGGGCCACCCACTGTACTTCATGGTGGTGTGTCTCAGCGCGCCTCGACGGTTTCGGTGACTTCGCCTTCGAACTCGGCGTTGCCGCCCGTCGGTCGGGCGAGCGTACTGCCACAGACGGCGCAGTTGACCGTCGTGGCGGCCTTCCCGAAGACGATCTGTTCGTTGCCACAGTCCGCACAGGCCACGCGGTAGTAGTTCCCCGTCATTCCTGGAACTCCAGTCGGCCGGCGCGCCACCCTTCGCGCATGTGAGCCTTGCCGCAGTCCGAACAGCGGTATTTCAGGTGGGTCTTTTTCGTCGGCTTGTCGCCGCCGGGCACCTTCGAGAACTTGCCCGCGTTGCCGATGGTGCTTTTCGCCCGCCGGCGCTGGCGGTCGATCCACTTCATGCCCGTCTCGCGGCCCCGACGAACCTTCTCGACTTCGTGTTCGTGGTGTCCGTTGCAGTGCGGACAGTACGTGTTGAATCGGCGTGGCATCTGCATAGATATCTACCTTGGGTCGACTTTCGCGTCGGGCGTTAAAACCCGTTTGGTATCGCTTCGGCTCGGAACGGCGAGCGGAGACGAACCGGGAGCGGACGAACCGGGAGCCTACGGCGACATCGCGTCCCGCGGGAGGACGAGGTATCCCCCACACTCGGGACAGCGCGTGACGTTGCCGGTGACGCCGGTCGTCGCCCGGCGTTCGGCGTAGTCGCAGTCCTGACACACCCACTCGGCGAGGTACGTCGGGACGCGCGGCGAGTCGGCGGACGCGGCGTTTCGTCGCTCTTTCAGAGACATGGTAACACTTCTCATCCCGTGGACTTAATTGGTTCGGGGGTCGGCGAAAACTGGACGGTCGGTCAGCCGGCGGCGTCTCGTCCCGTCACCGAAGCGATTAAGCCCGAACTGGCCGAACGGCGGCGTATGCAACAGCTCATCGTCAGGGGCGACCCCGGCATCCGCAAGGGCGCCGTCATCGACTACGGCGGCGAGGAGCAGGTCTGTTTCTCGATTCAGCGACAGGGCGACTACCACGGTCCCGACGAGGTGCAACTCTGGTGTACCATCGGCACCGAAGACGAGCGCGAGGCCTTCGAGAAGCGCCAGTACGTCCCCCACTGGCTCGACGTCGACGCCGTCGACGCCGACGCGGTGGACGTGGTTCGCGCCCGCGGCGAGTAATCACGCGACGCCGAGTCGGTCGCGGTCGACCCGATAAATCGTGACCGTTCCCTGCTGGAAGACCGGTTCGACGCCGGTCAGCCCGTCGAAAGACACCTGTCCGTAGCGGTCGCGTTCGGCCGGCCCGACCCACACGTACGCCACGTCGTAGGCGCGGATGACCGCGACGCGGCGACTCGGCGACGCCGTATAGAGGTCGTCGACGGCGCGCACCCGCCGGAAGTAGGTCTCGCGGCCGCGATAGCCCACCTCGTGGTGCCACCCGGCGACGGTGGGGACGCCGGTGAGACTCGCCGCCGGACTCGACTCCCAGGAGTACATGCCCGGCGGCGCCGACCCGGCGTGGCCGGGATAGCGCGAGGTGGCGGGCGCCGACGCGATGTGCGGCTGGCCCTCCAGTCCGTCGACGTACTCGACGGCGGGCGCCTCGCCGGGGTGTTGGCGCTCGACGAACCGCGTGGCGTCGAGGGTGGGGTCCGCGCGGCCGGCGAAATGCGCCGAGAGCGCGAGACCGGCGTACGGGACGGTGGCGAGGACGACGAGGACCGCGAGGGCGACCCGGCCCCACGGGAGGGAGTCGCCGTCGGGGAGGGCGTCGCCCCCGGGCCATCGGACGAACGCCGGGAGGGCGACGCCGGCGGCGACGCCCCACAGCACCCACACCTGCATGTAGGTCTTGAAGACCGTGTTCAGGCGGAGCGGCCCGGCGAGTTCGGTCACGTAGACCAGTTCCACGATGGCGACCAGTCCCGCACCGGCGACGACGAGTACCGTCTCGAAGCCGACGGGGCGGTGGAGTCGAAGCGCGGTCCACCCGAAGACCAGCAACGGGCCAACGAGCAAGGCGACGGGGAGACCGGCGGTCACCGGCGCCAGCGAGAAGACGACGAGACCGACGACCACCGGGAGGGGCCGGTCGAAGGAGAGTCGGTCGAGGAGGTAGGCGTAAAAGACCACGACGAAGGCGCCGTGGACGAGGAGGAGGGCGGCGAAGCTGGTTCGTTCGGCGACTGCGAGGACGGCGATGCCGCGATTCGCACCCGCGCCCGCACCGAGGAGGAAGGGGAGCGAGAGTGCGGCACCGAGGACTCCCGCGACGCCGGCGACGCCGAGTGCGCCGGCGAGACGGGCCAGTTCGCTGGCGACGCCCCGGTCGAGGGTGCGAATCCGGGCGGCGGCGCGCCGCGAGAGGACCGGCCACGGGTCGGCCGGCGCGAACGCGGCGGCGAGAAAGAGCAGGCCGAACAGCGACGGGACGCTCCACGTGTCGACGACGGTCTGAAAGCCCGCGAGGAGGGGGAGCGCGAGAAAGGCGAGGACGCGACGGCGGCGCAGGGCGCCGGCGGCCGTCCGGTAGTAGGCGAAGGCGAGTGCGGCGCCGAGGAGGAGGAAGGGCGTCCCCATCATGTGGGCGTGTAAGTCGCCGTTGAGCCACGCGAAGAAGGGGAACTCGTTGATGGTCCCCGGAATCACGCGGCTGGCGGTCCAGTAGGAAAACGAGGCGACGCTACGGAGGACTGCGTCGACGGAGTACTGCGTTCGCGCGGCGACGAGGGCGGCCGTCTGCTGGCGGAGCGACGGGGGGAGGGCACCGACGAGGAGTCGCTCGGCGGTGACGAGGTTGCTGGCGAGACCGACGAAGAAGGCGGCCGCGAGGCCGGCGGCGCGACGCGACCCCGTCCCGTCGGTGGCGGTGGCGACGGCGCCCGCGAGTCCGTAGGCCGCCGAGAGGAGCGTCGCGTAGAAGCCCGCCAGCGCGAGGTTGTACGCGTATCGCGGCGGCGTCAGCGTGAGCGTCGAGAGCAGACTCGCCAGCAGGTGGCCGCCGTAGTAGTAGGCGACGGGCTTGCCCGCGAACCACATGTCCTCGGGCGGGAGGCGGGTGGTCCGCGCGAGCGACTTCAGCAGGCCGAAATCGAGGAACTTCTCGCCGCCGAGTGGGTGGACCGAGGGGTCGACCGCCCGAATCGCCAGCAGAAAGAGGAAGGCGGCGACGAAGACGGTCGCCACCTCGACCGACGCGTCGTCGGGGCGGACGCCCCGCCGGAGTTCGACCCGGCCCGCACGGAGCGCCGGCAGGTCGAACCCCGTGAGGACGGCGAGAGCGGCGAGGACGACGAGGCCGGCGGCGAGCGCGACGGGTCCGAACGCGACGTGACCGACCCAGTAGCCGACCGTGCCGAGGACGACCAGCGCCGTCGGGAGGGCGAAGCCGGCGCCGCGACCGGGGAGCGAGGCGAGCAGTCGGGCGGCGAGTGGGCGGCCGAGCGCCGCGAGGAGACCGTACGCGACCAGCCATCGGACCACGAGTCCGAACTCCATCACGTCGAGGGACGGGCGAGCGACAGTAAACAGTTTGTGATGTACAGAGCCACCCGAGTCGGTCCGCTTTTTTACCACCTCGACGAACGAACTCGTATGACTCGCTCCGTCGGGGTGGTCATCCCCGCCTACCACCCGGACGTCGCCCGCCTCGACGCCTACGTGACGGCCATCGAGGAGACCGTCGCCCCCGACGTGATTCGCGTCGAACTCGACGCGGCGGACGCCGAGACGCGACGCGGCGTCCGCGCGCTCCCCGTCGAGGTCAACGAGGCGACGACCCGTCGCGGCAAGGGCGCCGCCATCACCGCCGGCTTCGAGGCTCTCGACACCGACGTACTGGCCTTCGCCGACGCCGACGGGAGCACGCCGGCGTCGTCGCTCGCGGACGTAATCGACCCCGTCGCCTCGGGGTCGGCCGACCTCGCCGCCGGGTCGCGCCGCCACCCCGACGCGACGGTCCGCTCTCACCAGACCGTCGTCCGGCGCCACCTCGGCGACGGCTTCGCGTGGCTCGCGCGGCGCTTCCTCGACGTCCACCTCCACGACTACCAGTGTGGCGCGAAGGCCGTCTCGGCCGACGCGTGGCGGCGGATTCGCGCCCACCTCCACGAACCCGGCTTCGCGTGGGACATCGAACTGGTGGCCGTCGCCGCCGCCGTCGACTGCCGAATCGTCGAAGTGCCCGTCGTCTGGGAGGACCGCCCGGACTCGACCGTCTCGCCGGTCGGGACGACCCTCCGCCTCGCGCGAGGACTGGTGGTCTCGCGCCACCGCGCGAAACTCCTGCGCAACGACCCCTTGCACACCGTCCTCGACCGCAGTCGCCAGTCGTCGCCGGCGCTCGTCGACCGACTCGGCGCGGAGGCGACCGATGAGTAACGACCTCGGCAAACTCGAAGAACTCTACTCGGGCGTCCGATTCGGACAGTTCGTCTCCGTAGGCGCCCTCGGCGCGACGGCCGAAACCATCGTCGTCGCCCTCCTGACGGCGGGATACGGCGTCATCCCCCAACTGGCGAAGGCGGCGGGCGCCGAGGTGTCCATCTCGCTGATGTTCCTCGTCAACGACCGCTGGACCTTCGCCGAGGCGGGCGAGGACGGCCGATGGGCACTGGGACGGCGGTATCTCCGCTCGCATCTGATGCGCGCCGGCGGACTCGTCGTCGGCTTCCTCGTCCTGACGGCGCTGACCGCGTGGACCGACGTTCGACTCGTGGTCGCGGGGGCGGACCTCTGGCCCACCGTCGCCAACGCCATCGGCATCGGCTGTGGGATGCTGTTGAACTATCTCACGGAGGGGTTGTTCACGTGGCGCGTCGGCGAGGAATGACTGGGTGAAATTCCCATACGGTATGCGAATCACAACCCTTAATGCGTGCGTCCGATTTGAATCCGGTAGCGGGATGGGATAGCCAGGAGATTCCGCCGGGCTCATAACCCGGAGATCGGTAGTTCAAATCTACCTCCCGCTATTTTCGAGCGACAAACGCGAGTGAGGAGCGAAGCGACGAACGAGTCCGTCGCTCGAAAGAAGAGTCTAGATTTGAAACAGGGAGTGGAGCGAAGCGGAACGACCGTGGTTCAAATCTACCTCCCGCTATTTTCGAGCGACAAACGCGAGTGAGGAGCGAAGCGACCTCGCGTCGTGTGACCCCCCACCGGCGACCTTCGACTGTGCGGACATGTGAGCGGAGCGAACGAACGATGCAGACGGAGGCAAGAAAAGGTAAGGGGACGCGCACGAACACGGTGGTATGGCCGAGGTAGATGCCGACGAGAGGTTGGCAACCGGAATCTCAGGATTGGACGAGATACTCGACGGCGGCTTCATCGGCGGACGGAGTTACATGCTTCGCGGCGAACCGGGGGCTGGCAAGACGATACTCGGCTTCCATTTCCTCACGTCGGGCGTCGACGCGGGCGAGACGGCTCTGTTCGTGAACTTAGAGGAAGACGTAGACGACCTGCGGGCGAACGCGGCGTCGCTCGGCTTCGACGTGGACGCCGTCGACTATCTGGATTTGAGCCCGACGGCGGAGGTGTTCGCGGAGGACCAATCCTACGGCGTCTTCGAAGCGGCGGAGGTCGAACAGGAACCGTTCACAGAGCGCATCGTCGACCGGGTCGAGGAAATCGACCCCGACCGGGTCGTCGTCGACCCGGTGACACAGCTTCGGCATCTGACGAGCGGCGAGTACCAGTTCCGCAAGCAGGTCATCGGGTTCATGCGGTATCTGAAGTCGAAGGGTGCGACGGTGCTTTTCACCGCCCAGGAGAGCGACAGACATCCCACCGACGACCTGCAGTTCATCAGCGACGGAACGATACTCCTCCAGATGGACGAGGAGGTGCGACGGGTTCGAGTCCCGAAGTTCCGGGGGTCGGCCACCCGGAGTGGCGAACACACGTTCCGCATCACCGACGAGGGCATCGTCGTCTACCCCGAACTCCGCCCGGGACAGAGTACCACGTCGTTCGAATCGGAGTCGATTTCGTCCGACGTACCCGAGGTGGACGCGCTCCTGAACGGCGGACTCGAACGCGGTACGGTCAGCATCCTCACCGGACCGACGGGCGTGGGGAAGACTACGCTCGGCACGCAGTTCATGAACGCGGCCGCCAGTCGTGGCGAGCGGTCGGTCATCTACCTCTTCGAGGAGACCGAGATGACGTTCGTCGAGCGCTCGGAAGCCATCGGCATCCCCGTCCGACGGATGATGGACGAGGGGTCGCTCCGCGTCGAGGAAGTCGAAGCGCTCGATAAGTCGCCACAGGAGTTCGCCCAGCAGGTGAAACGCGAAGTCGAAGTGGAGGGCGCGAGCATCGTGATGGTCGACGGCATCTCGGGCTACGAACTGACGCTTCAGGGCGAGCGCTCGGCGACGAACAAACATCTCCACGCCCTCGGGAACTACCTCAAACACGAGGGCGTGACGGGGATAATCGTGGACGAGACGCCGGGGATAACCGGCGAGTTCGCGGCCACCAGCGACAACATCAGCTACCTCGCCGACAACATCGTCTTCCTGCGCCACCTCGAACTCCGTGGCGAGATGGAGAAGACCATCGGCGTGCTCAAAAAGCGCACGAGCGACTTCGAGCGGACGCTCCGGCGCTTCCAGATAACGAGCCACGGCATCGAAGTCGGCGAACCGCTGACGAACCTCCAGGGCGTCCTCACCGGGACGCCGGAGTTCGTCGACGACCGGCCGGAGTGACCTATAGTAGAATTTGAAACGATTTCCACATCGACCGGGGACCGGCCCCCGGTCGAGTGAGCAATGACTTTCAAATTCTACTATAGAACTCGACGTTCGTCGTCGGTGCGGGACCGTCGTCGTCCGCTGGTCCGACGGCCACGAACTCGTAGTCGTCGTCGGTGAGGTAAACTCCGCCGTCGCGGACGGTCACGTCGACGCGCGTGAGATACGCGCCCTCGCACGGCCCGTGCGTACACAGTCCGGTCCCGGATTCGAAGTACGCGCCGTGGTTGGTACAGACCAGTTCGCCGTCGCGCATCGTCGCGCCCGACCCTTTATCGAGGTTGACGTCGAGGAGGTGTTGACAGTAGTTCAGCCACCCGGCGACGGAGACGCCGCCCCCGGTGGAGTCCCCGTCGCTCCCGTCGGTGCGGACGAGAACGACCTCTCGAAGTTCGTCGGTGTCGGCGTGGCGAACCGTGAACAGAACCGTCGTGTCGTGGGGCACCTCTTCGACCGTCGTTATCCGTCGGTCGTCCATCGGCGGCGCCTACGCCGCGACCCGGTTTAGCTCTGTAGATTCCGGCGTTACTGCTCGCGTGCGCGCTCTATCCACCGCCCGACCCGCTTCTCCGAGAGGTCTATCTCGGCCGCGAGGTCGGCGGCGTCGGCGTCCGCGAGGTCCCACACCGTCTCGACGCCCACCGCCGCCAGTCGCTCCGCGTAGGCGGGACCGATTCCCTTGACCGTCTCGACCGACTCCGTGGACGCTTCGGCGGTCGCATCGGCCTCGTCGGCAGTCGTCTCGTCCACCGTCTCGCCGGCTTCGTCCGTCTCCTCGACGCTCGTCTCGTCCACCGTCTCTTCGACGCTCGTTTCCGACGATTCGCCAGTCGTCTCGCCCGTCTCGCCGAACTCCTCCGTGGCCGACTCGTCGGCGACGTCGCTCGTCTCGGGCGTGTCACCCGCCTCTCCCGTCGTCTCCGAACCCTCCTCTTCGAGGAGGTCCGACCCTTTCACGGCCGCCTCGGACTGTCCGTTTCGCTCGACGCTGACCGTCGTCTCCCGCCGGTCGGCGTCGGCGTCCGACCCGCCCCGCCCGAACAGCGACAGAATCTTGTCCAGAAATCCCATTTGAGAGGCGATATGGCCCGGCGATATTTAAAATCGTTCGGGACGGGTCGACGGTACTGTTCAGATTAGAACAAGGGGACTGAGACCACCTCGAAAGCCCCGACTCGCTGGAGTCGGGGGTAGCGAGGCGGC
>JBDGTR010000032.1:0-13239 GCA_042216635.1 Haloplanus sp. | reverse complement strand
AGTGGCAACAGATATGTCTGAGTTTATATCGAAACCGTGCAACGGGCTATCACACGAAACATTTGGGACGACGTCGAAAGCCCTCGACCCCCGTGTGCCGACCCTCGAACGCGCCCTAGAAGGTTAACCGCGAGCGCAGTGGAGTACGCGCCATGACGGTGACGACCGAATTCCTCATCAGTTCGCCCTCGCTTCCGCTCGTCGGTCTCGCGGAATCGCTCCCATCGAACCGGGTCGAGTGCGTTCACGGTCTCTGTCTCGAACACGACGCTCGGGTCTTCGTCGTCTATCTCGAACCGAGCGACGACGTCTCGATGGACGAGTTGTCCGCGCTCGACGAAGTCGTCGAGACCACGTCGCTCGGGCGCGCGAGCGGGAAGGACGTCTATCAGATTACCGTCGAACTGGCGGACGTCGTCTCGGAGGCGTTCGCGCCCGAACGGTTCACGGCGGCACAGATGGAACCGACGGTCGTCACCCCGGAGGGGTGGTACGAGAAGAAACTCTTCGAGAACTTCAGTACGTTCAGCGGGTTCACGGACCGCTGTGAGGACTACGGCATCTCGGTCGAACTCATCTCCATCACGCAAAATCCCCCCTCGCCCGGTGAGTCGCCCCAGTACGGATTGACCGAACGGCAACGCGAGGCGCTGACGCTCGCCATCTCTCGGGGATACTTCGAGAGTCCACGGCAAACCTCGACGGAAGCACTCGCCGAGGAGATGGGCATCTCACAGCCCTCGATGTCGAGTCTCCTCCGCCGGGGTGAACGCCAACTCCTCACCGCGACGCTCGGCTCACAGACGCAGTTAAACGCACTGTCCAGATAGCGTCGAATCCATACGGGAGCGTCACCAACGCCCGACGACGGACGCTATGGCTACGGAACTCGACCCGACGATTCCGCCGACGGAGACGTCCGAGTCCGACCGTCGCCGCCCTCGAAGCCCGAACGGGCACCACGAACGGGCGAGGGCCAGTCGCGCCGGAGGGGTTCGTCTCCGGTGATTGCGACCGAGACCGGCGGCGCACGTCACGACGCCCGCGACTCCAGACGCGGGTGGCTACTCGTCGCACTCGGCGTCTGTATGCTGATGACGATCTGGGGGGCCGTCTTCACGTTTACCGTCTACGCCGACCGACTCGCCGCGACGTTCGCCCTGTCGACGCTCCGGGTCTCGTCGGTCTTCTCGGTCACGATTGCGACGTTTCTCGTCGCCGGGAGCGTCTTCGGCGTCCTCGCCGCCCGGTTCCCCCTCCGACCGGTGGTAGCAATGGCCGGCGTCGGACTCGTCGCGGCCGCGTCGGCCTTCCAGGTCGTGACCTCGTACGTCGGCGTCGTCGCCGCGTTCGGCCTGCTGGGCGTCTCGGGCGGCACCGTCTTCATCACCGTCGTCTCGCTCGTCCCGCAGTGGTTCGACGCTCACCAAGGCGGAGCGATGGGCATCACGATGACGGGGAGCGGACTCGGCGTCCTCGTGTTGCCGTTCGTGTGGCTCCGACTGTTCGACAGGACCGGCTTCCGTACTGCAATCGGTATCGTCGTCGGCGCGGCCGCCGTCGTCGTCCTCGCGTCGAGTCTCGTCTATCGCCGGCCGCGAGACGAGTCACGGAGCGCGACGACTATCGACACCGCGTGGATTCGGGCGAGGATTACGGACCCCCGATTCGTCAGTGCGGCGTTCGGATACGGGTTCCTCTGGTGTTGGTACTACGTGCTCTCCTCGCGTCTCGTCGACATTCTCACGACGGCGGGTATTAGCGCGACCGTCGCCGCGACGTCGTTCGGCACCATCGGCGGCGTCAGCATCGTCTCACGCATCGGAAGCGGGGTCGTCGGCGACCGCGTCGGTCGCCGCGAGACCTTTACCACGGGCGTCGTCGTCGCGGGCGTCTGCGTCCTGGCCCTGTCTGCGGTTCATACGCGCCTCTCGCTCTATCTGACCCTGGTCGGCTTCGGCGTGAGTCTCGGTGCCCTCGCACCGCTCTGGTCGCCGATCGTCGTCACGCGCTTCGGAGCCGAAAACGCGACGGCGACCGTCGGTCTCCTCAAACTTCCCCAGGCCGGTGCCGCCTTCGCGGCCCCACTCGCCGTCAGCGTGCTCTTCGGGCTTACGGACGGATACGCCGACCCGCTGACGGCACTGAGTGTCGTCACCGTTCTCGGGGCGTCCCTCTTTTACTGGGGCACGGCCCCGAAGAGCGAGTGACCGACCGTGCCTCACGCAGATACTTAAACACGCTTTCCAGATAGCGTAGAATCCATCCAGTCGGAGCGTCGAGACGAGAGCGGACAGTATGAAGACCGCAGTCTATCGAGGCCCCGGCGACGTTCGTATCGAAGAGCGGGACGACCCGGAGATAGAGAATCCGACCGACGCCGTCGTTCGCGTCACGCACACCGCCATCTGTGGCTCGGACCTCTGGTTCTATCGCGGCGACGAGGAACACGACGCGGGGGCGCCGGTCGGGCACGAACCGATGGGAATCGTCGAGGACGTCGGCGACGACGTTCGACACGTCGAACCGGGCGACCGGGTGTTCGCCCCGTTCGCGTTCAGTTGTGGCGAGTGCGAGTTCTGCCGGAAGGGACTCCACACCGCCTGTACCGACGTCGGATTCTTCGGCCCGCACAGCGGACTGGGCGCGCAGGCCGAGAAACTCCGCGTCCCGCGTGCGAACGGGACGCTCGTCCGGGTTCCCGACCGGTACGCCGACGACGAGGAGGTCCTCGAATCGGTCCTGCCGCTGACGGACGTGATGGCGACGGGCCATCACGCCGCCGTCAGTGCGAACGTCGAAGCCGGCGATACGGCCGTCGTCGTCGGCGACGGCGCGGTCGGTCTCTGTGCCGTCCTCGCGGCGAAACGCCTCGGCGCCGAGCGCATCGTCGCAATGGGCCACCACGAGGACCGTCTGGACCTCGCACGGGAGTTCGGTGCGACCGAAGTCGTCTCGGCTCGCGGGCAGGACGCCGTCGCGGAGGCCCGCGAACTCACCTACGGCGGCGCGAACCACGTCCTCGAATGCGTCGGTGCGGCGTCGTCGCTCGAAACCGCCGCCGAAGTGGTCCGCCCCGGCGGGAACGTCGGCTACGTGGGCGTGCCACACGTCGAGAGCCCCGACTTCCTCGCACCGCTGTTCTACAGTAACGCCTCCTTCGCGGGCGGTCCCGCACCCGTTCGGAACTACGCCGAGGCGCTCATGGACGACGTGCTTCAGGGGACCCTCGACCCCTCGCCCATCTTCACGAAGACCGTCGACCTCGACGGCGTCCCCGAGGGATACGAGGCGATGGACGAGCGCGAGGCGGTGAAGGTCATGGTGAAACTCGACGCGTAGCGTCGTTCGTTCCCGTGGAGCCTATTTAAAGAAGCTTTCCAGATAGCACCGAATCCAAGTCGGAAGGCGCCCAAAGCGAGACGAGGACAACCCATGGAAATCACGAACGGCTGTTCACAAGCGTCGGTCGAAGGGCCAGAAGAGTACTTCACCGGTGACGTTCGAATCGACCCCCTGTTCGACCCACAGGACGAGGCCCGCGCGGCCGCCGCGAGCGTGACGTTCGAACCCGGCGCGCGCACCGCGTGGCACACCCACCCGCTGGGGCAACGACTCGTCGTCACGAGCGGATGCGGACTCGTCCAGCGCGAAGGCGGTCCCATCGAGGAGATTCGTGCGGGCGACGTCGTCTGGTTCCCGCCCGGAGAGAAACACTGGCACGGCGCGCGACCGGACCGGGCCATGACCCACGTCGCCGTTCAGGAACAACTCGACGGCGAAGCCGTCACGTGGCTCGAACACGTCACCGACGACGAGTACGCAGGACGCGAGTGACGCCTCGGCCGCGTCGGACGGCGAGGTGAGAGGAGGCGGACGCGAACCGCTCGAACTACTGCAACGCCGCCGGCGGGTCGCCCGGGAGTCGGTCCCGGTCGTGGTCGGCGGTGAAGTCCACGTCCGGGCCGGTCGGGACGAGACGTTTGGGGTTGAGGTCGGCGTGGCTCTCGTAGTAGTGCCGGACGATGTGGTCCAGATTCACCGTTCGAGCGATGCCCGGCGTCTGGTAGAGGTCTCTCGTGTAGCCCCAGAGGTTGTCGTACTCGTGGATGGCCCGGCGGTTGCACTTGAAGTGGGTGTGGTAGACGTGGTCGAACCGGACCAGCGTGGCGAACATGGCGAGGTCCGCCTCGGTGAGTCGGTCGCCCGCGAGGTAGCGCCGGTCGGCGAGGCGGTCGTCGTAGCGGTCGAGGGCGGCAAAGAGGTCCGAGACGGCGCCGTCGTAGGCGTCCTGTGACTCCGCGAAGCCCGCGCGGTAGACGCCGTTGTTGATGGGTTCGTAGATGGCGTCTAGCAGGTCGTCTACCTCGTCGCGGTAGCCCTCGGGGTAGAGGTCCACGTCGTTCGCGCCGAGGTCGTGAAACGCCACGTCGAGCATCCGCATTATCTCTGCGGACTCGTTGTTGACGACGGTCTCTCGCTCGCGGTCCCAGAGGACGGGCACGGTGACCCGACCCGTATACGCGTCGTCGGCGCGGACGTAGAGGTCTCGCAGGTACTCGGCCCCGTAGAGCGGGTCGGGGTAGGTCTCCGAAAACTCCCAGCCGTCGTCGTAGCGGACGGGTTCGACCAGCGAGAGCGAGATTGCGTCGTCCAGTCCCTTCAGCGCGCGCGTCATGGCCGTGCGGTGTGCCCACGGACACGCCCGCGAGATGTAGAGGTGATACCGCCCCGCCTCGGCCGGGAACGCGGCGTCCGGGCCGACCCGGTCGCGGAACGTCGTCTCCTCGCGTTGGAACTCGCCCGACTCGTCGGTTTCGAGGTCGGCGTCGGCGACCCACTCGCCGTCGACCAGTCTGCTCACCGGTCGCACCTCCCGAATCTCGTCATGTCCTCCCGTCCGTCCCGTGCGAGCAAAAGGGTTGGCCGGTCCGACGGAGTGGGGCACACGACCGCCGGTGTCGCAAAGTTCTTTAACTACTCGGTTGTAACACTGAGTGGTATGGCAGCATTCGACCAGTTCAGCGACGTCGGCGAAGCGGACGTAACGCGCGCCATCGGACAGGAGTGGACCGAGGAGTTCATGGACTTCTCGGACAGCGACGTCATCGTCGTCGGCGGCGGTCCGTCGGGGCTGATGGCCGCGAAGGAACTCTCCGAGCGCGGCGTGAAGACGATGGTCGTCGAGAAGAACAACTACCTCGGCGGCGGGTTCTGGCTCGGCGGCTTCCTGATGAACAAGGTGACCGTCCGTGACCCCGCACAGGAGGTGTTGGCCGACCTCGACGTGGATTACAAGCCCGCGAAAGACACCGAGGGTCTCTACGTCGCCAACGGTCCGGAGGCGTGTTCGGGGCTCATCAAGGCCGCCTGCGACGCGGGCGCGAAGATGCAGAACATGACGGAGTTCACCGACATCGTCATCCGCGAGGACCACCGCGTCGGCGGCATCGTGATGAACTGGACGCCGGTCCACGCCCTGCCCCGCGAGATTACCTGCGTCGACCCCATCGCGGTCGAGGGGAAACTCGTCATCGACGCCACCGGCCACGACGCGATGGCCGTGAAGAAACTCGACGAACGGGGCGTCCTCGACGCACCCGGCATCGAGGACGCAAAGAGCAACGCGGGGATGGACCAGACCGGCGACGACTCCTACGGCGCGCCGGGTCACGACTCCCCCGGCCACGACTCCATGTGGGTCGGCGAGAGCGAGGACGCCGTGGTCGAACACACGGGTCTCGTCCACGACGGCCTCATCGCCGCCGGCATGGCCGTCGCCACCACCTACGGTCTGCCGCGCATGGGTCCGACCTTCGGCGCGATGCTCGTCTCGGGCAAGCGCGCCGCACAGGCCGCCATCGACGAACTCGGCGTCGACGCCAGCGACGTCGAACTCACCTCGCGGGCGCCGGCGGACGACTGAACGCGGTGGAGGAGCGAAGATGGTCGACCGGGTGACGCTCTACCGCGCGCCGACGACGCCCGTCGACGCGGCGGCGGTGGCCGAGTGGCTGACCGCCCGCGTCGACGCCGAGGTGCGGGTGCGCGACCGACTCCTCGGGAGCGTCGACGACGACCTCGCCGAGGACTTCGCCGCCGCGCGGGTCACCGCGCCCCACGACCGCGAGACGGGCAACACCATGCTCGGCGTGGTGCGCTACGAGGAGCGCGCGCTCTCGAATCCCGAACGCGCCGGCGGCGTCGTCTACGACGGTCTCGCCGTCCAGGGAGCGCTGAACGACCGCCTCCCGACCGACGAACGGGGACTCGACCACCTGCACGTCCCCCTCCTCGACCGCGTGGTGGGGACGTGGGGCGACCACGACGGCCGCTGGCACAAGCGCGTGGCCGTCCTCGGCCAACCGTCGCTCGTCTCCGTGCCCGGACTCTACGAGGCGCCCGCCAAACCCGAAGCCTACTACGAGGCCAAACAGCAACGCACGCTCCTCTCGGGCGACGCGCCGCCACGCGAGGTGCTCGAAGCGGAGGTGGACGGCGACTTCCTCGTCGCCGACGACCCCCGGACGACCGACGCGCTGAAGGGGTACGTCCTCGCGGCCGTCGACTATCTCGACACCGGGACGGCGTTCTGTGACGACGAGCGGTGTCGGCTCTACGACGCCCACCGCCAACCCGGAGTGGTGCGCGCACAACTGCGCGACCCCGCGTTCTGCGAGCGACACGCCGAGCGCTACGGGCGGTCCTGACGCCCCCGCACCGCACCGGCGCTCAGGTAGACGAACCCACCCGCGCGCGTCTCGTGGCGCGACTCCCGACAGGCGTCGAAGAGCGCCCGGTGTGCCGCCGCCACCCGCCGGTCGAGGCGCCGCGTCGCCGAGTCGTCCCGGCGGAGCAACGTCCGGACCCCCTGTGGCGCCGAGGCGACGACGAGCAGTGCGAAGAGCGGATTCAGCGGCCGGCCCGCCCCGGTGCTTCGCGCGAGGTCCAACAGCGCCACCCGCCGGGGAGCGAGGGCGTCGAGCCACGACTCGAGGGTCGCGGCGGGGTCGGGGAGCATCCCCGAGAGAAAGGAGGCGAAGACGGCGTCGGCGCGGGCCACCGGCGGGCGGGTCGCGTCGCCGCGGACGACGTGGACGTTCGCCCACCCCGCCGCGTCGACGCGACGGCGGGCGCGGGCCAGCATTCCGGGCGCGAAGTCGACGCCGACGACCGTCCCCCCGGGACCCACGCGCTCCCGGAGGTGCGGGAAGTTCGCGCCCGTCCCACAGCCGAACTCGACGACGACGTCGCCGGGGCGGGAGGCAAGCGCCGCCGCCGCGTCGCCCCGGATGGCGCCGAGGCGTGGCGTCCGCCGGGCGAGGAGGTCGTAGACGCCCGTCCACCGGTCGTAGAAGGCCTGCGTGAGGGCGGCGGCGTCGGAACTCGGCGTCATCTCGTCACCGCTCGCGGAGCAGGTCGCGGACCACCGCCGCCGCCGCCGGCGCGTCCTCGGCGAGGACGTACGTGATGGGTTCGATGCCGAAGCCGCCGGTCTGGTAGATGACGAAGGGCGGGTCCCCCCGCGCCTCGCGCACCGCCTCGGCGACGGCCGGAAGCGAGGCGTCGTCGTCGTCCCGTCCGCGGTCGGCGTCGAAGGCGACCGTCTCGTAGCCCGCGTCGGCGAGGGCGGCCACGAGGTCGGCGTCGTAGCGGACGTTCAACGCGCCGCGAACCGGGGCGCCGGCGGCGCGGGCCGACAGCAACACCGAGGCGACGTGTTCGCTGACGCCGAACTCGGGGTCGGAGGGCACCGTGGTCGTCCCCTGGACGTCGAAGATGCGCCCCGGGACGCCCGCCACGTCCTCGACGCCCGTCGCCTCGGGCAGACACTCCACGAGGTTCGACCCGACGTTGGGGATGAGACCGGCGAAGCCCGAGGCGTTTCGGAGGATGCGCAGGCCGCGCCGCACCGACGAGCGCACCTGTTCGGTGGTGCGGACGCCGCTCTCGGGGTCGTGGATGTCGAAGGTGCCGTCGTACTCGCGGAGGTCGGGGACGGCCTCGCGGTGGAGTTCCGCAAGCAGGTCGCCCGCCTCCAGTCGCCGAATCAGCACCTCGGCCTCCACGAGCGCCTGCATCCGACTCACGTCGCCGGTGGCGAACCCCTCGCCGACGCGGGCGACCAGCGTTCGGACGCGTTCGTCCTCGCGGACGGCCGCGTTGGTGTGGACGTCGCCGTGGGCGTACTTCGAGACGGCCGACTGCGAGATGCCGAGGGCGTCGGCCACCTCTCGCTGGGTGAATCCCCGTTCCCGGAGGTCCTCGGCGAGCATCGACCGGAGGGTGGGCAGGAACTCCTCGACGACGACTTCCTCGACGAACTTCATCGGTCGAACTCGGGGTCGTCCCCGATGCGGGAGGCCTGCGGTCCGGTCTGGTCCTGGTACTTCGACCCGCGTTCGGCGCCGTATGGCCGGTCGGCGCGCGAGGAGAGTTCGGTGAAGACGAGTTGGGAGACGCGCATGCCCGGCGTGAGCGCGACGGGTGCGGTGCCGAGATTCGAGAGTTCGAGCGTCACCTGCCCGCGATAGCCGGGGTCGATGAACCCCGCCGTGGCGTGGACGACGACGGCGAGGCGGCCGAGCGAGGACCGCCCCTCGACGCGCGCGACGAGGTCCGTCGGGATTTCGACGCGTTCGCGGGTCGTCCCGAGGACGAAGTCGCCGGGGTGGAGGATGAACTCGTCGCCGTCGTCGACGACCGTCTCGGAGATGTACTCGCTCACCTCGCGTTCGCGGTTGGGGTGGATACAGGAGATGTTGGTGCGCTGGAACTCCAGAAACTCCTCGCCGAGTCGGAGGTCGACGCTCGCCGGTTGGACCTGTTGGTCCGGGTCGTCCAGGGGGTCGACGACGAGGTCGCCGTCGCGGAGACGCGCGAGGATGTCGGCGTCCGAGAGTATCATACCCGAACAGGGCGGGTGAGAGGATAAAAACTCCCCGTGTGACGGAGCGTCCCTCCCGTGGCCGCACAACGCCGAATCGGACATTACTTAGACCCCGTTCCCCCATTGGCACCTGAATGGACGACCCGGTGCTGTTGACGGGGGCGGGCGGACGCGTCGGGCAGGCCATCCTGAGCGGCATCGCCACCGAGTACGACTGGCGACTGCTCGACCGGGAACCCCTGCCCGAAGACCGCCTCCCCGACGGCGTCACCGAGGAGGACGTGGTCGTCGCCGACGTGACCGACGACGAGGCCGTCGCCGAGGCGATGGCCGGCGTCGGAGCGGTGGTCCACCTCGCGGGCGACCCCCGGCCCGAGGCCCCGTGGAACTCCGTCCTCACGAACAACGTCGACGGGGCACAGACCGTCTTCGAGGCGGCCGTCGAGGAAGGCGTCGAGAAGGTGGCCTTCGCCTCCTCGAACCACGCCGTCTCCGCCTACGAAACCGACGAGCGCACGCCCGAGATGTACCGCACCGACGACGACTACCGTCTCGACGGGACGGAACTCCCCCGCCCCGGCAACCTCTACGGCGTGAGCAAGGCCGCCGGCGAGACCCTCGGGCGCTACTACCACGACGCCGACGGTCTCTCCGTCGTCTGCGTCCGCATCGGCAACCTCACCGAGGGCCACCCGCCGCGCAACTACGAACGCGGACAGGCCATGTGGCTCTCTCACCGCGACTGTGCGCACCTCTTCGAGTGCTGTCTCCGCGCCGACTACGGCTACGAAATCGTCTACGGCACCTCGAACAACGAACGCCGGTATTACTCCCTCGAACGCGCGAAGGAGGTACTCGGCTACGACCCGCAGGACGACTCCGCCGACTACCGCCTCGACGGCACGCCGCGAGACGAGGCGTAGGCCGAAACCGACATGCCGAACGCGCACGGAACGGCACGCATGGACCGCCAGCAACTCCTCGCCCTCGTCCTCGTGGCGTTGATGCTCTTCTCGACGCTCGCGTACGCCGCCTCGATGTTCTGAGCGCGGGGACTCGGACTCACTCGTCTCCGCCGTCCACGCCGTCGAACAGCCCCGAGACGTCCTCGTACTCTCGATTCCGACGCTCGACGTGGTCCCGGAGGCGGCGGTAGACCAGTCCCCGGCGGGACGACTCGGCGGCGAACTGCATCACGAGCGTCGTAAAGAGCGTCCGTTCGCCACCGTCGACTTCCTCGCGGGCGAACTCGACGGCGCGGGCGAGGACCGACTCGTCGTATCCCCGTTCCTCGGCCACCACCTCGGCGGCGACGGCCGCCGCCTCGAAGTCGAGGGCGTCGAGGGCGAGTGCCCGACCCTCGTAGCGGAGCGCCGGCGGGCGACGACGCTCGGTCACTTCGGGGTCGGCGGCGAGGGTGGCGAGGTACGACCGCACGGGCGCGAGGGCGACGCCCCGGTAGGGGTCCGAAAGACCGTCGAGGTAGTCGCCGGCGCTCTCGGCGAGACCGGTCGCACCGCTCCAGTTGCGGGTGCGGGCGTGATAGACCGCCGCCGTAAACTGGATGAGTCCGTGGAGGAATCGCTCGTCGTCGGTGCCGTCGTCGAGGGGCAACCACTCGTCCTCCCACGCGTCGTGGGCGGCGTGGTACTCGCCGGCGTTGTAGACGGCGACGCCGGCGCGGAGCGACGCGTCCATACCCCGGCGTTCGACGCCGACGCACAAAACCGATTCGCGCCGGCGCGGCCGGCCGGCGGGCTATAGTAGAATTCGAAAGTCAGTGCTCACTCGACCGGGAGCCGGTCCCCGGTCGACGTGAACATCGTTTCAAATTCTACGATAGCGAGTCGTTAGGTCCCCTCACGCCACGAGTACGTGACGCATACTCACTACCGAACGCCCCGTGAGCGAGGGTATGGAACGATGTACCAACTGCGGCGGACAGGTGAGCAAGGATTTCGTCCGCGTCTTCGGCGTCGACGACGGCGGCGTCGACGGCTGTCCGGCCTGTTTTCCCCGGACGGACGTGGTGAGCGACCGGGTCTTCTTCGGCCCGGAGTGGTGAGTCGCGGCGACCCTCACTGCGTCACGGCGTTCGTGAGGTAGGGGTCCCACCGGGCGCCGTAGACGCCGTCGCCGCTTCCGTCGGCCGTCGCGCCGGTGGCGGGGTCGGTGCCGCCGCCAAGCGGGTCGGAGGGACCGCTGGCGTCGCCCCACCAGTTCCGGCGGGCGTCGACGTCGCCGCCGCCGTAGTTGGCGACGCCCGCCACCGTGTTGTTCACGAAGTCGTTGCGGCGCGCGACGACGTCGGTGCCGAGCGACCCGAAGCCGAGTTCGTTCGCCGCCAGTCTGTTCTCCGAGAGGACGATGCGCTCGGCGTTGTAGCCGATGACGCCCGTCGTGACCGCCGACCCGACGTAGACGTTGTCGGTGACGACGTTCCGGGAGAGGTAGCCGGTCGCGCCGAAGGACACCTGGATGCCGTTCTGACCGTTCACGTCGGTCGGTCCCTTGCCCGTCACCGTCGTGTCGGTGACGACCATCGTGAGACCGTCGCCGTCGCCGACGATGCCGGTCTTCTGGTAGTCGTGGACCGTCGAGTCGTGGACGACGACCCGCCGGGAGGCGCCGTCGACGTTGAAGACGGTGATGCCGTTGCCGTGCTGGGCGCCCGAGAACGGGTCGTTGGTCGTCCGCACCGTCTCGACGTCGACGATGTGGCCGCCCCCGTTCCTGATGCCGATGCCGTCGAACTGGTAGTTGCCGTCGGCGTTGTGCGCGCCGTCGACCGTCAGGCTACAGACGTCGGCCTCGACGCCGTCGACGAAGACGACGGGGTACTGCGTCGACGTCTCGCCGCTTATCTGGTCCGGGTGGTCGTAGGAGATACCGAGCGTCTCCGGCGACTCGATGACCGTCTCGCCCGGTCCCTCGCCGACGAGGTGCAGGGGTTTGTCGAGGACCACCTGTTCGACGTACGTCCCGGCGCGCACCTTCACGACGTCGCCGGACGAGGCGGCGTCGACGGCCGCCTGAATCGACCCGCCGGGGGTGACGACGGCGTCGGCGAAGGGAGCGCTCGACCCGTCGTTGTGGCGGCACTGCTCGGTGGCGAACTGGAGTTTGAACGTCGCGCTGTCGGACTGAACCTCGTTGGCGTGGTCGACCGGAAGCGACCACCGCAAGCCGAGGTGTCGGGTGGTGTCGGCGGCGAAGCAGTCGCGCGAGTCCGTCGACGGGTCGGCGTCGAGTGCGACGCCCGCCCGCAGGCGACAGAGGACGGTCCGAAGCGTCCCGTCGACGATGGTCGTCTCGCCGTCCTCGCGTCGGTTGTCGCCGTCGTCGTACCAGAGCGTCGCCTGGACGCGGTCTATCAGGTCGCCCTCGCGCGCTTCCGGCGGCGTCGCCCGCGAGTCCACCTCGTCGAGGTCGTCGAGTTCCGGTTCGGTGAAGCCGTTCTCGGCGTTCGTCTGGACCGAACTCCCGACCCACACGTACCCGGGGTTGTCGAAGAGGTGGAGGCTGAACGTCACCTCGCCCTCGTCGCCGGGTTTGACGTCGTCGAGTTCGATCAACGGCGCCGTCCGGTCGTCGGGCACGTCCGCGAACTGCGCGCGGAAGGCGTTCTCCACGACGTTCCGGTCTGCGGCCGAGAGTTCGTCGAGCGACGCGACGTCCGCGTCGCCGAGGGGACCGCTGGGGTCGTTGGCGATGGCCAGTCGCGTCCGGATGGTGTCCTGTACGTCGTCGCCGTCGCCGTCCGGGAAGGCGTTGACCGGGTCGCCGTTGTACGTCTGTTGCCAGTCGACCTTGAGGTCGAGTTCGCCCGCCGTGAGGGCGTTGTTCGAGAACGTCTCCTGGTCGGAGAAATAGGCCGTCGTCCCCAATCCCGCGCACGCAGAGGCGATAGATATCGTGCCGATGCCGCCGAGTAGCTTCCGTCGAGAGAGTTCGAAGTCTTTGGACATGGTCTCCCCGTCAACCCGACGCACTCGCGTCGTCTAGCTGACAGCCACTCCTACCGGACCGTATCCGTTAGCTAATCACACCACTAACGAGGGCTAATGCTCGGTTTGCGGCGCTAACGGCGGATTAACCGGCGATTTGTGCGTCAAACGAGGGACTGGCCGTGGCGTCGGAGTCTCGACAGAAGCGTCCTGACGGATTTGAACTCACTTCGTTCGTCGTGTTGTACGCCTGAAAACGTCCTGACGGAGTCCCACGCGAGCGAACGCGAGCGTGGGGCACGTCAGGTCATGAACTCACTTCGTTCGTCGTGTTGTACGCCTGAAAGCGTCCTGACGGAGTCCCACGCGAGCGAACGCGAGCGTGGGGCACGTCAGGTCATG
>JBDGTR010000073.1:0-13440 GCA_042216635.1 Haloplanus sp. | reverse complement strand
GAACGCGATGCGGAAGATGGCCGCCGAGAACGCCCTCGTGAAGAACCTCCCGCTACTCGAATCCGTCGGCGGCGTCAACGTCGTCTGTACCGACAAGACCGGGACGCTCACCCAGAACCGGATGAGCGTCCGAAAACTCCTGTTTGCCCGGACGAATCCGTCGCAGGCGGGCTTCGAAACCGTCGAGGGTCAGGAGTTCGTGGCCGATGACGGCGACGACTTCGTCCGCTGTGCCGTCCTCGCCAACGAGGCCGAGCGAACCGAGAGAGCGGGAGAGGAGAGCGGCGACGGCGGCGGAGACGACACCGCGTCCGACGACCAGTATCTCGGTGATCCCGAGGACGTGGGACTGCTCGAATTCGCGCGCTCGAACGGCGTCGACGTCGACGCCGTGCGCGACGAAACCGAACGGCTCGACTTCCTGCCGTTCTCGTCGGAGAACAAGCAGGTTCAGGCGCTCGTCCGTCGTGACGGGGAGACCGTCCGCTACGCGAAGGGCGCGCCGGAGGTGATTCTCGACCGGTGTGACCGCGTCCGCGTCGACGGGGACGTTCGGGAGTTCACCGACGAGTGGAAGCGTCGGGTGAGCGACGAACTCGACGCGTTCTCCGGGGACGCACTCCGCAATCTCGCGTTCTCGTATACGGTCGTCGAGGACGAGGGGGTCGGGGTGGACACGGACGGCGACGTCTTCCTCGGTGCCGTCGGGATGTGGGACCCGCCGCGCGAGGGCGTCGGCGAGGCGATTCAGACGATGTACGACGCGGGCATCGAGGTGAAGATGCTCACGGGCGACAGCGAACGGACCGCCGTCGCCATCGCCGAGGAGTGCGGGTTCGAGGACGTCTCCTCGGTCGCGTGGGAGGACGTGAACGACGCCGACGACGAGGAGATGGAGACCCTCGTCTCGGAGCACAACGTCTTCGCGCGGATGGACCCGTCGCTGAAGATGGCGATGGTCGACGCACTCCACCGACTCGACTATCGCGTCGCCATCACGGGCGACGGGGTGAACGACGTCCCCCCCATCGAGGCCGCGGAGGTCGGTATCGCAATGGGAGAGCGCGGGAGCGACATCACGCGGGACGCCGCCGACATCATCCTCCTCGACGACGCGTTCCCGACCATCGTGAGCGCCATCAAATACGGCCGGACGGTGCTCTCGAACGTCCGCAAGACGGTCGATTACCTCCTGACGGCCAACCTCTTCGAGGTGGTCGTGGTGTTCGTCTCCTCGCTGATGGCGTTTACGCCGTTCCGCGCAATCCAGTTGCTGTGGGTGAACTTCGCCACCGACGTCTTCCCCGCGATGGCACTGGGAAGCGACCCGCCTCACGAAGACATTATGCAGAAAAAGCCCACCGGTAGCGAGGAGAAAATCCTCACGAAACGGGTCTGGTATCTCCTGGTAGGAATCGGCCTGAAGAAGGTCGTCGCCGCACTCGCCACGTTCTTCGTCGTCCTCTGGCTGTCGACGGGCACGACCACGATTATGGGCGTCACCGGCGACCTGGCGTTCGCCCAGACGACGGTGTTCGTCTGGCTCGGACTCTCACACAGCATCCGAATCGTCGCCATCCGCTGGGACGAGGGGTGGGAGTGGCGGAAACTGTTCGTCAACAGGTGGGTCAACTACTCGCTACTGTGGCCACTCGTCTCGTTTCTGGTCATCCTCTATACGCCTCTGGCGGGGTTCTTCGAGACCGTCCCCCTGCCACTGTGGGTGTGGGGCGTACTGGCCGTGAGCATCGCCCTCAGCATCGGCCTGGCCATCGCCATCGTCGACGTCATCGACCGGATGCTCGGTGAGTACGGCGAGACGGAGTATTAACCCAGTACGCACCCGGCGATGCGAGCGCTCGAGGAGAACGCAGGTGTCGGCATCGAGGGACGACTGGCGCGCGTGTGAGAATCGAGCGCCCGTCGAGACTCGGCTCTCGATGGCGATTGCTATTCGAAGTCGACGAGCGGTTTGATGATGTCGTCCTCTTTGGTCTCCATGAGGCGGAACGCTTCGTCGGTCTCCTCGAACGAAAACTCGTGAGTCGTCATGCGAGTGGGGTCGACGCGGCCGGCGTCCAGCAATCGAAGGAGTCGCCGCAGACGCAGTCGACCGCCCGGACACAGTCCCGTGACGATGTCTTTCTCGGCCATGCCGACGCCCCACTCCTCGCGCGGGATGTTCACGTACTCGCCGTCACCGTGATAGCCGACGTTCGAGATGGTCCCGCCGGGTTTCGTCGCTTTCACGCACTGTTCGAGGGTCTGAGAGGACCCGAGCGCCTCGATTGCCGAATCGACGCCCTCGCCGTCCGTGAGTTCCATGATCTGCTCGACGGGGTCACCTTCCTCGAAGTCGACGACCTCGTCGGCACCGTACTCCCGGGCCAGTTCCTGTCGATTCGGGACGGTCTCGACCGCGATGATTTGCCCCGCGCCCAGGAGCGCGGCACCTCGGGTGGCCATGAGTCCGACGGGTCCCTGTGCGAACACCGCAACGGTCCCGCCAAGCGGAATCTCGGCGTGTTCCGCCCCCATGAATCCCGTGCTCATCATGTCCGTCACGTAGACGGCCGCCTCGTCGCTGACGGACGCCGGAATGTGCGCGAGATTCGCGTCCGCGTCGTTCACGTGGACTTACTCCGCGAACGTGCCGTCCTTGAAGTTGGCGAACATCCAGCCACCAAGCGCCTGATTCGACTGCGACGGGTGGCCGTCCTGGGCGGCGGCCGAGCCCCAGTCGGGCGTGATTGCGCCGACGGCGACTCTGTCGCCGGGAGCGAAGTCCTCGACGTCGTCGCCGACCGCATCGACGACGCCGACGACTTCGTGGCCGAGCGTGAGGTTTTCACGCTCGCCGATGGCGCCGTGGACGGTGTGGACGTCGGACGTACAGACGAGTCCCTTCGTCGGGCGGAGGACCGCGTCGTTCGGTCCCGCGTCGGGCCGTTCTTTCTCCGTGAATCCAACCGCACCGAGTCCTTCCATGACGAATGCGTGCACTATCGTCACCCGGTAGAGAGACGGTAGCAAACGACATAGATGGACAGAGAGTTCCCACCCGGTGAGAAGTCCGTGCGTGCAGTGTCTCCGCCGGAGGCGTCGTCGAAACCCTGAGAGATTGCGAGAACTCGGTGCTGAATACAGGGGATTCGGCGGCCTCTCGACTACTCGGTGGTCGGGTTCACTACCCGCCGAATCGTCTGTGGCGGCACGTACACGAAGTCACTCGCACCGAGGTCGACCGAGTCCGTGCCCGCCGACCCACACTCTCGCGTGGCGTTGCCCTCCACCACAAAGCCCTAGACGTGGCGGTCGCCGCCCTAACGTCGCCCACATCAGTACGCACCGTGACGAGGCGTCAGTGACAGCCGAGAAAGAGGGTGGCCGGCGTCTCAGTCGTGGCTCCCCGCCGTTCCCTGCGTCGTTCCACCGGTCGCGGCGCTCTCCTCGAAGGAGGGGAAGCCGCCCGACGACAGCAACGCGAGGAGTGCGACGAGGACGCTCGCGGCGAACATGATGCTCAGCCCGCCGACGAGGGCCGTCTCCGCGCCGGCCGGGACGCCACCGCCCGCGCGGAGCGTCTGCTGGAGGTCGTCGAACGACGCGAGACCGGGGACGCCCGCGAGATTCTGCGTGACCCGCCAGCTCAGCACCGCCCCGAGCACGGAGATGCCCATGGCGCTCCCGACGTTGCGGAACAGTTGATACGACGAGGAGGCGATGCCCATGCGGTTCTGTCCGAGGTGGTTCTGGACGCTCGTCATCAGCGGCGGCGTCAGCGACCCGACGCCGACGCCCATGAACAACGTGTTGAGCAGTATCAGCCAGAAGGGCGTGGTCGCCGACCAGAACGCGGCCCCGGCGAACGCGAGCGTCAACACGACGAGTCCGACCCTGATGAGGCGCTGTTCGCCGACGCGAGCGACGAACCGCCCGGAGGTCATGCTCGACCCCGACCAGCCGATCGAAAGGGGAATCGCCGCGAGTGCGGCGGTGAGCGCTCCGCCGCCGCGGATGGCCTGCATCAACAGCGGGATGTAGGTCATCGCCGCGAACACGACGAAACTCGAGAGGAAGGCGACGGCGTTCGCGGAGACGAAGACGCGGTCGCGGTAGAGGTCGAGCGGGATTATCGGCTCTTCGACGCGGCGCTCGACCCACGCGAACCCGACGAGCGAGAGGACGCCGACGCCGGCCGCGACGAGCGACAGCGTCGGGTAGTCGGCGTACTCGTGGACGCCCAGCAAGACGCCGACGATGCCGACGGCGGCGGTGAGCGTCCCCCAGTAATCCAGCGATTCGTCCTCGCTGTCGACGTCCTCGTCGAGGTAGCGCCAGACGATGGCGATGCTGACGATGCCCACGGGGAGGTTGAGGAAGAACACGGAGCGCCAGCCGACCGTCGAGACCAGCACGTAGCCCAGTTCCGGCCCGATGACGGACGCGACGCCCCACATGGCGGACCCCCAGCCGACGGCTTTACCGCGCATCTCCGGCGGGTAGATTTCACCGAAGATGGCGTACGGGATGGCGAGCATCGACCCCGCGCCGGCCCCCTGGATGGAACGGAAGACGATGAGTTCGAGCATGCCCCGTGACAGCCCACAGAGGACGCTCCCCGTGACGAAGATGGCGGCGCCGGCGACGAACAGCGGTTTCTTCCCGTAGATGTCAGAGAGACGGCCGAAGACGGGGATGGTCGCGGCCGTGAACAGCATATAGCCCGTGAACACCCACGAGTAGAGGCTCAGCCCGCCGAGCGAGGCGACGACGGTGGGCATCGCAACCGTGACGACCGTCCCGTCGACGGCGGCCAAGAAGATGCCGAGGAGGACGCCCGCCGTCATCAGCTTGCGCGTTTCCATACTCGCCACACAGTGGGGGCGGCGGCTTCAAAAATGCGCTCTTTTTCGTGGATGGCCCACACTCCCGAGCGGGCCACCCCCGCGCACGGTGGGGGCCTCTCGTTCGACAGGTCTCCCGTTCGACCGCCCGACCGTTCGACGACCGTTCCGCCGAGAGGAGCGTCTAGTCAGCAGAACTCGACGCCGGTAATCTCGAACCGTGCCCCACCCGTCGAGCTAGCAGTCACGCCAACGTCCCAGCCGTGGGCGTGCGCCACTCGTTTGACGATGCTCAGCCCGAATCCGGTCCCCGCCTCACTCGTGGAGTAGCCCGCCTGGAACAGCGTCTCACGCGCCTCGTCCGGGATGCCGGGACCGTCGTCTTCGACGTAGAAGCCACCGTCGAGGAGGCCGACGGTGACGAGGACGTCGTCACCGCCGTGTTCGATGGCGTTTCGGAGCAGGTTCTCGAGCAGTTGGCACAGCCGATCGGCGTCGGCCCTGATCGAGGGCAGTCGGCGCTCGTCGTCCGCGTATCGTAGCTCGGCTCTGTTCGCGCTGTCGGCGACGAGATTCCACGCCGAATCGACGGCGTGCCGAAACTCGACTGGCTCCGTCGACCCGATGTCACGCCCTTCGCGTGCCAACCACAGCATGTCCTCGATGATGTCCTCCATTCGGCCGATTGCGGTCTCTATCTGGTCGAGATGGTCGCTCTCGCGCGTCTCCTTGGCTAACTCTACTCTGCCTTCGACGACGTTGAGCGGGTTCCGGAGGTCGTGGCTGACGACGCTGGCGAACTCTTCGAGGCGGTCGTTCTGGCGGTTGAGTTCCTGTTCGCGTCGCTTGTGGTCGGTGACGTCCTGCACCGCGCCGCGCAGTTGGACCACCTCGCCCTGTTCCATCGCCGGTTCGCCGAGTATCCTGAACCACCTGATTTCGCCGTCAGAGCGCTCGAAGCGGGCATCCACGTCGAACGAATCGCCGGTCGCAAGTGCCTCGGAGACTGCCTGCTCGACGAGGGGGCGGTCCTCCTCGACGTAGACGTCGAGCGCCTCTTCGAGCGGCGGTTCTTCGTCGCCTTCGACGCCGAGCATCTCGAAGAGGTGGTCGGACCAGAAGACCTCGTTCGTCTCGGCGTCGATCTCCCAGCCACCCACGTCCGCGATTCGCTCCGTTTTCGATAACAGGTCGCGGATGAACTGGAGTTCGCGTTCGCGCTCTTTCCGGTTGGACAGGTCACGACCGACGCCGACGATGCCGAGGAAATCACCCTCCGGGTCGGTCAGTCGGACGCCAGTCAATTCGTACGGCACCCGTCCCCGATCCGCAGTGAGCACGTCGGCCTCGACGGTGACCGTTCCCGTATCGAGCGTCTGCGCGATGGCGTCGGTCACCGTCGAGTGCTGGTCTTCGGGGAAGAACGCGAGGATATCCAGTCCAGCCAGTTGCTCGTCCGAGTAGCCCGTCTCCCGTGCGACTCGTTCGTTCCATCGTTGGAGCCTCCCATCCGCATCGAGAACGTAGAACAGGTCGTCCAGCGTATCGAGTGCCTGTTCGGTGAACGCCCGCTCCTGTGCGAGTTGGCGTTGGCGTTCGACCCGTTCGGTGACGTCCTGGAATTTCGAAAATATCGTCACGATATCGCCGAGTTCGTCTCTGACGACGCGGTGGTACCATTCACAGACGATCCGCTCGCCGCGTTTCGTGAGGGTGTCGTGCTCGGTCTCGTAGGTGACCGAATCGGTGACGAGGTCGGAGAAGACCTCCGAGACGGCATCGTGCTCGGATTCGGGGACGAGACGCCGCCAGGAGCGCCCGAGTAGTTCGTCCTCGTCGTAGCCGAGAACCTCCTCGCCAGTCTCGTTGATGCGTATGACGTCGAAGTTCTCGTTCCATTCGATGGCCCCGAGTGGCGAGTGTTCGAAGAACAACGAGAGGCGTTCTCGACTCGTCTCGATTTCGCGTTGGGCGTGATACCGTCCCACCGCGTTCGTGATCCGATGTGCGAGGAGCGTGTACGGACCGCTGCCACCCGCTTTCTGGAGGTAGTCGGTGACGCCGGCGGAGATGGCATCGCTAGCGAGTTCTTCGCTCCCTTTGCCGGTGAATAAAATGAACGGCAGGTCGGGATACGCGTCACGAACCGCGTGGAGGAACTGCAGACCGTTCTGTTCGGACATCTCGTAGTCGGAGACGACACAATCGAAGTGTGCGTCTTCGAGACGGGCTAACCCGCTCGCGGGACTCGACGCCGTCTCGACGTGCAGTCGTGGCGCTTCCCGTTCGAGGAACTCCGAAACCATATCCGCAAACCCGGGTTCGTCATCGACGTGGAGAACGCGAATCGGTGAGTCTGTGGGCATGGTAGGGAGAGACGTCGATCTGGCGTTCCCTTATCTCAAGGAGACGAGTCACGCGTAAATAGGTAGTGCCTAGTGCGCCTCGAGATACAAGTTCACGGAGACGAGCGAGTCGGTCACTCACGTGGCGCCTGATACGCCCGCGCTCTGGGACACGCCAGTGGATGGCCCGTCGAGGCTCGCAACCGAGCCAAGCCAAGGTATGTTGGCTAAGTAATATATCGTCGCCGGTCGAACGTCGAGCTATGGAACCCACCGTTCCAGACCTCGACGTCGACGTCCCCGAGATCACCCAGATCGGCTTCGTCGTCGAAGACATCGACGACGGGATGGACCGATTCGGCGGGACCCTCGGTCTCGGACCGTGGGAAGTCTACCGGTTCGAACCGCCGACGCTCACGGACACCTACTACCGGGGCGACCCGCACGACTACTCGATGGTCCTCGCGCTGACGTTCGCCGGCGAGACGATGATCGAACTCATCGAACCGCTGGAGGGACCGAGCCTCTACACCGAGCATCTGGAGGAACACGGCGAAGGCCTTCACCACGTCGCCTGCTTCGCGTTCGAGGACGCCGACGCCGTGGTCGAGGCGTTCGAGGCGGCCGGGATGCCCGTCATCCAGAGCGGCGTGTACGGCGAGACGCCGTACTGGTATTTCGACACGGTAGAGCGGATGAACGGTGTCATCTTCGAGACGGCGACCAATCTGGAGGCGATGCCCGACCCCGACCGCACGTATCCCGACTGATAGTGTTCATTGTGAGTCACTACCGGCGGGACGCCTCCGAACGCACTCACCCCGCCAGAAACGCCCGAATCGGGTCGAGTTGGGCGGGCACGTTCAGCGACGGCGCGTGGCCGCACTCGACCACGAGCGTCTCGGCGTCGGGCTGGGTCGCCAGCATTCGCTCGTACGCGTCGGGACGCAGGAGGCGTGAGTCGCGCCCGCGCAGAATCATCACGTCGGCGTCGATGGTCTCCCAGACGGCCCACGGGTCCGGCGCCCGTTCCTCGCTGTCGACGACGATGCGCGGGTCGTAGGCGGGCGCGAGTCCGCCCGCGTCGGTGCGCCGCGCCGAGGTGACGGTGAACCGTCGCCACTCCTCGTCGGTCATCGGGCTGAATCGACCGCCGTAGGTCTCCCGGTAGTGGGCTTCGAGGGCGCCCATCGTCCCGACCGTCGGCGGGTTCGGGACGTAGGTGAGGATGCGTTCCAAGGCTTCGGAGTCGGCGTCGCTCGCGGGGTCCGGGCTGATGTCGTTGACGACGAGGTGGGAGATGCGGTCGGCCAACGGTCCGCCGGCGAGGGCCATGCCGAGTCCCCCGCCCATCGAGGTGCCGACGTAGCGAATCGTCTCGAGGGCGAGGGCGTCACAGAACCCGACGAGCGTCTCGACCAGTGCGGCGTCGCCGTACGTCGCCTGCGGGTCGTCGGCCCACTCGCTCCACCCGCGACCGGGCATGTCGGGACAGAGGATGCGATACCTGTCCGAGAGCGCCCGCGCCAACGGGTCGAAGTCCCGGCCGACGCGCGAGAGACCGTGAACGCAGACCACCGGCGGGGCGTCCGGGTCGCCCCACGCGGCGTAGTGGAGTTCGGTCCCGTCGACGGTGACGAACCGGTCGCGGCGTGCCATGGTGGCGGTTGGAACCGGTGGGAGAAAGGTGTGGCGCGACGGCGCCGGTCATCGAGACGGGTCACGACGCGACGACGCCACGCCGTCGAACAACGCCGCACACGCGTCGTTGAACGCCGCCGGCCGGTCACGATTGACCAGATGCCCCGCGTCGTCGACCTCCGTGTACGACCCGTTCTCGACGGCGTGAGCCAGTCGCTCGCCTTGCCGTTTGACCGACGGTGCCTCGTGGTCGCCGTAGAGCACCAGCGTCGGCGTGCGCACGGCGGAGAAGTCGGGCGATTCGAAGCGATAGAGCGCGCGGAATATCTTCCGATACTCGCCCGGCGTGACGTCGTCGACCGCCGCCAGCGCCTCGGCGCGAACGCCGGCGTCGACCGTCAGCCACGGCCGCCCCGTCGTCGCGGTGATGGACCGGCACAGCGACTCGAAGGTCGCCCTCGTTCCGATGGTCGACGCCAACCCAGCGATGGTCGGCACCGGAGAGACGGCGGCCTTCACGCCCGCCGGCAAGTCGACCGGCGGCATCGACCGTATCGGTCCCCCGACGACGGCGGCGCGCGCCCGCCGGGGATACGCCGCGAGAAACGACTGGACCACCATGCCGCCCATCGAGAGTCCACAGAGGATGGGTTCCTCGACGCCGAGGTGTGCCAGCAGGGCGTCGACGTCGTCGACGAAGAGGTCGATGGAGTAGCGCCGCGCGTCCGTCGCGCCCGTCCGCCCGTGTCCCCGGAAGTCGACCGTCACGACGCGGTACTCGTCGGCGAAGCGGTCGACCTGCGGGCGCCACGCGTCGGCGTTCTGCCAGCCGCCGTGCAGACAGACCACGGTCGGGGCGTCCGGGTCGCCCCATACGGCGTAGTGGAGTTCGGTCCCGTCGACGGTGACGAACCGGTCGCGGCGTGCCATGGCGGCGGTTGGAACCGGTGGGAGAAAGGTGTGGCGCGACGCTCTCGACGACGAGAACGAACGTCTCGACGCCTCCGCGCCGGCCGACGTCCGCTATAGTAGAATTTGAAAGTCAGTGCCCACTCGACCGGGTGTCTGTCCCCGGTCGACGTGAACGTCGTTTCAAATTCCACTATAGACGCGCCCTCGGCGTCCCTATTCAGACCACTTCTCTCAGAAGGAGCGGAAGCCAAGAGAGCGGCACCGTCCGTCATGGCCGTTAGAACTGTTTACTCGATACGGTCGTAAAATGGAGGCGCCCGACGAGAGCGCCGTCGAAGAGTGCAAAACGCTCGACGTGGAGGGGGGGGACGGAGGCCGACAGAGCGGCGGTTAGGGGCGATTCCGTACGGGAAGGTGTGACCGAGTCGGCCGAGTGGGACGACTGCAGTGGCGAACGAGCGACGGTCGGCGCAGGTGGACAGCGACGAGTCGCTCGAGCAGACCTCCACTAATGACGAGTACACGATAGAAAATGGAAACTATCGATATAGAGTAAAAATGTTGAACACGATTCACGAACCATCGAGGACGGTTTCCACGCCACACGCTCCCCTCAGTCGAGTCGTCTAGCCAGCGCAGGGAGGAGGTTGCTGGGCACGGTCACCGGACAGGGTATCGTCAGACGACGGCCGTCACGGACCCGAGACCCGTGACGACCCCGCCTTCGTGACGCGCCCATCGTACTCACCGGACTGGGTCCGGTCGAAACGTGCTGGACGCAACTTCAAGCCGCGCTAGTAGGGTTATCGCAGGAGTTCGTAGAGTCCTCTCGTGTGATCGACGTTCGGTTTCCGGTCGCGGACTCGTTCTCTCCGGTTGGCGACGATAATGCTATAACCGATAATTCTTCGAGTCAGTCGGTGAGATGACAACGGCGTCGACACTGCCAGCGATCGACGTGTGGTTTCAGAAGTGAGAAATTACTTCTAATGGGTACTGTAGCCCTCGTGTGTTTCCTGCTCTCGTCGGCGCAGTTCGGTAGGGTGAGTTGTCCCACTCGATTCGTCGTCACGAGTGACCTCCTCCCGGAGGGTGTTTTAAGTACATCTGTCGCTACATCAGGGATATCATGGTGGTCTATCACTCGATCGATGAAGACCGTAAAGCGGGCCGAGACCAACTGAAGGAGTTGTGTGACGACGGAGAAGAGGTCGCTCTCATCGTTCGTGACCGCTCGAAGTGGGACGTTCGATTCGAGTCGCTGGTTCCCCGGACGTTCTACACTATCGTCAGTCTCCTGGACACCGAAGAGCGGATTGCCGTTACGAATCGGCGCATACTGCGGTACAAAGTTGGGCCATACGGTCGAGATATCGACGAGTATCGGCTCGACGACGTGTCGTCGGTTGAGCTAAATCTGGGTTCGAACCGGCCGGCCGTCGAAGTCTCGGGTCCGAAACTGGGGGTAGTCACGTTCCATCTGACGCGACAGGAGGATGCAAGAGAGTTCGCAAACGAAATACGAAATCGAATCCCAGCCGAGTAGTGCCTTTCGGGTCGAAAGGCACGAATGCTGTACACTCGCCAGAGAGTGAGCCGACGGGACGATGAGTTCGGACGTGACGGAACGACCGAGATCCGCCGCGTCACTAGAGAGTGTGTGCGCCGCCCACACGGTCGTCGCGGACCTCGCCGAAGGTCGGGACGGTCAGTTCAGTGGGTGGACGATGCTCACTTTGCATCGTCTGCGGGTCCGACCGGCGAAGTTCGAACGGGAGACGGTCAACGTACTGCGCGAGAGGGCTGGTGTGGTCGTCGAAGTGGGGCTACCGCCGCCGTCTCACGTCACTGCGCTGTGAATGTGGCTTGCAAACAGTCCCGGGGGCAGGAGAACTCGGGTGACCGACCGAGAACGATATCGGGATGGTCGTCGAATGCGTTCATTCCGAGTGAGCGATACGTTCGAACTCAGCAAGCGGTACGTCGAGTCACGTGTCCGATCAGCGCTGGATAACGACTGGAAGACTCGATCTGCGAGCGACGGACTCCGCGACGCTACCGAGGAGGACACGAGACGCGCCAGAACGGCCGTGACTGCCGATGACGATCAGGTCGAAATCCCCCTCTTCGGCGTACGCGACGATTTCTTTGGCGACCGAGCCCTGAGCCGTGTCGGTAGTCACGTCGACGCCTTGCTCGGCGGCCCTCGATTGTAATTCCCCGAGTAGCTGTTCGGCGTCCTCTTTGGCGTCCTCTACCACCTGTTCGATGCCCTCGTATCCCGATTTTCTGAGCGGGTGAATACGGGATGGGACACTGAGCACGTGGAGAAGCGTGATGTCCCCCTCACCGTGAGTCTCTATCGCGTAATCGAGTGCTTTCTTGGCCTGTTCGGACTCGTCTACTGGAACCAGTACTTTCTGTGGCACGTGTTATCAACGGTACTACGAGTACATTAAAATTCCGGCGCGGTGTTTCGCCGGACGGGAGCGCCGTAGCTCGGGTATCGTCGTGAAAAGGAACGTGGGGGAGTGCCGCGTATCGGAACTCCCCGATTCACTCGGTCGAGACGGCCCGATTCAGCGAATCACAGAGATGCAAGGAGGAAGCCCACGGCTTTAGCCGTTCACGAGACGCAGAGCGTCTCGTTAGCCAATCAGAAATCTTCGATTTCTGATGACGTGGGAGGAATCCGACGGGCGAGGACTATCGTTAGTCGTCGCTCGCCGCTGCCGGTTCGTCGGGGAGCGTCGCATCCGGTTTCTTCACGCGGACCCACAGCGTGGAGTACACGAACCCGATCACGAAGATGCCACAGCCGATGGCGACCTGGTAGTAGGCACCCGCGTACGCCTTCCAGAGTGTGAGGAGGATCAACCCGATTGCAGCCACGTACCAGATCGGGTGTGCCGTATACGGCCGGTCGAGGTCGGGGTGTGTGACCCGCATCTTCAACACGAGCCCGAGGATCCAGAGGTACACCATCATCCAGACCGCCGCGGCGGCCGAGATTAGCACGACGACGGTATTCGAGAAGATGACCGGAATCAGGAAGATGACGCCAGTCGTGAGAATCGCAACCCACGGGGAGTCGTACTTCGGATGCACGTATGCGAGCGGTTCCGGGAGGAGTCCCTCGCGCGCCATCGCGTACACGATACGCTGAATGGACGCGTACGCGACGAGGAGACTACCGACCGTCGCCGCCGCCGACGCGAGCGACGCGAACCACGTGCCCGCAGACCCGAACAGGATCCGCGAGACGGTGATCTGCGGCGCGTTACCCATGTACGCCGAGTGATGCGTGAACGGGTTGTACGTCAGGATCGTTCCGAACCCCATGATCACCGACATGATCAGGATGACGACCCCACCGATGATCATGCCTTTCGGGATGTTCTTCGACGGGTTCTTCACCTCCTCGACGAGTGGCGTCGCAAACTCGAGACCGATGAACGCCCAGACGCCGAGTGCCGCCGTTGCGAGCACGCTCGCGAACCCCGCTGGCGCGAAGTTACTGCTCGTCAGGAGACTGAGGTCGCCGCCGTGACCGAGCAGGTTGAACCCTGTGAACGCGGCGACTCCGAGTCCGATTCGAATCCCGACCATGGCGATGACGAGGGCCGTCTCCATGAGCACCGTCGGTACTTCCCAACCGACGTGAGCAGCGGAGCTGAAGCGTCGCTCTGATTGAG
>JBDGTR010000082.1:0-13548 GCA_042216635.1 Haloplanus sp. | reverse complement strand
CGTCGACGTAGTTCTCGTAGTGGCCCGACTTCTTCCAGAGTTCCGTCCGGAAGAGGTGGGGCGTCTCGACGGGTTCGTAGTCCGCGTCGAGGTTGAGGTCGCGCGCGTAGCCCGAGAGTTCGTCGAGGATGCGCTTGCCGTTGGGGTGATAGAGCGGCAGACCCGGTCCCGTCGTCTCGTCGATAGAGAAGAGGTCGAGTTCCCGTCCCAGTTTCCGGTGGTCGCGCTCCTCGGCCTTCCGGCGGCGTTCGAGGAACGCCTCCATCTCGGCTTCGCTCTCGAAGGCCGTCCCGTAGACCCGCGTCAGCGTGTCGTTGTCCTCCTCGCCCCGCCAGTACGCCGAGGAGATGTTGAGGAGTTTGAACGCGCCGATTTTCCCCGTGGACTCGACGTGTGGCCCGCGACAGAGGTCTTCGAACTCCCCCTGCTGGTAGAACGAGACCGTCTCCTCGCCGGCGGCCTCGTCGTTCAGGATGTCCCGTTTGTAGGGGTTGTCCGCGTACACGTCGAGGGCCTCCTCGCGCGAGCGCTCGGTTCGCTCGATGTCGAGGTCCGCCTCGATGATGTCGCGGGCCTCGGTCTCGATGTCTTCGAGGTCGTCGCTGTCGAGGTCGACGCCCGCCACGTCGTAGTAGAAGCCGTCGTCGGTGGGCGGCCCGATGGCGAGTTTGGCCTCCGGGTAGAGGCGCGTGAGCGCCTGTGCGAAGACGTGGGCCGCCGAGTGACGCAACACGCGGCGATACTCGTCGCTACTCTCCGTGACGATGACGAGGTCGACGTCGCGGTCGAGCGGCGTCGCCTTGTCGACGAGTTCGCCGTCGACGACGCCGGCGACGGTGTCGGCGCCCAGACCGGGGCCGATTTCGTAGGCCACGTCCGCCACCGTCGACCCAGCCTCGACGGACAACTCCGACCCGTCGGGGAGCGTCACTACGATATCACTCATAGCCGTGGAAAGTCGGACGAGCGGAATAAGTGTTTTCGAGCGCCACGGCGCGTGTGAGTCCCGGCCGTGGGAGAGCGAGACACGGTGGCGTCGGTGGGTCGTCGCGTTCGCGCCCGCTCAGGGGCGCTTCTCGACGTGTTCGGCTTCGAGCGCCTCCGTCCGAAAACTCGCCAGCGAGTGACTCGTCGCGCCGGCGGCGAACGCGAGCATGCCGACCACGAAGGCGACCACGAACGGCGAGGTCACCTCGTGAACGACGGCGTTGACGCTCTGTGCGCCGGCGAGGACCACCGGCATCACCGACAGCACCGCCGAGCGACCGGGGTAGGCGCGAAACAGGGCCACGAGAGTTGCGGGGTCGACCGTCATCGTCCGCTCACCTGTTGGTGTGGAGCGACAGAAATCTCTTTCGGCGACTGAATAAATAGGGGAGGAAACGGCGGCTACTCGTCGTCTCTACGCGCCCGTCGTTCCGGCAGTCGATGCTTCGGCGGCGTTGCTCGCCGCGTAGGCGTTGTAGCCGGAGAGGACTGCCACCACGACGCCGCTGACGACGCCGCTCCACATCGACGTGGACCCGGCGCCGTAGACGAACGGCGTGGCTATCGTCCACAGGCCGAGCAGTCCGGCGAGGCCGGACGCCCACACGTTACCCGTCTCGGATCCGCTCGCACGCACTGCGCTGTAGCCGGCGAGAACGAATATCGCCGCGCCGACGACGACGTCGTTCCAGAAGTGCGCGCCGGCCATGTCGAGCACGAACGCCGAGACGAACACCCACGCACCGACCAGCGCACTGACGCTACCGATCCAGCGATGGGTTCGAGACATTCGTACCGTACCTCCGCTCCGGCCTAGCCGACTGACACGGATATGTCTGACGGCGCTCACGTCGGGCACGCCGGCCGAGGCTATATCCCCGCCCGCGCCCTGCGTTCGGACATGACGCGGGCGCTCGCCGGCCGTCACGCCCTCGCCGTCACCCTCGGTGCGCTCCTCGGCGCCGGCGTCTTCTTCGTCCCCCACCGGGTCGAGAACCTCGGCGGCCCGGCGACGCCGCTTTCCTACCTCCTCGCGACGCTCGCCGCCCTCTCGATTGCGGTCTGTTACGCCACCTTCCTCTCTAGCCCCCTCGGCGAACGCGACGGTCTCCCCTACCTCGCCGTCTCCCGAACCGCCGGCTCCCGCGCCGCCGGCTTTCTCGCCGTCTGGCCGACGCTCGCCGCCGGCGTCGCCCTCCTCGCACTCGCCGTCGACGCCCTCGGGTCGACCCTCGCCGCCACCCTCCCCCTCTCGCCGCTGGTCGCGTCGTTCGCCGTCCTCGCCGTCGTCGTCGCGGTCCACGCCCGCGGTCCCGTCGCCGCCGGCCGCGTCCAACTCCTCGTCACCGCCCCCCTGGTCGCGCTTCTCGCCGGGATGGCGCTCGCCGGCCTGACGGCCGTCTACCCGAGCAACTTCGACCCGCTCTTTCCCACGCCGTCGCTCCGCACCCACCCGGGTCGCGCGCTCGGGTCGGCGGCCGTCGTCGCGCTCTTTGGCTTCTTCGCGTTCGACGCGGGCGCCGCCGTCGCCCCCGCCGTACGCGACCCCCGCCGGACGGCGCCGCGAGCGCTCGTGACGGGCGTCGTCGTCGCCGGCGCCGTCGCCACCGTCGCCGCTTTCGTCACCCTCGGCGTCATCCCGTGGTCGCGGCTGGTGTACGCGTCCGCGCCCTTCACCGACGCCGCCGCCCCGACGCTCGGCGTCGGGACCGACCGACTGCTCGTTCCGGGGTCGGCGCTGGCGACGGCCGGCGTCGCGTTCGCCCTCGCGTGGGTGCCCGTTCGGACGTTCCGGGGGTTCGCCGACGTGCTCCCCGCACCGTCTTCGACCCGCGCGCTCCCGGTCGACGCCTCCCTCGTCGTCGTCGCCGGCGCCGTCGCCGGTCTCCTCCTCGCCGACGCCGTCGGCTACGCCCTCTATCTCTCCCTCGCGGGTCTCTGCGTCCAGTATCTCGCCGTCTGTGCGTCGGCCGCCGCCCTCCCTTTCGTCCGCCCGGCGCTCTACCGCCGGTGTCGCTTCCGCCCGCCCGCGCCCGCCCTCCTCGCCGTCTCGCTCGTCGGCGTCGCCGCCGCCTGCCTCCTCGCGTGGCGGGTGGTCGCACTCGACCCCGTGACGACGCTCGGCTACTCCCGCTGGGCGCCCGCGCTGTCGCCGGCGAGCGACGCCTTCCTCCTGGTCGACCCGGTGCGGACCGTCCTCCCCGCGCTGGTGGCGTGGGAAACCCTCGGCGTCGCCGTCTACGTCGTCGCCGGCGACTACCGCGCCGCCCGCGGCGTCGACGTCGCCCCCCTCGCGGCCGCCTACGAGGAGTGACTCGAAAGCGAAACCGGAAAGCCGCCCGCCGTCCCTCCCCGTCGCATGGGCATGGAACGCGGCGCCGTCCCACTCGACTCGCTGGACGGACCGTTCGACCTTCAGGCGACCGTCGAGAGCGGCCAGAGCTACCTCTGGGACCGACCCGACGGGCGGATGTACGACCGCCTCGACGCACACGGCGGCGACGCGTGGTACGAGACGGCCGTGCCACCGGTCGACGGCGTCTGTGCGGAGACGGCCGTCGTCCGCGTGCGCCAGACCGAGGGCCGACTGGAGTGGGAGTCCACCGTCGACGCCGTGCCCTTGCTCACCCACCTCCTGCGACTCGACGACGACCTCGACGCTATCCTCGATTCGACGCCCGACGACGCCCTCCTCAGGCGGGCCTACGACCGATACCGGGGTCTGCGACTCGTGCGCGACCCGCCCTTTCCCTGTCTGGTCTCGTTCATCTGCTCGGCGCAGATGCGCGTCGCCCGCATCCACCGGATGCAACGCGCCCTCGCGCGCGAGTTCGGCGACGCCGTCGAGGCGGGTGGCCGCACCTACCACGCCTTCCCGACGCCCGCCCAACTCGCCGCCCGCACCGAGGCGGAACTGCGCGACCTGAAACTCGGCTACCGCGCGCCGTACGTCCGCGAGACGGCGCGGATGGTCGCCGACGGCGAGGCCCACCCCGACGAGGCCCGCGGCCGCGACTACGAGGCCGCCCGCGAGTTCCTCACTCGCTTCGTCGGCGTCGGGCAGAAGGTGGCCGACTGCGTGTTGCTGTTCTCGCTCGGCTACCTCGAAGCCGTCCCGCTGGATACGTGGATGCGGACGGCCATCGCCGAGCACTTCCCCGACTGCGACCGGGGGTCGTACGCCGACACCTCGCGCGCACTCCGCGCGCGACTCGGCGGCGACTACGCCGGCTACGCACAGACGTACCTCTTTCATTACCTCCGCGCCGGCGCCGAGTGAGACCGCCGAACCTTTAATGAGACCACACCCCACAATGGGGGGTATGGTCGAAGCGTTCGTGAGACTTCTGTGCCCCGAGTGCAGCAAAGAGTGGGAGAAGGCGCCGACTGACCTCCCCGGACACCGAAAGAACTTCGACTGTCCCTCGTGTCACGCGACGCGACGACTCGCCGAGTTCATGCGCACCGAACGCGACCTCGAGATGGTAAAACAGTTCGACTAGCGCTCCGGGACGGGCGAGAGCGCCCCGCAGGCGTCGCATTTCAGCACCGTCGCCCCCTGTTCTTCGACGAGGCGCGTATCGGGCGAGCCACACTCCGTACACGTGACGAACGTCTCGACGTACTCCGTGAGGGCGTCGGCGACGCGTCGCTGTTTGAAGTCGCCGGTGAACCGCGCGCGCCCCCGGTCGTCGATGCTGGCGCTCGTGCCAAGTTCCGACTGGAGGAACTTCAGGAGGTGGTCGGACTCGCGGTTGAGTCGGTCGTACGTCGCCTGAAAGTTCTCGTAGATGGTCACGTGACCCTCGGGCCGGACCTCCGGGTCGGGCACCTGAAAGCGTTCACCGGCGTCGGCGACGTCCGGCGCCTCGGTCAACGCCCGGTCGAGACTGTCCTCGTAATCCATACGCCAACCTGACCGACGACGAAACTAAAGCGTTTCAGAACGGAGTCGGTCGGTTACCCCCCGGGAATCGACGCCCGAGGCCCTGAGGTCCATGTTAACTCCACTCAAGATAATAATATAACCTTCCACTCGCTATGACCGAGTGCTATGAAAAAGCAGGAACTCATCCACCTGCACGGCCTGCTTGCAGAAGTAGAAAAACAGTGTGCCGCGTGGCACGACGACGAAATCGACCTCACGGCCTACGAGGATATGGGGGTACGACCCACATCCATCCACAAGTCGAAGACGGACCACAAGGCGGCTGTTTTTAAACTGGCAAAAGGTATCACGTCCTCGATGGAGAGCACCGAACAGGAGCGCGTCGCTCCCCGAGCAGACTGAACGTTACGAGCGGTCTCCTGCCGGCATCGACCCCGTAGCGGCTGCGCCGTCACTCGTCGACCAGTTCCTCGAACTCCGGGATGAGGTCGTCGTCCTCGTCTTCGCCCTCGTCGGACTGGCTCTCCGAGTCCGCCTCGGAGTCCGCTTCGTCTTCTTCCTCCTCGGTGGGCGTCACCGAGAGCACCTTCAACGGGATGTTTTCGAGTCGCTGGCCGATCTCTTTGCGCGCGATGCGGGAGGCGTGTTCCTCCTGTTCGACGTTGAAGACGGTCATCTCGAGTTCGAGTGCGACGAGTGCCTCGTCGGCGGCGATGAACGCCGGCGGGAGTTCCTCGCCGCCGGGCGTCGACCACGACCCCATCTCGATTTCGACGTAGTTGAGGTCGGGATTCAGCATCTCCCCCGTCTTCGAGATGGCGATGCGGATGGCCTCGTCCGGGGTCTCCACGTCGTACACCGGGACCGCGGCTTCGACGACGACTCGACAATCCATATTGGTTCGTACTTGTACGCCCACAGTCATGAAGCTTCGGCCGGCCGTTCTCTCTTTCACGGCGAAGGGTTATCTCTCGCCCCGGCGAATCGCTCACCGATGCCCGAAGAACGCCTCTTTCGATTCGAGCGCACCCAGTCGAGAGCCGACGTCGCGTCGTACCTCCGGCAGGTCGCGGATTCGCTGGACGCGGGCGAACCGCTGACCCTGCGCGCGGGCGAGCAGTCGGTGACGCTGACCCCGCCTGCCACGCCCACCTTCGAGGTCACGGCCGAACGCGAGGGTCCGGCCGGCCGACCCGGCGAGGTGAGCGTCGAGTTCGAACTCGAATGGGACGAACGCGACGGCGGCGACGACTCGCTGGAAATCGAGTAGTCCACCGGAAAACGGCACCGTCATGTGTCCGCCCCGCGACTCCCGTCGTCGTGACGAGTCCCCCAACGCCAACGCCGACGCCCACGCCGACGGCGACCAGTCGCCGCGCCCGCTGGCAGGTGGTCCTCGGCGGCGGCGTCATGGCCGCCGCACTCGGCGCCTACGAGGTCGGTCCCGCGAGCGTCACGCCACTCATCCGCGAGACGTTCGGCGTCGGACCGGCGGCCGCCGGATTGCTGGTGAGCGTCATGTTCGGAACGGCCGTGGTCGCCAGCATCCCCCTCGGGGCGGCCCTCGACCGCACCGACTCGCGGCGCGCGACGGCCGTCGCCGTCGTCGTCGCCCTCGTGGCCGGCGTCGCCGGGTGGCAGGCCGCCCGCTACGGAGCCTTCCGTCTCGTCCTCCTCTCGCGGGTCTTCGGCGGTCTCGCCTACACCGTCGTCTGGAACGCCGGCATCGACATCGTCGGTCGGTCGTTCGAGGGGTCCCGACAGGCGACGGCCGTCGGCGTCTTCACCGCCTTCGGCCCGGTCGGATTCGCGCTCGGACAGGCGGCGAGCCCCCTCGTCGCCGGTCGGTTCGGCTGGTCGGCCATCCTCGTCGGGTTCCCCCTCCTCGCCGCGTGTGGGTTGGCGCTGTTCTGGCCGCCGAGTCGCGGGCGCGGCACCGTCGAGCGCCGGGACCCGCCGACTCCCGCCGAGTTCCGCGCCGCCCTCACGAACCGGTCGGTGTGGCTGGTCGGGACGCTCGGCTTTCTCGGCTACGCCGTCTACCTGTTCGTCAACAGTTGGGGACCGTCGTATCTCACCGCGCGACTCGGCTACTCGCTCGCGCTCAGCGGCCTGCTTGTCGCGCTCTTTCCCGCCGTGGGCGTCCTCGCGCGCACGTCCTCGGGCGCGCTCTCGAACCGCGTATTCGGCGGTCGGCGTCGTCCCGTCGTCTTGCTCTCCTTTCTCGTCACGACGCCCATCGTCGCCGGATTCACCGCGCTCCGGTCGGTGGCCGTCGTCGTCGCCGCCCTCCTCGTCGCCGGCTTCGCCGTCCAACTGTCGCTCGGGCTCTCCTTCGGCTACGTCCGCGAACTGGTCGACCCGACGGTTGCGGCGACGGCCGTCGCCTTCCTGACGAGCGTCAGCCTCGCGGGCGCCTTCGTCGCGCCCGTCGCCGCCGGAGCGCTCATCGACGCGAGCGGATACCCCGCCGCGTTCGCCGCCGCCGGCGGACTGGCGGGCGTCGGCGCCCTCGTCGCGTGGCGCGCGCCCGACTCGGCGGCGTAGCGAGACGGGGCGCCGTCGCGGGCAGTGGGTGGGCCACCCCCGCCGAATCGACGCCCGGCCGGGGTGTGTGAAGCCGAAACAGTCATCCGAACGGCCCCCTTCGTGGAACTACGGACCGATGCCGCTCGACGCCGACGACGCGCTGCTCCGGGCACTCGACGAGCACAATCCGTGGTGGGACGGCGAGTCGCTGTCGCTTCCCGCCCGCCAGCGAAGCGACTTCTATCACCTCGCTCGACCCGGCGGGTCGGGAAGCCAGTTCGAGGACCAGCGCCTCCTCGGACTGGTGGGTCGGCGCGGCGTCGGCAAGACGACGCTCCTCCTCCAGTTCGTCCAGCACCGCATCGACGCCGGCGCCGACCCCGAACAGTTCCTCTATCTCCCCTTCGACGCCGACCCGCTCTATCAACTCCGCTCGGACGAACAACTCCGCCGCGCGGTGCAGTATTACGAGAGTCGCGTCCTCGGCCGGAGCGACGCCGACGGCCCGCAGTTCGTCCTCCTCGACGACGTCCACCGCATCGAACACCCGAACAAACCCACCGACGGGTGGGGCAGTGCGGTTTCGGACATCCTCGACGGCGCGCCCGACCGGCACGTCGCCGTCACCGCGAGCGCCGGCGTGCAGGTCGACCGCGAACTCTCGCGGGTGGAGTTCCCGGCGTCGGCCTACGACGTTCAACCCGTCCTCCCCGAGAAGTTCCGCGATTACCTCTATACGCTGTATCCAGACCTCGAAACCGAGGACCGCCGCGTGAGTCCCACCTCGATTCGCACGGGCGCGCGCAGTCTCCCCGCGACGCTCCGAAGCGGCGAGGTGGTCCCCCTCGTTTCGGAACTCCGCGCGAAATACGACCGCGTCGCCGACGACCAGCGACGCATCCAGTCACAGGTGCTCGACTACCTCGCCATGGGCGGTCTCGTCAGCTACGACCGCGACGGCGCCGTCGCGTCCGCCGCCGACGCGACGAGCGAGGACTACGAGCGCCTGCGCGACGACGTCCGCGACGCGCTCTACCGGGAGGTGCCGGAGTTCGAATCCATCCAGACCGTCGCCGACCTCGAACGCCTCTGTGCGCTCGCGGCGCGCAATCGGGCGGCCGAACCCCTCCGCTATCAGGACCTCGTGGAGTCGTTCGACGTCGACCGGCGCACCATCGCCGACAGCTACCTCCCCGCGCTGTCGGAACTGTACCTCCTCACCGGCGTCACCGAATACGACAACAGTCGCCCGCGCTCGGTTCGCCTCTACCTCCGCGATACGGGACTGGTGACCGCACTAGCCGCGAGCGACGCCCCCGTCCGCACCGACTTCGACCGCGAGGTGGACCTCGCTCGCCTCGCCGGCTTCGACCACACGATGCGTCTGGCCTACGGCGTCGCGGCCGCGAACGGCGCCGCCGACCCCACACCGACGGTGCAGTACTGGCGCGGGCGCAACGGCGTCGTCGACTTCGTCTTCGAAGTCGCGGGGACGCCCGTCCCCGTGGGCTTCGGCTACCGACCCCGCGACCGCTCCGACGTGCGCTCCGCGCTCGAAGCGTTCCGCCGGACCTACGACGCGCCGGTGGGCTTTCTCCTCGTCGACGACCCCGACCCCTCGACCCGCCCGGTCGAGACTATCTCTGACGGCCTGATTCAGCTTCCCTACTGGTTCTATCTCCTGCTCTGTTAAGGCTCACCGCGAGAGAATCGTCGGCCGCCGAGCGACTGCCTCGACGGGCGTGTCGGCGTCGATGCCCGGAAGCCGAATCGTGGCGACGGTGCCCGCTCCCTCGCGGGCGCGAATCTGGAACGACCCACCGTAGCGCGTCACTATCCAGTTGACCGCCCACAGCCCCAGCCCCGACCCGTGTTCGAGCGCCGTCTCCTCGCCCTCGGCGACGATTTCGGTCTCGATGGCGTCGATGCCCGGTCCCTCGTCGGCGACGGTCACCTCCACCCACTCGCCGTCGTCGACGGCGGTGAGACCGACCCACGGTTCGGGCGCGGGGTCGTGTTTCAGCACGTTCTCGACGAGTTCCGAGACGGCCCGCTCCAGTTCGACGCCGGCACAGACGTCGCGGCCGGTCCGAACGCTCACGTCGACGGCGGCGTCCGGGAAGCGGTTTCGGTGCGTCTCCGCGACGCCACGGAGGAGGGCGTCGGCGTCGAGACGGCGATGCTCGCGGCTCCGTCGGGCGTCCCGTTGCAGTTCGCGGGCCTGTCGGCTCAGGTCGACCAGCCGTTCGGCCGTCCGTCTGATTCGACTGCCGACCGCCGCCGGGTCCGTCGCCTCGTCCGCCGCGAGCAGTTCGGCCCACCCGAGGATGACGTTCATGTCGTTGCTCAGGTTGTGCCGCAAGACGCGATTGAGGAGGGCACCGAGTTGCTCTCCTCGCTTGCGCTCGGTCACGTCGGCCTGGAACCCCACGTAATGCGTGACCTCGCCGGTCTCGTCTTCGACGGGACCGACGCGGACGCGGTTCCAGAACGGCGTCCCGTCAGCCCGGTAGTTGACGAGTTCGGTCGCCGTGGGCTCTCTGGCGTCGATTCGCTCCCGAAACCGCTCCACTGCATCGGCGTCCGTCGCCGGCCCTTGCAGGAAGCGACAGTTCCGCCCGAGTGCGTCCTCGGCGTCGTAGCCGGTGATGCGCTCGAATCCCTCGTTGACGTAGACGAGCGGTTGGTCCGGGACGCGGTCGTCGGCGATGGAGATGCCGATGCGCGCCTCGTCCATCGCCCGGTTTTTCACCCGGAGTTCGCGTTCGCGCTCCTTGCGGGCGGTGACGTCCCGACCGACGCCCTGTGCGCCGACCACCTCGCCGTCTTCGTGGATGGGCGCGGCGTTCACTTCGAGGACGACGACCGCTCCGTCGGCGTCCAGGAACTCCAGTTCGAGGCTCTCGACGGTTTCGCCGTCGAAGACCGCCACGTAGGCGTCGTGGGCGTCGCCGACCGACGACGAATCGAGGTGGTCGGTGAACGGGTCGCCGACCAGCGTTTCGGGTTCGTGGCCGAGGACTCGCTCGACGGCGGCCGAGACGTACGTGAACTCGGCGTCGCGCCCCACCCGAAAGAGCACGTCGAAACTGGTCTCGGCGATGCCCTCGAAGCGCTGTTTCTCGCGTTCGAGTCGCTCGTTTCGTTGCTCCAGTTCGCGCTCGTACGCCCGGCGCTCGAGTTCCTGTCCGACGAGTTTCGCCAGCAGTTCGATGGACACCTCCTCGGCTTCGGTGAACGGCGTCGCCCGCTCTTTTTCGTCGGCGAAACAGACCGTCCCGTAGACGTCGTCGTTGACGCGGACCTTCGTCCCGAGGTAGGTCCCCAACTCGAAGGTGCGGTAGGCGGCGTCCGAAATCGCGTCTGCGTCCGCCGCGTTCTGGACCGCGAGCGGACCGTCGATTTCGACCGTCCGCCGGCAGTAGGCCCGTTCCAGCGGACAGGTCTCTCCCTCCTCGAGTACGTTCTCGCCCCCCACTGCCTGCATCACCTCCTGTGTCCCGTCGTCTATCCGCGTGAGGATTCCCACCGAGAGACCGAGATAGTCGGTGCCGACGCCGAGAGCGCGGGCAATCTTCGTCTCTCTCTCCGCCGTCCCGGCGAACGCGTCGTATATCGCTTCCCGAAAGGAATCGGCGTCCATCGCCGCGAGTTGACGCTCCAGGACCTTACCTCCGTGGCGACGGCCGCGACGGTGTACGTTCGTCCGGCTTCGCGCCGCCGAATCAGAAGAGTACACACCGTTCGGACGAACGGCGTCGATTCACCGGCCCTCGCCCGGCGTTCTCTCACCGACCGTCTCGACCGCTGGAGCGCCGAACTGGACTCGACGCGCCGACCGCGACGGTGGACGGTCCCCGCGTCCGATTTGCTATCGCGGCATCCGATTCATCGGCGAACGCTTTTGCGACTCCACCGACTCCCGGTCTGCATGAGCGTCTCGCCGGCCCACCTCCGACATCTGCTCGACGGCGACGACCCGCACCCGTACGACGGTTCAAATGAAACGGTCGACTTGCGTCTCAGAACTGGGAGAATGCCGTTGATGTGCGGTAGAAGACTCGTGCGGTCGGTCTTCAAGAGATGAAGGCCGACCGTGCGAGGGATGGGCCAACGCGGATTTGAACCGCGGACCTCCCGGTTATCACGGGTTAGAGCGGCTCTAAGACCAGTTTCCTCCATCTGTACTACAAAAAGAAGAATGATGACCGAACTCGAACCTATCGACCCAGAAACGTCGCTGACCCTCTACTTGGACCAGCGCCGAAACGAGGTCAGCGAAGCGACACTGAACGCTCACGAGTACCGACTCAGCCACTTCGTCCGGTGGGCCAGCGGGGACGGCTCCGACGAGGCACGCCTGACGAACATGAACGACGTAACCGGGCGGAAGCTGCACCAGTATCGAATCTGGCGACGAGAAGACGGCGACCTCAACACCGTCAGTATGCAGACCCAGATGTCCACCCTTCGCGTCTTCATGAAGTTCTGCGAGGAGATAGACGCAGTTCCCCGGAACACCCACGAGAAGGTCAGAGTCCCGTCTGTGGACAACAAGGCGGGGTCACGCGACGAGATTCTGGACCCCGACAGAGCCATCGACATCCTCGAATACCTCAACACCTACCAGTACGCGAGCCAGAAGCACGCGTTGCTCACCATCATGTGGCACACCGGTGCTCGCGTCGGAGGTGTTCACTCGCTTGATGTCGGTGACTTCCACGAGGACGAACAGCGGCTCTACTTCGAGCATCGTCCCCAGACCGGCACGTCGCTGAAAAACGGCACCAATGGTGAGCGCGTCGTCGCTCTCTCCGACCGCGCGACCCTCATCGTCGCGGACTATATCGACGGACATCGTGACCAAGTCACCGACGACCACGGACGAGACCCGCTAATAACGACCAGACGTGGTCGTCCCAACAAGACGACTCTTCGGGACTGGGTGTACGAGATGACACAACCATGCTTCTACAGCCGGGAGTGTCCCCACGGGAAGGACATTCCAGACTGTGAGTGGCGTCGTCACGACAAGCGGGCCGGGTGTCCATCGAACAACCCCCCGCACGATATCCGGCGCGGAAGCATCACGCACTATCTGAGCAAGGACGCACCAAAACAGGCCGTCAGCGACCGTATGGACGTAAAAACGGAAACGCTTGACGAGCACTATGACAAGCGGAGCGAGGAGGTCAAGTCGGAACAAAGGAGGGAGTATTTCACCTGACGACCCCGGAGAGAAAGAAAGTAAAGTCCTCCGAAAGCAAATTGAGCGTTATTCAGGTGGATTCCTTTCACCACTCTCTTGGATAGTGTTCCATATTTTTATGTAAAAGAAGTAACTAATATCTGGGAACCCCTATTTTCACACGGGTTCAGGACCGTGAGTGACAACCACGACCAGTTCCGGTTCAACGACGACGGCGAACTCGAAGAGCCGGACGACGAGAGCGACGAGAATCAGACCAACGATTTCGGCGAAGAGATGCCTTACTGGCAAACAGCAGGGGGTTACAGACGAGATGTTGTCGTATCAGCGTTCCAGAAAGGGGTGCGTCGGTCCGACGAGGAGGTAGCTGGGTGGACCGCGTTCGAACTGGTCCGCTCCGGCAAAGGTCACGAGACCCAGTTCTGGAACCGCGCCGTCTTGGTGACGCTCGAAGACCTCGTGGCGGGGAATGAGGCAGTCGAGAAGGTACTACGTTACGAGAACCTCGCCGAGAACAGATACGAGGACAACGAGTGGGCCAGGCGGCTGTGCGCTATTGCAGCCGCGCTCGTGTGTGCTCGCGCTCAGTCAAGCAGGGAAGCAGTCCACGCTAATGGCTACTTTTCGAACACGATGGTCGACCGAGCACGGGCAAAGCAGAACGAGGACCACGAACCGCTCTATGAGCCGCCGGTCACGGAAGAAGACCTATCGAAAGGAGGGCGGTACGATGTGACAATTGACAAACATACTCGGCCAGGCGCGGGACACCACAATCGCGGATGGCGACATTTTAGAGTCCACGGTGCTCGCATCGGTCCCGAGCCAGAGACCGACCTCGGCGAGAAGTGGTGGCGGCGAGTACTGGAGTACGACCATCCCGACTATGCCTACCGCGAGCCGGAGGAAGCGTTCACCGAAGACGAGATAGAGC
>JBDGTR010000063.1:0-13835 GCA_042216635.1 Haloplanus sp. | reverse complement strand
AACTTGTCTAAGCTGATTCAACGATCTATGTGAACTCTTCTATGACACGCTCGGGGCTCTTAGGAACGCAGAAGGGAAAGTTGCTGTCTCGGGATACCAGTGTGACCTGTATGAAGAGATCTTCGAGGAGTACGGTTGGATACGTGTTGACGCGGAGGAGAAGACGATGCACACGACGAAAGACAAGCGTCAGGAGAGTCTTTGGTTGAATTACGAACCTCCGAACCGAGACGTGAATCCCGGCATCGACAAAGACGCTAATCAGCAGACTCTCTTTGAGGCGTCGGACGAGTAACTATATCGCTTTTTGGCATTATATCTTCTTTTGCCGATATATGGCATTTATGCGCCATATTAGAAGTATGTCTCGGTGTCTAACTTGGCGGAAGAGAATGTCAATTCTGAGAAAGCCTCGAAGATTCTGAACCGAGAATGGAAATACATTCAATCCGATGACCAAACCGAATACATAGACGATGACCTTATTCGGACGAAAATAAAGGGAATTCTCACTGACTCGAACAAGACATATCGATATATTCTAGTAAACGCCGCACTCTCGAAGGCGACGAATCCCCACATCCACTATCGGGCTTTGCAGGCAGGGTCCTCACTTGAAGGAGCATACGATGCTCGCTCTGTGGCACATGACGCTGTGACATCCTCCTCGCCGTAAACGGCGAGGCTTCCCACGCATGGGGAATACCAGTTAGTCGTCGCTGGCAGAGGGTTTCGACTCTTCGTAGGCCGTGAGCGTCATCTGCGCTGGTACGCTCTTCTCACGGTGAGTCGTGGCGGTGTCACAACCGCTCCCATCCCGAGGCGAGTCATCGCGTTCCGCCTTGTCAAGCGGGACGCTCTCTCCCCACGGGTCAACCCGTCGTGCGATATTCGCGGAAGCGTTGATGTCGGCCTGAAACGTCGAAACGTGGCAGTCGTCGTTCGGACACCGGAACTCGGCTTGCGAGTCCCGCCGACCGATACGGTGGCACGAGTGGCACGTCTGCGAGGTGTACGCCGGATTCACGTACTCAACTGGGATGCCTGCTTCCGTTGCCTTGTCCTCGATGCGTCCTTGCAGTCGGGCGAAGGCCCACGAGTGAAGGCGACGGTTCATGTACTTCCCGTAGTCGAGACGCTCACGGATGTACGTCAAGTCCTCCATCACCAACACCGGATTCTCGAACTGCTTGGCGTACTCGACGGCTTGCCGAGATGCTTTCTCCACGATGTCGGTGAGCGCGTTCTGGTAGTGGCTGAATCGGTCTTCAATCCGCCACTCGGATGCGTCACGCTCTTGGAGTCGTTTCAGGGTCGTGTGCATCTCTTTGCGGAGATGCTTCGCTCTGCTTCCGCTACACACGAACGGGTCAGTCGGAGAACCGTCCTTGAGGGCACAGCCCGTTATGAGGGCGGTTTCTCCGATGTCTAAGCCGATGTGCGTGGCGTCACCGTCCGTCGCTGGTTCTTCGACCGGGTACTCGACGGTGACGTGCAGTACCCAGTTCTTCCGATGCTTCTGAAGCCGTATCTCGCCCGCCTTCGCATCCTCCGATACGAGGTCGTGCCAGAGGTCTTCCTGTTCGGGGTTGATGCGGAGCGGTATCCAGAAGTTCGTTCCCCGACCGGGACGGGGAACCCACCACGTAAACTCGTAGTCGCGCTCGTCGGAGTGGTCGAATTTCGCGGCTTGGTTCGTGAGCCGTATCGGGTGGCCGTCGTCCAACTCCTTGGCGTGGTACGTCTTGCGGAGTTTCGGGACGTAGTTGCAGAGCGCGGCTTTGGCCTGATACGGGAGGTCGTAGGGCGTCACGATGTCGCTCACCGCCGACATGGTACTCGCCCCGGCGTCGAACGCCTCTTGCAGACCGTCACGGTACGTGTCGAGCAGGTCGTTGAGTTTCGACTGCTTGTGCGCGGTGGGTGGCGCGAACGTCGCCTGCAACGTTTTCGTGACGGTCGTGGACATCGCTACTGCTCCTCCACGTACTCCATCAGCACGTCGATGCTCACTTGGCCGGTGGTGGCGAGGAAGTACCCCGGTTGCCAGAACGCCTTGTCGAGCGCCTGCCGAACTTCGGGGTTTTCGTCACGGATTTTGCGGGACGTGACGCCCTTGAGTGAGTTGATGAACTTGGTGAGGTCGGTCGTTGGCTTCGCCGTGAACAGGATGTGAACGTGGTCGGAACCGCCGTTGACGTTCTGGATGTTCACGCCGAAGTCCTCGGAGATGTCGCTGGCAATCTCACCGATGCGTTCGGCTATCTCGTCGGTGAGGAGGTCTGCGCGGTACTTCGTGACGGTCACGAAGTGATATTGGAGCGCGTAGACCGTGTGCGACCCGGTTTCGAGGTTGTACTTCATTTGGCCATGCTGATTTCTACACACCCAATTCTAATAATGGTTCGTGGTCGTGGGGTATTCGGCCTGCGACCGACGGTGGTTCGTGTAGGAGTTGTCGGCTTCACGCCCGCCCTAAAAGGGCGGGATTCTCGCCTTGAAAAAAGATAGGCGTTACCACGTCAACCATCTATCAACATCTTGACGAACTCGAAGAAGCGGGCATGGTCAAAGCCAATCCAGTTGAAGGCGATACGCGAAATAGGAGGGAGTATCACATTACAGAGAAGGGTCGTCAACTTCTCGACCTACTCTCCGAAGAGAAATAGGGAGTGCTAAACGCTCGCAACTCTCGTGCTCAAAACTCGTCGTTGATTATAAGCGAGACAAGTCTTGAGAAACCGACTTGTTCCAAGTGAAAACAGTGTGGCTACCGCTGGCGGGAGTACAACTGACGACGAAGCGACGCGTCGAGTCGATTACGCCAGACGGGCGAACGCGAGCGTTCCGCTGATGGATTCGACGTAGGCGTCGACGACCTGTCCTTCTTTCGCGCCGGAGACGAAGATGGTGTACTTGCCGCGTTCGGCCACGCCGTCGCCCTTGCGTCCGGTGCCGGTGATTTCGACGTGGTAGGTCTTGCCCTCTTCGAGCGTGGCCTGTTGGGCCGAAGACTGCTGTTTGGGGCGCTTCTGGACGGGGCGGAAGGCGCCGCAGGCGGTACACCGGAGCATGTCGACGCCGTCCTCGCGGACGAGGTTGGTGTCGGGGAGACCACACTCCGAGCAGGTGACGTACTCGACGACGTAGGCGTCGATGGCGGCGTCGAAGTCGGCGACGGTAAAGGAGCCGTTGTAGCGCGCGCGGTCGCCGTCGAACTGGCCGTTGGTGCCGAGTTCGCGCTGGATGCTCCGGTGGAGATGTTCGGGGTCGCGGTCGAGGGCGTCGGCGATGTCGCCGAGGTTCGTCAGGCGGGTGAAGGCGCCGTCGGATTCCCCGGCCGGGTCGGGTACCTGCAACCGGTCGCCCGCCTCCCGCGTTCGCTCCGGGAGCGTGTCGTACGCCCGGTCGAGCGCGGAGTCGTAATTGAAGCTCATACGTCATCGAGGTGCCGGCGTCCTAAATCGGTTCCGTGAGGCTGTATACCACTCGACAGGTGCGCGAGCGCGAACGGGGCGGCGCCGCCGGTGCGACTCAAAAACCCCCGACGTTGGTAGGTGAAACCCCTTTGAGGGTCGCTCTGAAAAGGGTGACAGCATGGAGAACGACGAGCGGTTCACGCAGACGGACGGACGGACGCGACGACGGTTCCTCGCGGCGACGGGGGCGACGGCGCTCGCCGGGGGACTGGCAGGGTGTTCCGGCGGTGGCGGGGAGTCCGGCGGCTCCGGGTCGGGGTCCGGCGACGCCGGCGGGTCCGACACCGGCACCAGCGGCGGGAGCGCGAGCGGGTCGTTCGAAGCGCAGGCGACGGTCACCCACTGGCCCATCCTGCTGTACGCGCCGCCGTATCAGGCGGCGCTCGACCAGGGCTACTTCGCGGAGGAGGGCATCGACATCTCGAAGTTCGTCGGGTCGAGCGGCGGCGGGACGACGGTCCGCAACGTCGTCACCGGCGGGCTTCCCTTCGGCGAGGTGTCGACGCCGGCGGCGGTCAACGCCTACTACGCGGGCGCGCCGCTGACCATCATCGCGGGCGCGACGAACTCCCCCGGCACCATCAACTGGGTGACGACGAAAGACAGCGACGTCTCCGACATCACGGACCTCGCGGGGAAGACGGTCGGCTTTACGAGCGCCGGGTCGGTCACGCAGAACACCTCGGCGCTCGCGGTCAAGCGCGCCGACGGCATCAGCGTCGACGACGTGGAGTTCAAGGCCATGGGCGGGCTGAGCGAGGGACTGACCGCACTCGGCGAGGGCTCCATCGCCGCCGCCGCCAACCTCGACCCCATCTTCTCGAAACAGCAACTCGAAGACAAGTGGGACGTGGTGTTCTGGGCGAAAGAGTACATCGGGACGTTCCAGCAGACCTGCGTCATCGCGGGCCCGGACATCCTGAAGGAGAAACCCGACGTGGTGAAAGGCTACCTGCGCGCCCGCGCGAAGGGCGTCGAGTTCATCCGCGACAACCCCGAGCAGGCGGCCGAAATCTTCGCCTCCTACAACGACGGCTACAGTAAGGACGTGATGCGCAGTTCGCTGAAGAACGTCGAACCCGAGAACTACTACGTGAAAGACCAGTTCGACCTCGACGGCCTGCGCCTCATCGAAGAAGGGATGAAAAACATCGACCTCATCGACCGGAACGTCGAGTGGTCGAAGATAATCGACCAGTCGTTCCTCCCCGAGGACGTCCGGGTCGACCTCTCGAAACTGGCATAGATGCTCGAACTACGGGAGATATCGAAGACCTACGGCCTGAACGACGACCGCAAGAGCACCATCGTCGCGCTGGACGACATCGACCTGACCGTCGAGGACGGCGAGTTCGTCTCCATCATCGGGCCGACCGGGTGTGGCAAGAGCACGCTGTTCGAAATCATCGGTGGCCTCATCGAACCCACGGGGGGCGAGGTGACCATCGACGGCGACCCCATCGCGGGACCGGACCCGCGCGTGGGGATGGTGTTCCAGAGCCACAGCACCTTTCCGTGGCTCTCGGTGCTGGAAAACGTCGCCTTCGGCCTGCGGATGAACGGCGTCGCCAAGGCCGAACGCCGCGAACGCGCCCGCGAGATGATAAATCTCGTGGGACTCGGCGGCTTCGAGGACGCCAGTCCGACGGAACTCTCCGGCGGGATGAACCAGCGCGTCGCCATCGCGCGGACGCTGGTGATGGACCCCGACCTCATCCTGATGGACGAACCCTTCGGCGCACTCGACGAACAGACGCGGCTCATCCTCGGCGGCGAACTGCTCCGCATCTGGCGGGAGACGGGCGCGACCATCCTCTTTGTCACCCACAACATCAACGAGGCGGTCCAGCTCTCCGACCGCATCGCCGTGATGAGCGCGCGTCCGGGGACGTTCAAGACCGTCGTCGACAACGACATCCCCCGGCCACGCGACGACGACACCATGTCGACCGAGGCGTTCAACGACCTCGTCCAGCACCTGTGGGGCGAACTCAAAACCGAGAGCAAGCGGGGTCTCGACCAGAAGACCGGACGGGCCGAACGCGAGGTGCAGTGACGCCGTGAGCGGCGACTACGCCTCCTCGCTTCCGGGGCCCTCGCTCGACCGAACGACGAAGGTCCGCCTCGCGCAGGCGGCGGTCCTCCTCGCCATCCTCGGCTTTCTGGAGTTCGCCGCCACGTGGGGGCTGGTGGGCCGCACCACGCTCATCCCCCTCTCGGAGATGGCGACGACGCTCGTCGCGTTGCTGGCGAGCGGCGACCTGACGCCCCACATCGTCCAGACGTTCTCGGCGGTGTTCGGCGCCTTCGCCCTCGCGGTGGTGACCGGCGTCCCGGCGGGCGTCGTCCTCTGGAAGGCAGAGCGACTGAAGCGGGTGCTCGACCCCTACCTCCTCATCTACTACGCCGTCCCCTTCTTCGCGTTCTACCCGCTTCTCATCTCCATCATGGGTCTCGGCATCGCGCCCATCCTGCTCATCGCGTGGGGGTTCAGCGTCGTCATCATCGTCACGAACACGGCGTCGGGCCTAGAGCAGATACCGGAGGCGTACGTCGACGCCGGCCGCGACATGAACCTCACGACCTACCAGATGCTCCGGTACGTCTACCTGCCCGCCGCAGTGCCCTACGTCTTCACGGGGCTGAAACTCGGGTTCATCTACGCCCTCATCGGCACCATCGCCAGCGAGTTCATCCTCGCCGACAGCGGTCTCGGGTGGCTCATCTCCTACGACTACAACAACTTCGACGTGCAGGGGATGTACGCCGCGATGTTGCTGGTCGTCCTGCTCGCGTTGACGGCCAACGCGGCGCTCGCCCTCGTCGAGAAGCGACTCTACCGGCGGGTGGAAGCGTGAGTTCCGCAGTCGGCCGGGGCGAGGAGACGTGGATTCGCGCCGGTCAGGTGGCCGTGCCCGTCCTCGTCCTCGTGGCGTGGCAACTGCTCTCGATGACGGTCAGCGAGTTCGCACTGGCGTCGCCGGCGGCGTCGCTCTCGGCACTTCTCGGCGGCTTCAGCGAGGGATGGCTCCTCTCGGGACTCCAGCGAACGCTGACCGAACTCGTCGTCGCCTACGTCCTCGCCGTCGTCGTCGGCGTCTGGGTCGGCGTCGCCCTCGGCGCCAGCGACTTCTGGTCTGACGTCTTCGAACCGGTCATCATGGGCGCCTACGCCATCCCCAAGGTGACGCTCTTTCCGCTCTTTCTGTTCGTCTTCCGCCTCGGGATGGACTCCAAAATCGCGTTCGGCTGGTTCCACGGCGTCTTCCCCGTCGCCATCCTGACGATGAGCGCGATGACGACCATCGAGGACGAACACCTGAAGGTGGCGCGCAACCTCCAGCTCTCGCGGTGGCAGACCTTCCGCGAGGTGGTCGTCCCCTCCATCCTCCCCGGACTGGTCATCGGTCTCCGCCTCGGGTTCAACCTCACCTTCCTCGGCATCGTACTGGGCGAGATGTTCGCGGCGCGGGCCGGACTGGGCTATACGCTCGTCCAGTACATGACCGGCGCGCAGGTGGCGCGGATGCTCGCCATCATCGTCGTCCTCGTGTTGGTGGCGACGGCCGTCAACCTCGGCTTCTTCTGGGTCGAGGGGCGCCTCGGCGACAGGGGTCACGAAACCGCCGACGTGCGGATGTGACCCTACGCCCGTCCCTGCGCCGAGGGGCGATACCCCTCGGGGTCGACCGAGCGGTCGAGCATCGTCGCCAGCAGTTTCTCCTCTGCCTTGCGGAGGTGTTCGAGACACGTCGCGCGACTGATGCCCAGTTCGTCGGCGAGTTCCTCGCTGGTCGTCTCGCGGGGCCACTCGAAGTAGCCCGCGTCGAAGGCGTACTGGATGACCTCGCGTTGGCGGGGCGTGAGTTCCGCGCCGGCGTCGCCCACCTGCGTCAGACTGCTGAGGGTCACCTCGCCGATGTCGCGGAAGTCAGCGATGATGTCCTGTAAGTCCTCGCGCGCGAAAAAGAGGACGTTGTAGATGCGGTGGCGGTCGTCGACGCGGTTCTGGCGCCGGAGGACGGCGTGGTTCTGATAGATGGCCGAGTACGCCCCACAGGAGTGTTTGGTCACCAACAGCGTCGTCGCGTCGAGATACTCGACGTGTTCGACCCGGTCGGAGGCGTCGAGGATGTCGTAACACGCGGCGGCACCGTCGCCCGCGTCGAAGAGAAACGTCACCATGTGGTCGTGGAGTTCCTCTATCTGAACGTCGACGGAGTGACCGAGTTCCCGTGCGACGTCCGAGAGGACGCACTCGGTTTCGAGTTGGAGATGGAGGGTTGCCTGATACATGGCCAGTGGTCGCTATCGGCCGTTACGGGTCGGAGCGTAAATGTGTGCCGACCGGTCGGTCAGAGTTCGTCGCGGGCGAGTGACACCGCCGCTTCGGCGTCCATCGGCCCGCGGTCGGCCAACAGGTCGAGCAGTGCGGCGACGGTGTCGTCGGTCACCGCGACGCCCTCGCGTTCGAGCAGTTTCCGGGCGCTCCCCCGACCGCTTCCCTCGCCGAAGACGAGGGTTCGCTCCCCGCCGAAGTCGGCGGGGTCGAACGGTTCGAACGTCGCCGGGTCGTCGAGCATCGCCGCCGTGTGGAGACCGGCCTCGTGTTCGGTCACCTCCGACCCGAGGACGGGCTTTCGGGGTTCGACCGACTCACAGAGGGTTTCGAGTACGTCGAGACACGCGGGGACGAGTTCCGCGCGGTCGACGTCGAAGGCGCCGTCGCCGTCGACGGCGTCGGCGACGACGACCTCCTCGAGTGCGGCGTTGCCCGCGCGTTCGCCGAGGGAGGCGACGCTCACGTCCGCCTTCGCCGCGCCCGCCCGCGCCGCCGCCAGCGTGTTCGCCGTCGCCACGCCGAGGTCGTCGTGGAAGTGAACGCCCAGTCGGTCGTGGTCGACCCCCCGGTCGGCGAGGTCCGCGAGCATCCCGCTCACCCGGTCGGGCGTCCGCGCGCCCACCGTATCGGCGATGGTTATCATCGGCAGGTCGGGGAACGCCTCGAAGGTGGCCGCGAGGTCGGCGGGGTCGGTTCGGAAGCCGTCCACGAGGGCGAGGTGGGCCGTCGCGCCGCCGTCGCGGACGCGGTCGACGGCGTCGCGGGCCATCTCGATGGTCTCCGCGCGGGACTTCCCGAGGACGTGGTCGAGGTGGGACTGCGAGGTGGGGATGATGACCTCGACGACGTCCGCCTCGGCGTCGAGGGCGGCGTCGACGTCGCCGTCGATGGCCCGCGAGAGCGCCACCACGTCGGCGTCGACCCGTCCGACGAGGCGGCGGATGGTCTCGCGGTCTTTCTCGCCGGTGACGGGAAAGCCCGCCTGCATCGCCGTCAGGCCGAGGCGGTCGAGCGCCATCCCCGCCTCCACCTTCTGTTCGACCGAGTACGACCGGCCGGGCATCTGGTCGCCCTCCCGGAGCGTCATGTCACAAAGGTCGACCATCAGACCACCTCCGCCTCGCGCAGGCGTTCGTACTCGGCTTCGGAGAGACCGAGTTCGTCGAGGAAGACCGACTCGTTGTGCTGGCCGTGGCGGGGACCGGCGTGGTCCACCGCGCCGGGCGTCCGGGAGAATCGCGGCACCGGCGCCGGCGTCTTCAGCGACCCCAACTCCTCGTCGTCGACCTCGACGATGTCGTTTCGGGCCTGGTACTGTTCGTCCTCGAAGATGTCGGCCATGTCGTAGACGGGACCGACGACGGCGTCGGCGTCCTCCATCTCGGCGATGGCCTCCTCGGTGGTGCGCTCGCGGGTCCACGCCTCGATGTAGGCGTCGAGTTCCTCGACGTTCTCGACGCGGCGGTCGTTGTCGAGGAAACGGTCGTCGTCGACGAGGTCCGGGCGGCCGATGGCGTCCATGACGTTCTCGAAGATGGCCTGCGAGGACGCAGAGAGGGTGAGGTAGCCGTCTTTCGTCTCGTAGACGTTCCGGGGCGCGGCGTTGGCGTGGCGATTACCCGTCCGCTCTCGCGTCTCGCCGAGTCGGTCGTAGGTCTCGACCTCCGAGAGAAAGAGCCGAAAGAGGGGTTCGTAGAGGCTCACGTCCACGACCTGTCCCTCGCCGCTCCCGCCGCGACCCACGTCGCGTTCGAAGATGGCGAACATGGCCGCCTGCACCGCGAACTGCGCGGCGGTGAGGTCGGCCAGACTGATGGGCGGGAGGAGGGGTTCCCGGTCGGGGAAGCCGTTGACGTGCGCCCAGTTGGTGATGCCCTCGGCGACGGTGCCGAAGCCGGGTTTCTCCGCGCGCGGCCCGGTCTGGCCGTAGCCCGACAGCCGAACCATCACCAGTCCGGGGTTCTCCTCGCGGAGCGTCTCGGGACCGAGACCCCACTTCTCCATCGTCCCGGGGCGGAAGTTCTCGAAGAACAGGTTGGCGTCCTCGACGAGTTCCATCAGGAGGGCGCTCCCCTCCTCGGTGCTCAAATCGAGCGTGATACACCGCTTGTTTCGACCGATGGACTTCCACCACAGCGACGTGCCGTCGTCGAAGGGCGGCCACTCCCGGAGGGGGTCTTCGTACTCGGGGTGTTCGACCATGACGACGTCGGCGCCGAAGTCGGCCAACTGCGCCGTGGCGAAGCCGCCGCTTATCATCCCCGAACAGTCGATGACGCGCAGTCCGTCGAGCGGTCCGTCTCGCGTGCGTGGTGTCGTACTCATGTTTCGAAGTTGTCCTAAGACTGTAAACCGCGTGGATGTACCTTCTTCCATCGTGAGTAGGGCATTTATACGTCCGCCTCCGTGACCGGACCTGTCAGCGGCGAACAGTCTTGAGCGTGTAGCGCCAAGGTGGGGCTATGGCCCTCGCCCGCCACGGGAGCGGTCCCGGCGCCGTCGCGCGCGCGTTCGCCTCGCAGGTCCACCCCGTCTTCATGGCGCCACCGCTCGCCGCCTCGGGGTTCGGCGCCGTCCTCGCGGGGTCGTTCGACCCCCGGTTGGCGCTCGTCCACGCGGGCGTGGTCTTCTGGTCGCTCTACGCCGCCCACGTCGGCGACGGCTACGTCGACTTCCACGTCCGTGGCGAGGACGACGACCACCCACTCACCGCTCGTGGCTGTCGCCTCGGTCTCGCGGCGGCGACGACGTTCGCCGTCGCGGGCATCGTCGCCCTCGGCGTCCTCGTCGGTCCCGTGGCCGCCGCCCTCGCCGTGCCCGGACTGGCGGTGGCGCTCCTCCACGCGCCCGTCCTCGACACCCATCCGCTCGGGGCGACGCTCGGCTACCCCGTCGGCATCGGCTTCACCCTCCTCGGCGGCCACTACGTCCAGTCGGGGACGCTCGGCGCGGCCGTCCTCGCGTTCGCCGCCGTCCTCGTCGTCGTCCTCGCGGGCGTGAAAGTCGTCGACGACGCCACCGACTACGACTACGACCGCTCCATCGGGAAACGCACCGTCGCCGTCGCCCTCGGGCGCCGGCGGGCGCGCCGGGTCGCAGAGATGCTGATGACCGCCGGGATGGCCGCCGTCCTCGCCCTCGCCCTCACCGGCGTCGTCCCGCGCGGGTCCGCACTCGCCGTCGTCCCCTTCGTCGCCGTCGCCGCCGTCGCTCGCGGGCGCGACCCCGAACTGGCGACGAAACTGCTGGTTCGGGGGTCGTACCTCTTTTTCGCCGTCCTCGTGGCGGCGGCGTGGTATCGCCCCTTCGCCGGTCTCTCGCTCCCCGACGTGACCGTCTTCGGTCCCTACACCTACCTCGTGACCGAACTCCTCTGGGGGAGCGTCGCCGTTGCCCTCCTCGCGCGCGCCGGCGCCCTGCGGACCGCCGCGCGGACGATACTCGTCCTCTACCCCTTCGCCTACGTCTGGGACTGGTACACCCTGACGGCGGGCGTCTTCGCCATCCCCCTGCGGACCGGCGTCTCACTGCTCGGGATTCCACTCGAAGAACACCTCTTCGCCGTCGTCGTCCCGGCGGTGGTGGTGGCCGTTCACGAGACGGTGGCGGCGGCCGGCGACGAGAAGAGCGAGACCGGGTCCGCGTCGGACGCGACTACTCCCGTTTCGCGCCGGGGTTCGTGACCGCGCCGTTGGCGGCCGACCCGAACGTCTGGCCGTATTTAGCGAGGACGCCCGAGGTGTAGTTGGGTTCGGGTTGCTCCCACGCCTCGGCGCGCGCGTCGAGTTTCTCGTCGCTCAGGTCGACCGAGAGTTCGCGGTTGGGGATGTCGACGGTGACGTGGTCGCCGTCTTCGAGTAAGGCGATTGGCCCGCCGACGAACGCCTCCGGGGCGACGTGGCCGATCATCGGGCCGCGCGTCGCGCCGGAGAACCGACCGTCGGTCATCAGGGCGACGTCGTCCTCGTGGCCCTGTCCGACCACGGCGGCGGTGACGCCCAGCATCTCGCGCATGCCCGGCCCGCCCTGCGGGCCTTCGTTGCGGATGACCAGTACGTCGCCCGATTCGAGGTGGCCCTCCTGTACGTAGGCCATGGCGGCCTCCTCGTTCTCGAAGACCTGTGCCGGACCCTCGTGGTAGAAGCCCTCCTCGCCGGTGACCTTGAGGACGCCGCCGTCGGGCGCGAGGTTGCCCTTCAGAATCTTGATGGCGCCCTCCTCGTGGAAGGGGTCGTCGACGGGGCGGAGCAGGTCGTGGTCGACGTCGTCGTCGTCGGGCAAATCGAGGTGGTCGAGTTCCTCGGCGACGGTGCGCCCGGTGACGGTCATCGCGTCGCCGTGGATGAGGTCGGCCTCCAGCAAGCGACGAAGGACGACCGGCACGCCGCCCTCCTCGTGGAGGTCGGCCATGACCATCGCGCCGCCGGGCTTGAGGTTCGCTATCTTCGGCGTGCGCCGGGAGATTTCGTCGAACCGGTCGATGTCGAGGTCGACGCCCGCCTCGGCGGCGAGTGCGAGGAGGTGGAGGACGGCGTTGGTCGACCCGCCGACAGCGACCTGCAGGGCGATGGCGTTCTCGAAGGACTCCTTGGTGAGGATGTCGGAGGGCTTGCGGTCGGCTTCGACGGCGTCGAGGACGGCCTCGCCGGCGCGCCGGGCCACGTCGTAGCGCTCCTCGAACTCGGCGGGCGCGGAGGCGGACCCGAGGGGCGCCAGTCCCAGTGCCTCGCTGATGGAGGCCATCGTGTTGGCGGTGTACATCCCCGCACACGACCCCGCACCGGGGCAGGCCTCGCGTTCGAGTTCGTCGAGTTCCTCGTCGGACATCCGGCCCTCGGCGGCGGCGCCGACGCCCTCGAAGACGTCCTGAATCGTCACGTCGCGGCCGTCGTGGTGGCCGGGGAGGATGGTGCCGCCGTAGAGGAACACCGATGGCAGGTCCGTCCGGATGGCCGCCATCATCATCCCCGGGAGGTTCTTGTCACACCCGGCGACGGTGACGAGGGCGTCCATTCGCTCGCCGAAGGCGACGAGTTCGACGGAGTCGACGATGACCTCTCGGGAGACGAGCGAGGACTTCATCCCCTCGGTCCCCATCGAGATGGCGTCGGAGACGGTGATGGTGCCGAACTCGATGGGCATCCCGCCCGCCTCGTCGACGCCCTCGATGGCGGCCTCTGCCACGTCGTCGAGGTGGACGTTACACGGCGTCACGTCGGCGGCGGGGTTCGCCACCCCGACCATCGGCGATTCGAGGTCCTCGTCGTCGAAGCCCATCGCGCGGAACATCGACCGGTGGGGGGCGCGGTCCCGGCCCTCCGTCACCTCGTTGCTCCGGAGTCGCGGGTCCTTGCTCCCAGCGTAGGGGTCCTCCTCGTCCTCTCCCTCTCGCGGTTGCTGACTGCTCATACGGCCCCCTACTCGGCGGGGGGGCTTAAACTCTCATGACGAACGGCCGTGGCTATTCGTCCCGCGTCGCCAACCCCGCGAGGTGGCCCGCCTCGGGGACGATAATCTCCTCGGCACCCAGTCGCGCGGCGTTCTCGCTCCCCGGCAGGCAGAAGACGGGGACGCCCTCGACGACGCCCGCGACGGCGCGGGTCCCCACCACGCGCGTCCCGATGTCGTCGTAGGAGAGACGCCGGAAGAGTTCGCCGAAGCCCGGGAGTTCCTTCTGGAAGAGGGCACTCGCCGCCTCGACGGTCACGTCGTCGGGCGTCACGCCCGTCCCGCCGGTGCTGACGACCACGTCCACGTCGTCCCGGCGGGCGAGCGTCGTCACCGTCTGCTGGATTCGGTCGTAGTCGTCGGCGAGGAGTTCCCGCGTCGCCACCTCGTCGCCCGCCTCCTCGAAGGCCGCCGCGATGGCGTCGCCCGACGGGTCGTCCGACAGCGTCCGCGAGGTGGAGACGGTCACCACCGCGACGCCGAGCGATTCGACGTCGTGTGCGTGGTGGTGGTCGTGCGAGTGGTCGTCGTGTGCGTCGTGCGAGTGGTCGTCGTGTGCGTCGTGC
>JBDGTR010000027.1:0-13997 GCA_042216635.1 Haloplanus sp. | reverse complement strand
CCTGCCAGGCGATAAATCACATACCGCGATACAGAATCGCTCCTCACGCCCCGTCGTCGGCCTCGTGGTCCCCCCACGACGAGAGGACGCGGTCGTACTCGTGGAACTGTTCGCCGTCGTGTTCGGTCACGACGGCGTACATGTTGGCCGTGGGGACGCCCCAGCGCTCCCGTGCCGCCTCGAAGGCCGCCCGCACGAACGCCCGTCGCTGGTCGAACGACCGCCCGCGACGGACGTCCGCGTTGAGCATGACCGCGTCTTCGCCCGGGTCGAGTCGGCCAAGCGAGAACGACGCGTCGTCGAGCGCTCGGACCGTGACGGCGACGTGTCCCGTCCCCGTCTCCATGTGTTCGGCGTACAGGTCGGTTATCTCGCCGGCGAACCCGCGCTTTTCGTCCGCGTCGACGTCGGCCGTGGTCTCGAACTGGAGGTGCGGCATAGCGGAGCGAGGCGACCGCCGAGGATAAATCCGCGCCCGGGGGGAACGCATTCGGTGCTGACCGCCGAATCGTCTCGTGATGGTGACCGTTCGACGGGCGCTGTCCGTCCTCGCCGGGTTTCTGGTCGCGGCGCTCGCCCTCGCGGTGCTCGTTCGCGTCGTCGGGACGGCCGACGTCGCCGCCGCCCTCCGGTCGGCCGACCGGGTCTGGGTCGGCGTCGCCCTCCTCGCCGCCATCTGTTGGATGGTCGCGTGGAGTCAGACGCTCTATCTCGTCCTCGCAGTCATCGGGATTCCACGCTCCCGGCGGGCGTCGCTTCTGGTCTATCTCGGCGTCCTGTTCGCCAACAACGTCGCGCCGTTTTCCGTCGGCGGCGGCGAACCCATCGCGGCGTTTCTCGTCTCCCGGTCGACGCGGACGAACTACGAGACGTCGTTGCTCGCGGTCGTCAGCGTCGACGTGTTGAACTACCTTCCGGCACCCCTGCTCGCGGTCGTGAGCCTGCTCTACGTCGCCTCGACGGTCGCGCTCGGTCGGCGCATCGAGGTCGTCGTCGGGACGCTCCTCGCCCTCTCGGCGTCGCTGGTGGTGGTCGGCGTCGTCGGCTGGCGCTACCGCCACCGGGTGGCCGTGACGGCGGTGCGGACGCTCGTGGCCGCCCAGCGGGTGACGGCGCGCGTCCTCCCGTTCGCGGTGCCTTCCGTCGACGGTCTCCAGTCCCGCGTCGAGGCGTTCGTCGTCGGTCTCGAACGCGTCGCCGCCGACCGTCGCGTCCTCTCGGTCGGGTTCGCGTCGTCGACGCTCGGGTGGCTCTGTCAGGCGCTCGTCCTGTGGGCGGCGCTTCGTGCCGTCGGCGCCGTCGTCCCCGTCGAACTCCCGGTGTTGGTCGTCACGCTCGTCACCGTCTCCGACGTCGTCCCCCTCCCCGCCGGTCTCGGCGCCGTCGACGCGACGACGGTCGTCCTCCTCGTGACCGTCGCGGGCGTTCCGGCGGCGGCCGCGACGGCCGCCACGCTCGTCTTTCGGAGCGCGACGCTCCTCTTTTCAATTCTCCTCGGCGGCACCACGTCGCTCGCGCTCCAGTTGACGTCGTCGGGGTGACCGATTCGACGAACGGACGAAGATTCGACGGTCGGACGCGAAGCCCTATTCCCCGGTGGCGGGTCGCACCGTACGCAATGAGAGTCCCCGTTCCGACGAACCGACTCGTCGCGTTGGCCCTGGTGGGCGCACTCCTGACGACCGTCGTCTCGGTCGGTCTGCTGTCGCCGGACCTCTTCCCCGGGTCGAACGCCATCGACGCCGGCGACGACGCTCCGACTCCCGGCGCGCCGGCCGCCGACGCACCGACGCCGAACGCGAACTTCACGCCGGCGGTCCAGACGGCCTCGAACGCCGGTCGGGGCGAACACGAGGACGGCGAGTACGAGGAGGGCGAACACGAGGAGGGCGAACACGAAGAAGACGCGCACGAGGGGGGCGAACGCGAGTGACCCCACCGTTTACGCCCGTGGGTCGCTCCGCGACGCCCCGTCGCACCGACGCTCGCCGGGTGGTCGCCCGTGCGCGCGGACGCTGAGCGGACCGTCGCCCTCGTCGCCATCGGACTCCTGGTCCTCTCTTCGGTCGTCGTCTGGGGCGTCGCGGGCGAACGCGACCGGATGGCGCGCGAGGCGCGAGCAGACGCCGTCGCCGCGCAGGTGACCGCGCGGCAGGCGCCAGCCGACTACGACGGCGACGGTATCGTCGACGCGCGCGACGACTGCCCCACTCGACCGGAGACGAGAAACGGCTTCCGCGACGACGACGGCTGTCCCGACGTCGCCGCCACCACGGGGGCGTCCTGATGGCAGTGGTCTGGTACGTCGACCGCGCCCTCGCGTTGGTCGGCTACGCGGCGCTGTATCTGGCCGTCCTCACGGGCGTCCTCTACGACGCCCCCCGATTCGGCACCGTCTCGGACGCGGCGCGGCGGATTCACGTCGACGTCTCCGTCTTCGCGCTTCTGACCGTCCTCGCTCACGCCGGCCTCGGCGTGGTGGATACGTGGCTCGTCCTCTCGGGCGCGGCGCCGACGCCGACCTACGGGGCGTCGTACCTCCTCGGCGGCGTCACCGTCGGCGCCGGCGCCACCCTGCTGTTGGTGGTCGGCGTCCTCGGCTTCCTCGACGCCGCGCGGTTCCGACGGCCGTGGACGCCCCGGGTGGTCCACGCGTTCACCTACGGCGCCTTCGCGTTCGGCACGATTCACGCCGCCGCCGTCGGCACCGACCTCGTCGCCTTCGCGCGCCCCGGTCTGGTCGCGGGCACCGTCTTCCTCGCGTACGTGGTGGCGCTTCGAACCCTCGGCGGTGCCCGTCAGACTCCCGGCGCCCGCAGTCAGTAGGCGTCCCACAGACCGAGCAGACGGTCGACGAGGCGGTCGGTGAAACTCCCCCGGTAGACGGTGTAGAGCCGTCGCGCCCGGTCGGGGTCGACCAGCGAGTAGTAGACTGCGACGCCGCGGCGGTCCTTCTCGACCAGCCCCGCGTCGTGGAGTTTCGAGAGGTGCCACGAGACGGTCGAGCGGGACTTCCCGAGTTCGTCGCTCAACTCGGCGGTGGTGAGTTCGCCCTCCGCGAGGAGGTAGGCGATGATGCGCCGCGAGTAGGTCCGCCGGAGCGCGTTCATCACGGTCCGGTCGGCCGCCGAGAACTCCTCTGCGGGGTAGTATCGGGTGTACTTGCCGTCGTCTTCGACCGCCACGAGTCCGTCCTCGGCCAGTCGCCGGAGGTGGTACTGGAGGGTCCCCTGTGCGTACTCCACCCGGCCGAGGAGTCGCCGGAAGTGCGCACCCGGTTCGTCGGCGACGAGCTGGTATATCTCTCGACGGGATTCGAGGGTCGGTTCGTCCATCGCTCACTCGCTCGTGATGGCGACGAAAAACGCCAGCAGGCCGAACAGGACGAGAAACGAGGTGGCGTGTTCGAGCAACTCCACCTGTCCGAACGGCACCACCCCGAGTTCGAGGAGGAAATACTCCGCGAACACCACGAAGCCGTTGACGGCGAATAAGCCGTAGGCGACGCCCACGACCAGCATCCGCCGCTCGCGTTCCCGCCGCCACGCGACCAGACTGAGGACGGTGAGCACCAGACTGACGACGAAGATGCCCAGTCCGGCGAGCTGTTCGAGTTGTTGGGCGAGCGTGACCATCGTCACTCGCTGGTCGGCGTCGGTGCTGTCTGGCTCATGGCCATCCGTTGGCGTCGTGCCGAGAAGGGTCTTCGCGTTCAGTTCTCGAATCCCGTCCTCCGACCCCTCGCGTTCGCCCGGCTCACTCCGGCAGGCGAACCAGTTCCTCCGGGTTCTGGAAGGCGTAGAGGACGAGCGTCCCGTCGAGTCGGTGTTTCTTGATGAGCCCCCGGACGGCGTTCCGGTCGAGTCCGCCGATGATTTCGACGGCGGTGATGAGTTTCTCCTGTACGACGCCGAGTTCGTCGCGGGGAACCTCGACGCCGGCCGGCGCGCGAACGCTCTCTACCATCACCTCCACGTAGTCCACGAGGTCGGTCGTGTCGGCGAGTCGTTCGTGCCACGATTCCGGGTAGATGCTCAGATTGCCGTCAACCTCGTAGATGCGGTCGCCCGGTTGCCACGTCCGACCCTCGGTGACGCGGGCGGCGAGCGAGCGGTCGAATCGCTCGCGGTCGAACTCCAACGCCTCGGCGTAGGCGTCGACCACCTCGCGGGGTACGCCCGGTCCCTCGGCGACGTGGTTGCGCTCTAGGGTCTCTACCAGCGTCCGGGCGGTGACGTACTCGTCGTGTTCGGACAGGTCGCTCACGAGGGCGTCGTCGACGGTGACCATGGCCACTCCTACGCCGCGCGAGGAGAAATGTTGCTCGGCCGACTCAACTCACGAACAGCCGTCTGTCGGCCCGTTCGTGGCGCGCCGAGGCGACGTCGAGGAGGGGCGTAAACGACGTCAGTTCCGCTATCGTCCGCGCCTCGCTCGTCTCGATGGCGTCTGCGACGACGGGACGGAGGTCGACGAGCATCGACTGCGTCTCGGTGTGCCCGAGTCGGAGGAGACGCTGGGCGGCCGCCAACTGCCCCGTGACGAACGCGTGGGCGAACGCCGCCTTCGCGTCGCGCGCGCCGACGCCCTCGACGGCCGCGACGAGGCCGAACACCGCCGGATAGTTCCCCGGGACCGCTCCCGAGTCCACGCGGTCGGCGTACGCCGCGACGCGCGGGGCGTCCAGACTCGTCCCCGCGACGTCGAGCAGTCGCCGCCCCGACGTCTCCATGCTCTCGCGGAACTCCGGGGCGAGCGTGACGGCCGTCAGCCGACGGTCCGCCGCCGCGACGCCCTCGGGGTCGTCGGCCAGCGTCGCCTCGTGAGCGGCGCCCACCACCACCGCCTCGCAGGGACCGACCTGTCGCCGGAGGTAGGTCTCTACCAGTCGCCGCAGGTCGTCGCCGTCCGCGACGTGCCCGTCCGCGACTGCCTTTTCCAGCCCGTAGGACAGCGAATTTCCCCCCGTCGGGAGGAACGAATCCCCCAGGCGCAGGGCCGCGAGGACGGAGTCGTCCGTCATCGCGCGTCTCCTGTGTGGTCAGGAGGGTGGTCGTCGTCGCCGTGGTGTGTGTGGCCGTCGCCGTCGTCGTGGGAGTGGGCTTCTTCGTCGTGACCGTGAGCGTGGCCGTCGCCGTGGTCGTGGGAGTGGTCCGCCGCTCTCGACTCGTCGAACAGCGTCGGGTCGACGGTTTCCCGGCGGGTCGTCGCGCCAGGCGGGAGGTGGGGTCGAAGCTCTGCGTCGAGACCCTCACCCTCGTCGGGAAGCACCACCTCGCCGTCGCGGACCGCGAGATTCCGGTGGCGGTTCCCGATGACGTGCCCGAGTTCCACCAGCGACGCGAGGCGGGCGGGGCCGCCTTCGACGCCCGTCAGGTCGACGACGAGTGCGTCCAGTCGCTCGAAGGCGACGGCGACGACGCGGTCGGCGTCGGCGTAGACAACGTCGCCCGCGTCGAGGGCGGCGTCGCCGAGGACGAGACCGACGTCGGTGCCCGCGTCGGTCGTCGTCCGCACCCGCGAGCGCTTGCGTTCGTCGTCGTCCAGTCGCACCCGCTCGACGTTCCGGTCGGGGAAGTCCTCGACCGTTCCGAGGACGGAGTCGGCGACCAGCATCAGTATTTCCGGAGGTCCGGCGCGGGGGCGTCGACGAGCGCTCGGCGCGCTTCGTCCCACGCGGCGTGGAGTCGGTCGGTCACCGATTCGGTCCGGTCGCCGAGGACGCGCGTCCACATCCCGGCGTCGTTGGGGAGCGTCGAGGCGGCCGCCGTCGGTCCGTCGCCCGCGACCCGTTCGTGGACCCGGTCGGCCAGCGACGCCGCGTCGCAGTCGGTCGTCGTCACGACGTAGAGCGACCCGAACACGTCGGCGTCGCCGAGGACGCCCGTCCTTCGCGGGTCGTCGCGGTCGGGTTCGAGACGAACGGCGTCCTCGAACAGGCGACCCGCCGGGCCGCGAACGTCGATGCGGGTGGCGTAGCGCTCGAAGTCGAAGGCCTCCTCGCGGGCGAGTCGGCCGGGGACGACCACGTCCGCGAGGATGGCCGTCGCGTCCGGACCGAGGTCGACCGTCGTCGACTGGAGGTAGCGCGCGTCGGGATAGAGGATGGTCGCCTCGGGGACGTATTCGAGGACGCCCCCCTCGGCCACCGAGAGGCGGTAGTCCGCGCGGGCGTAGTTGCGCTCCATCGACTGCACCTTCGTCGCGCTCTGGGTGCTGACGAGCGCCGTCGCTCCGGGACCCACCTCGACGGCGACGTCGTGGCGGTCGCCCTGTGCGACGCCGCCGGTCGGCGACTGGACGTAGACGGCCGTCCCCGACGCGGGCGGCGTGTGGTCGAGACTCCCGGAGACGTGGAAGGGGACCCGCGCGAAGTCGCGGACGAGTCGGGTCTGGCCCGCCGAATCGGCGGCGAAGTCGAGTTCGAGGACGCCCTGTTTGCCGGGCGACCCGACCGGCGCCTGGGGCACCTCCTCGGCGGCGTACGCCTCGAACCCCTGGGGGACGTCGGCGGCCATCAGGCGAACAGCACCTCCCGGGTGAGGTGGTCGAGTACCGCGCCGACGCCCTCGGCTTCCTTGCAGTTCGTGAACACCGTCGGTCCCGTCCGCACCGCCTCGGCGTCGGCGCGCATCGTCTCGAGGTCGGCGCCGACGTGGGGCGCGAGGTCCGTCTTGTTCACCACGAGGAGGTCGGCCTCGACCACGCCCGGCCCGCGTTTACGGGGGATGTCCTCGCCCTCCGCCGCCGAGATGACGAACGCGAAGTAGTCGGCGAGTTCGGGGTTGAACGTCGCGCCGAGGTTGTCGCCGCCGCTCTCGACGACGACCACGTCGAGGTCGGGGTACGCCGCGAGGAAGGCGTCTATCTGCTTGATGTTCATCGAGGGGTCCTCCCGGATGCCGGTGTGGGGGCAGGCCCCCGTCTCGACGCCCGCCACGAGGTCGGGCGGGACGACCCCCTCGAAGCGCGCCCGGAGGGCGTCGGCGTCCTCCCGTGTGAGGATGTCGTTGGCGACGACGCCCACGTCGAGGTCGCGCGCCCGGAGGCGCGGGACGAGTTCGCCGATGAGCGAGGTCTTGCCCGACCCGACGGGACCGCCGACGCCAACCGTCGCCACGTCGCGGTGGGTTCGGCTCACGACTCCTCGGCCTCCGCGTCGGTCTCGGCGTCGAGACCCGCCGCCCCCTCCGACCGGATGGGGTCGTGGACGGTGACGAGTTTCGTCCCGTCGGGGAAGACGGGTTCGACCTGCACCATGTCGACCATCTCGGGGACGCCCTCCATCACGTCCTCCCGGGAGAGGAGGCGGGAGGCGCCCGCCCGAATCTCCGCGACGCTCTCGCCCTCGCGGGCGCGTTCGATACACCAGTCGGAGATGTACGCCACCGCCTCGGGGTGGTTCAACACGACGCCGCGTTCCTTACGCCGCCGTGCGAGTTCCGCCGCCATGAACAGCGTCAGTCGCTCTCGTTCTTTGGGCGTGAGATTCATAGTAGGTACCGTTGTGCGAGGGGCACCTCGCTCGCCGGGTCGCAGGTGACGTGTTCGCCGTCGACCCGCACCTCGAACGTCTCGGGGTCGACCTCGATGTCGTCGGGACAGTAGTCGTTGTAGTGCATGTCGCCTTTCGCGTTGGTTCGGGTCCCCTCGACGGGGACGACCGTCGAGTCGAGACCGTAGGCCTCGGCCACGCCGCGTTCGTGGGCCGCCTCGCTGACGAACGACAGCGAGAGGGCGTGTTTGGCCTTGCCCATCGCGCCCGCGCGCGGTCGTTGCATCACGGGCTGACAGGTCATCAACGACCCGTTGGCCTCGCCCATCTCCGAGTAGACGGGGAAGCCGCCCTTGAACGTCATCGCGGGTTTGACGCCGAAGAAGGCGGGGTCCCACACCACCACGTCCGCGAGTTTCCCGGGTTCGAGCGACCCGACGTAGCCGTCGATGCCCGCCGAAATCGCGGGGTTGATGGTGTATTTGGCGAGGTAGCGCTTGATGCGGACGTTGTCGGCGTCGCGGCCCTCGTCTTCGGGGAGTGCGCCGCGCTGGTCTTTCATCTTGCTCGCGGTCTGCCACGTCCGCGGGACGAGTTCGGCCATGCGGCCCATCGCCTGCGAGTCGGTCGTCGTCATCGAGATGGCCCCCATGTCGTGGAGGACGTCCTCGGCGGCGATGGTCTCGGCGCGCACCCGCGACTCCGCGAAGGCGACGTCCTCGGGGACGTCCGGGTTGAGGTGGTGACACACCATCACCATGTCGAGGTGTTCGTCGAACGTGTTCTCGGTGTAGGGAATCGAGGGGTTCGTCGACGACGGGAGCATGTTCGGCGACCCCACGAGTTCCATGATGTCCGGGGCGTGCCCGCCGCCCGCGCCCTCGATGTGAAAGAGGTGCATCGTCCGGCCGTCGACGGCGGCCGTGGTGTTCTGGACGAACCCCGCCTCGTTGAGCGTGTCCGTGTGCATACACACCTGTACGTCTTCCTCCTCGGCCACCGAGAGGCAGGTGTCGATGGTCACGGGCGTCGACCCCCAGTCCTCGTGGAGTTTCAGGCCGCAGGCGCCCGCCTCGACCTGTTCGTAGAGCGCGTCCGGTTCGGAGGCGTTGCCCTTGCCGTAGAAGCCGACGTTGACCGGCCACTCCTCGGCGGCCTGCAGGAATCGCTCGACGTTTCTCGGTCCCGTCGTGCAGGTGGTCGCGCCGCCGCCGTACCCCCCGCCGAGCATCGTCGTGACGCCCGAGGCGAGGGCGTGTTCGTGCAACCGTGCGGAGTTCCAGTGGACGTGGATGTCGAGTCCGCCGGGGGTCGCTATCTTCCCCTCGGCGGGGTAGACGTCCGTCGACGGCCCGACCACCATGTCGACGCCGTCCATCGTGTCGGGGTTGCCCGCCTTCCCCACGCCCGCGATTTCGCCGTTGCGGATGCCGACGTCGGCGGCGACGATGCCGAGTACCGGGTCGAGCACCGTCGCGTTCGTGATGACCCAATCCAGCGCCCCCTCGGCCTGCGTGACGCCGGGGGCCATCCCCTGTCCGTCCCGGAGGGTCTTCCCGCCGCCGAAGACCGCCTCGTCGCCCGGCGTCCGCAGGTCGCGTTCGACTTCGGCCAACAGCGAGGTGTCGCCGAGGCGCACCCGGTCGCCCTCGGTCGGCCCGTAGAGGTCGGCGTACGCCGCCCGGTCGACGTCGCGGGTCACTCCGTCTCACTCCCGTCGTTCGACTCTTCCGCCCCGCCGAACCCGGCCGCCGCCGCTCGCCGAAGCGCGTCGGTTGGGTCGCCGTCGACGCTTCCGCCGGTCAGCCCGTTCATCCCCCGGGCGACTCGCTTGCCGCCGAACGCGACCAGTTCGACCGTCTCCGTCTCGCCGGGTTCGAACCGCACGGCGGTGCCGGCGGGGACGTTCAGTCGCTTGCCGAACGCCGCCTCGCGGTCGAACGCCAGTGCGGCGTTGGTCTCGAAGAAGTGGACGTGCGAGCCGACCTGTACCGGCCGGTCGCCCGCGTTCGCCACCGAGACGGTCGCCGTCTCGCGGCCCTCGTTGAGCGTCACCGTCCCCTCCCCCGGAAGCACCTCGCCCGGGACGAGTCCCTCAGACACGCCGACCACCCGGCCGGCCGCGTCGTCCGACGCCAAATCGCCGTTCGTATCCCATGATGGCAGATAATATGCTAATCAGTGAAAAACAAGAGATATTAGACAAAATTTGCCCACTCACGAACGCGTTTAGGCGCAGTTCGTCTACTCGGACCACGATGCACGGCCGACCCACCGACCGGCGTCGAGTCGATGGAACGATAGGGCATCGCCGAGAGCGAGGGACGTAATGACTCCGACAGTCGTCGGCGCGCTGGTGACGGCGGGCGTCCTCGGCGTCACGCACGCGGTGGAACCCGACCACGTCGCGGGCATCTCCTCGCTGACGAGTCGGTACGGCGACTCGCGGCTCTCGGCGCTCGTCGGGGCGTGTTTCGGTCTCGGCCACGTCGCCCTCGTCGTCGCGTGGCTCGCCGTCGGCTACCTCGTCCTCGGGCACGCGTCGTTCCCTCCCGTCTACGAGTCCGTGGGCATGCTCGGCGTCGCGGTGATGCTCGGGTTCCTCGGCGCCGCGATGACCGTCGGCGGTCTCCGGTCGGTCATCTACGCCCACGACCACGGCGGCGAGACGCACGCCCACGTTCACCTCCCGTTCGTCGCCCACGCCCACGACCACGGCGTCGGTCGCTACCTCACAATCGGGGTCGTGGGCGCGCTGTTTACCCTGTCGCCGCCGGCGTCGATGATCGCCTTCTCGGCGACGCTGTTCCCGAGGTACGGTCCCCACGTCGTCGTCGTCGCGGTGGTCGTCTACGGGACGACCATGATTGCGACGATGAGCACGCTCGGCGCCGGCGTCGGCGCCGTCTTCGGCGCCGCCGAACCCCGACCCCGACTCTACGGCGCCACCCGGGCCGTCGCCGGCGTCGCCGTCGCCGGCGTCGCCGCGTCCGTCGCGCTCACGACGCTTCCCGCGATACTGTAACGCCGGTCTCGACGCGTCCGTCGCGTCCCGTGTTCGTTCGCCCGGCCACCGATTCGGTTCTCCTCCGCAGAGGTCACCACATTCCATTATATCTATACAGTTGATAATTCCGACGAAAGACACGAATCGATTCGTCCCGGCCGCCTCTACCGTATTCTCGTTTGCTGGCTCGCATTCGGCTGAATACCCCCGATTATCTCCGCTCCGACGACGTGGTTCTCTCTCGAATTCGCCCGTCGCGTCCCCGAGCACACTTTCCACGATTCCGACCTTATCGTGGGAAAATTAACCTATATACCCTCGTATTTGTACTAACTGCCGGAAAAATTTCTCTACTGACGATTTTTCTCCAGTTCGTGTTGCGTCGTCGGATGTAATATAAGTAATCCTACTATATCAATAAAGAGTACGTATTACGATATTTCGGGCGGCCCACCGAGCGGTCGGCTCCGCGTGCGGGTGGACTCGTCGCCGAGGCGATTCGCGGTCTCAGAGCGGTTCGGTAAGGGGGGACGTCGCGCGCTCCGGTCCGTCGGTGCGGCGCGGCGGCGTGGGAATCGGGTGGGGAGCGCCGCCGCGCTCCGGGCGTCGGTGGAGCGACGCCAGCGCACGCTACGTACCGGGCGACTGCGCGTTCGGCGCAGGCCGTGAATACTCCCCGGGTCTCGTTGCCGGTGCCCGATGGCTTTTTCATCGACCGCCGACACCGATTCGGTGCGACTCGACGCACGCGACGGAGGGCGATTCGAGCCGTCACCGGTCCCGCGCGACGGCGTCTACGGACCCGAACCCCATGAACTCCAACGACTCCCGGAACGCCGGCGACGGACGCCCGATGCCGACCGAGACGGCACTCCACATCGTCGCCAACGACCGCCGGCGCCGGATGCTCCGCTATCTCTTCGCGTGCGACGCGCCCGTTCCGTTGCGCGAGGTCGTCGAAGCCGTCGTTCGCGCCGAGGACGCCCCGCCGTCGACGTACGGCACCCAGCGATACAGGCGAACATACACGGCCGTCGTCCAGACCCACCTCCCGAAACTCGAAGCACACGACGTCGTTCGGGAGGACGGCGACGAACGCCGTCTCGTCCTCGACGACGTGCCCCCGGTCCTCGAAACCGTGCTCGAACAGGTCTGTGAGCACGCCGATACCCGCCCGTTCGAGCGGTCCGTTTGAGGTCGTTCTCTCCGTTCCCGATGTACGAATCGAGCGAGTGACTGCGTCCACCGGTCGCTCTTCCGCGTTCGTCGCCTGTTAGACGCCGACTCGACGGGTCGAACGCCTCGAACTAGTTCGTATGCTTCGAACGACTGTACGCCGGCTGATGCCGCGAACGGCCGCCGTCGAGTGCGTTCGACGCTCCTCTACGTACCGTTCGTCTTGATGTCTGATTCGAGGATAGAATAACGGTCCTATGTCCGTTATTCTATCGTCGGCCGGCCGCCGAACGTGACCGCGGCGACGCTGACGTCCGTTCGTCGTGCGGGTATCCGTCCGCGTCGAGCGGTAACGGTTCACGACCGAATGTGTTTGTATAGTACGAATAAGGTCGTTCGATGGACGGTCGACCGCCGTCTCTCGTTCTATGCCCGTGGTCGGGGTCACCACTCGCACCGTCCCCGACGTTCGCGGACCTCGTTCCGTTCGTACATGTGGACCGAACGGGAGCAGTCGGCGAGAGACGGTTCCCCTGCCAACGCTCGGCCACCAGCGTGTCTCGTGACGCACTCGGCCGTCGCCGTCGGGCATCGACTCCGTGCGTTCTCCCCGGTGCGAGTCGCCGAACGACGAGGCGGTCTCCCGTCGCCGCCTGTGTCCGTCGAGCGTCACACCGGTTGCTTCGCTCGGAGACGGGACGTCTCAATCAGTCGCTGGGCGTCGCCCCGACGGTCTCTGGCCGGACGTTCGGGGGCGTGCGTCGGGTCCGTGCAGTCCACGAGCGGTCGTGAGACCCGGCGCATGCTCCCGGCGGTGAGTGTGGACGGTCGTCCGTTCGCCTCTACCCGGTGGTCGTGTCGACGACCGTCGAGAAGAAAGTGTGGCCACGGAACGCACTCGGCCGGTGGCCGGTATCGTCTGTCCTCAGTCCGCCGACGGGGTCGAGAGGTAATCGGCCGTCTGTTCGTCGACGTCCGCTTTCCGTAGCGCCACGTAGGCGACGAAGCCGACGGGGAGACCGATCATCCACGAGAGGTCCATCATCACGAGGCTCGCCAGCGAACCGATCACTACGCTGGCTATCGCGGTCACCGACACGCCCTTGATGAACCAGAACTTCGAGTCCCGGCTCTTGTCGTACAGCGAACTGATGGTCGTATCCTCCGCTCTGAATATCCAGTAGTCAGCCAGCAACACGCCGAGTACGGGCCCGAGCGGCACGGAGTAGGCGTTGATGAACAGGAAGTAGATGTCTCCACCGGAGAACAGCACCCACGGGAAGGAGACGACCGACAGGATGCCGGTGATGACGAGTCCCTTCTCCCACGAGACGTCCAGTGCGTCCTGCAGGACGTGGACCGGAGGGACGATGTTGAGCGTCAGATTCGAGGAAATCTGGGCGCCGAGTACGAACAGTAGCATGGCGACGCCGATGAGTGGGGTCGGTGCCACCTCCATGATGGCGTAGACGGGATTCGCCGTCTCCGTCGAGATGCCGAAGATGAGGCCGACGAGCGCCATGTACATCATCGCCGGTGCGATGCCGAGGAGGTGGCCCCAGATGTGGTTCCCGAGCCCGCGTCGTTTCTCCAGGTGTCGACTGATGTCGGCCGCGTTGAGCGCCCCAGTCAGGGCCGTCCCGACGTGCGCCGCGACGATGGTGAAAAAGGGCAGACCCCACGTCCCCGTGTAGGTGAGCGATTTCGTGGCCAGCCCTTGGGTCGACACTACTACGTACACCGTATACGTGAGCAGGACGATGATGACGCCGGCGGCCAGCGAATCGAACCACTTGATGGACGTAATCCCGCCCCACGCGAGCGCGATGTTCAAGATGGTAAACAGCGCGAAATACACCGGAACGTTACCGAATCCCCAGAGCGTCGTGGTGATGCTGTTTATCGCTAACGCCCCGATCCAGTTGCCGATTCCGAGCCATCCAATCGCGGGGATGACCCGAACCACGTTCGGAATCACCGACCCGCGAATGCCGAAGGCGGCACGCGATTGGCTGACGAACGGAATTCCCTTCTTGTACCCCCACACACCGTTCAGCACGAAGAAAATGGCCGACGTCGTCGCACCGATGGTCATCGCCACTGCCGCTTGAATCAGGTTGAGCGGTCCCTGTGGATAGACGGCGAAAAACGCCGTTGCGAATCCTTGGACGATGATGAACGACGCCCACCAAACCGGTATGTAGTGGGTGAGATTCATCGATCTGTCCTCGTCTGCAATCGGTTCTAGCCCTTCCGCACTCGTCTCTGTCATAGTGGATCTTCCATGTTACGACACCGCATGAACCTGTCGCGTTCTGA
>JBDGTR010000056.1:0-14126 GCA_042216635.1 Haloplanus sp. | reverse complement strand
GCGGCTTTGCCGCCTCGCTACCCCCGACTCCAGCGAGTCGGGGCTTTCGAGGTGTCCCCAGAACTCTCGGTGTCTTCTTGCAAGGCTTATCTGAACACTACCCACGGACCCGGCCCCACACGTTTTTGCTCGGGGAGCCGAAGGGGTGGGTATGGCACGTAGGCGGAAGCCCGACTGGCTGAAGATGCGGCCGCCGTCGGGCGAACGGTTCGCCGACATCCGCCGGACGCTCCGCGACCGCGACCTGAATACGGTCTGTGAGGAGGCCAACTGCCCCAACCTCGGGGAGTGCTGGAGCGGTCGCAACGGTCCGGGGACGGCGACGTTCATGCTCATGGGCGACCGGTGTTCGCGTGGCTGTAACTTCTGTGACGTCGAAACGGGCGGGATGGAGGCGCTCGACCCGGAGGAACCCGCGAAGGTTGCCGAGGCGGTGGCCGAAATCGGACTGGATTACGTCGTCTTGACCTCCGTCGACCGCGACGACCTGCCCGACCAGGGCGCGGGACATTTCGCGCGCACCGTCGAGGAACTCAAGGCGCGCCACCCCGGGATTCTGGTCGAGGTACTCATCCCGGACTTCCGGGGCGACCCCGACCTCGTGGACGAAATCGTCGCCGCCGGGCCGGACGTCGTCGCCCACAACGTCGAGACGGTCGAACGCCTCCAGTGGCCGGTGCGGGACCGCCGGGCGGGCTACGAGCAGTCGCTGTCGGTGCTCGAACGCGTCGCCGACACCTCCGAGGTGTACACCAAGACCAGCCTCATGCTCGGTCTCGGCGAGTACGACCACGAAATCTATCAGACGCTCTCCGATTGCCGCGAGGCGGGCGTCGACGTGGTGACGCTGGGCCAGTACCTCCAGCCCTCGCGTTCGCACCTCGACGTCTACGACTACGTCCACCCCGACGCCTTCGAGACGTGGCGCCGGGTCGCCGAGGAGGAACTGGACTTTCTCTACTGCGCCAGCGGACCGATGGTTCGCTCGTCGTACCGCGCGGGCGAACTGTTCGTCGACGCCGTCCTCAGGGAGGGCAAAAGCGTCGAGGAGGCCCGCCGGGAGGCACGGAGCGTCGACGCGGCGTCGAGTTGAGCGAACGCGTGGGTCGCCCGGTGTGGGAGAAACACCCGCTCGCACCGAACGCATATTACGCGGGCGGGCGACGGTGACGAATATGGACGGGTGGCGACGGTGAGCGTCCTCGAAGGCGCGCCCGACGACCAGGTGCAGATACTCGACGAGTCGGGCGAACTCGTCGGCGACCCGCCGGACCTCTCGGACGAGGCGTTCGTGGCCATCTACCGCGCGATGCGACTGGCCCGGCAGTTCGACGGGCGGGCGGTGAGCCTCCAGCGACAGGGCCGCATGGGAACGTATCCGCCGCTGTCGGGACAGGAGGCCGCACAGGTGGGGAGCGCGTTCGCCCTCGCCGACGACGACTGGATGTTCCCGAGTTACCGCGAACACGCCGCCATCCACCACCACGGGTTACCGCTCGACGAAATCCTGCTCTACTGGATGGGTCACGAGGCGGGCAACCGGGTGCCCGAGGACGTGAACGTCTTCTCGGTGGCGGTGCCCATCGCCACGCAGATACCCCAAGCGACGGGGGCGGCGATGGCGGCGAAACTCCGGGGCGACGACCGCGCGGTCTGTTGTTACTTCGGCGACGGCGCCACCAGCGAGGGCGACTTCCACGAGGGACTGAACTTCGCCGGCGTCTTCGACGTGCCGGCGGTGTTTTTCTGCAACAACAACCAGTGGGCCATCTCGGTGCCGCGCGCGCGCCAGACGGCGAGTCCGACCATCGCTGGGAAGGCCGACGCCTACGGCATCGACGGCGTGCAGGTCGACGGCATGGACCCCCTCGCGGTCTACGAGGTGACGCGCGCGGCCGTCGAGAAGGCGCGCGACCCCGACGCCCACCCCCGACCGACGCTCATCGAGGCGGTGCAGTATCGCTTCGGCGCCCACACCACCGCCGACGACCCGACGGTCTACCGCTCGGCCGAGGAGGTCGAGACGTGGCGGCGGCGCGACCCAATCCCACGGTTAGAGCGGTTCCTCCGCGAGACGGGGCGGTTGGACGACGAACGGGTCGAGACCATCGAGACGGAGATAGACGAACGGGTGTCGGCGGCCGTCGAGAGCGCGGAGGGTCGGTCCCGGCCCGAACCGCGGGAGATGTTCGACTGGGTCTACGCCGAGCGACCGGCCCACCTCGACTCACAGCTCGCGGACCTCGAACGGCTACGCGACCGATACGGCGACGACGCCTTCCTGAAAGACTGACATGAGCACGCAAACGCAGAACCTCACGCTGGTACAGGCGGTCCGGGACGGACTCCACACCGAGATGGAACGCGACGAGGACGTGGTCGTCCTCGGGGAGGACGTGGGCAAGAACGGCGGCGTCTTCCGGGCGACGGAAGGTCTCTACGACGAGTTCGGCGAGAACCGCGTCATCGACACGCCCCTCGCGGAGTCGGGCATCGTCGGCGCCTCCATCGGGATGGCGGCCTACGGCATGCGGCCGGTGCCCGAAATCCAGTTCATGGGCTTCATCTACCCCGCGTTCGACCAGATAATCAGCCACGCGGCGCGCCTGCGAACCCGGAGTCAGGGGCGCTTTACCTGTCCGCTGGTGGTGCGCGCCCCCTACGGCGGGGGCATCCGCGCGCCGGAACACCACTCGGAGTCGAAGGAGGCCTTTTTCGCGCACGAACCGGGGCTGAAGGTGGTCGTCCCGTCGACGCCCGCCGACACGAAGGGTCTGCTCGCGTCGGCCATCCGCGACCCGGACCCCGTGGTCTTCCTCGAACCCAAACTCATCTACCGGGCGTTCCGCGAGGAAGTGCCCGAGGGCGACCACACCGTCCCGCTCGGCGAGGCGGCGGTCAGACGCGAGGGGTCGGACGTGTCGGTCTACACGTGGGGCGCGATGACCCGGCCCACGCTAGAGGCCGCCGAGAACCTCGCCACCGAGGGCGTCGACTGTGAGGTACTCGACCTGCGGACGGTCTCGCCGCTGGACCGCGAGGCCATCGTCGACTCCTTCGAGAAGACGGGGCGGGCGGTCGTCGTCCACGAGGCGCCCAAAACGGGCGGACTCGGCGGCGAGATAACCGCCATCCTCCAGGAGGAGTCCCTCCTCCATCAGGAGGCGCCGGTGAAACGCGTCGCGGGCTTCGATACGCCGATGCCGCTGTACGCGTTGGAGGATTACTACCTGCCGTCGCCGACGCGCGTCGAGGACGGCATCCGCGAGGTGGTGGAGTTCCCATGACGGTCGAGTCGTTCCGCCTCCCGGACGTGGGCGAGGGCGTCGCCGAGGGCGAACTCGTGCGGTGGCTGGTCGCGCCCGGCGACCGGGTCGAGGAGGACCAGCCCATCGCCGAAGTCGAGACGGACAAGGCGCTAGTGGAGATTCCGTCCCGCTACGACGGCGTCGTGAAGGAACTCCGCGCCGAGGAAGGCGAGATGGTGCCCGTCGGCGAGGTCATCGTCACCTTCGAGGTGGATTCGGCAGATGGCGACGCGGCCGAAGCGACGACGGCGGCGGCAGACGCCGAGGCAGAGACGAGCGGCGCCGAGGGAGCGGAGGCGGCGGAAGGCGAGAGAGAGGCGACGACGGCGGACGAAACGGCAGAGACGGCAGACGAAACGGCAGAGCGCGACTCGGCGACGACGGGCGGGCGGGTCTTCGCCGCCCCGAGTACGCGGCGGTTGGCGCGCGAACTCGGCGTCGCCCTCGGACGCGTCGAGGGGTCCGGCGTCGGCGGACGGGTCACCGAGGCTGACGTGCGGGCGGCCGCCGAACGAGAGAGCGAGGCGACCGAAGACGAGAGCGCAGAGACGGAGGACGGCGACGGTGCGGAGAGAGAGGACGGCGAGAGCGAGGCGCCGTCGCCCCGGTCGGTCGACGTCGAGGCGGGGGAACCGGCGGTGCGGCGGGTCGACGAGGGCGAGGACGCGGAGACGGGCGTGCGCCGGGAGTCGTCGGCGGCGGTGGAGGCGGCGACGGAAGCGGCGACGGCCGTCTCGGAGACGACCGAACGCCGGGAGAAGACCCTCGCGGCGCCGGCGACGCGCGAACTCGCGCGGGAACTCGGCGTCGACCTCGACGCCGTACCGACCGACGAATCGCGTGACGGCGTCCCGTTCGTCACGCCGGCGATGGTCCACGAGTTCGCCGAGCGCCGCCGGCAGGACGCGGGCGCGGCGGCGAGCGAGGCGGCCGAAGCCGACGCGACGGCGGAGGCAGAAGGCGACGAGAGTGCGGCGAACGCGGAAGGCGACGAGGGTGCGGCGAACGCGGAAGGCGACGAGGGTGCGGCGAACGCGGAAGGTGCGACGAAAGCCGAGGGCGAGAAACCGACGAGGGCGGAACCGGGACCGGGCGACCGGATACCCTACCGTGGTATCCGGCGAACCATCGGCCAGCAGATGGAGCGCTCGAAGTACACCGCCCCCCACGTCACCCACCACGACGACGTGGACGCGACGGCGCTGGTGTCGATGCGCGAGGACCTCCGCGAGTACGCGGCGGCCGAGGGCGTCCACCTCACCTACCTGCCGTTCGTGATGAAGGCGGTGGTCGAAGCGCTCGCCGAGTTCCCGGTGGTCAACGCGTCGCTGGACGAGGAGGCCGAGGAAATCGTCCTCCACGACGAGTACAACGTGGGCGTGGCGACGGCGACCGACGCGGGGTTGCTGGTGCCCGTCGTCGACGGCGTCGACGACCGGGACCTGTTGGACCTCGCGGCGACGACGAACGAACGCGTCGAACGCGCCCGCGAGCGGAGCATCTCGCGGTCGGAGATGCAGGGCGGCACCTTCACCGTGACCAACGTCGGCGCCATCGGCGGCGAGTACGCCACGCCCATCATCAACTACCCCGAGGTGGCAATCCTCGCGGTGGGCGAACTCAAAGAGCGCCCGCGCGTGGTCGACGGCGAGGTGGTCGCCCGGCACACCCTCCCGCTGTCGCTGTCGGTCGACCACCGGGTCGTCGACGGCGCGGTGGCCGCGCGCTTCACTAACCGCGTCACGGAGTATCTCGCCCATCCGGCGCGCCTGCTGGTGGGGTGAGGAGTCGCGGGCGGCGGGTGCGGTGGCCGCGCGGGTCGGCGCTGAAATTTGGGGAGACAGGGCGATTTATTCCGCGTCGGACGACACGTGTGTGTATGAGCGAGACAGTCACGCTCGCGGACATCGAGGCCGCGCGCGAACGGTTCGACGACCCGGACATCGTCAGACAGACGCCCATCGAGACGAACCGCTCGCTGAGCGGGATGTCCGGCGGCGACGTCCGCCTGAAGATGGAACACCTCCAGCGCACGGGGTCGTTCAAGACCCGCGGCGCGTACAACAAGCTGAAACAGGAAGCCGAGGGGGGAAGCGAGAAACACGTCGTCGCGGCGAGTGCGGGCAACCACGCACAGGGCGTGGCGCTGGCGGCGACGACGGTAGGGCTGGATTCGACCATCGTGATGCCCCAGAACGCCCCGCAGGCGAAAGTCGACGCCACGGAGAGCTACGGCGCGGAGGTGGAACTCCACGGGGCGAACTTCAACGAGGCGATGGAGTACGCACAGGCCAAGGCCGAATCGCCGGGCAATCTGTTCGTCCACGCCTACGACGACCCGGAGATCGTGGCCGGACAGGGGACGCTCGGACTGGAGATTCACGAGCAGGTGCCGGACGTGGATACGGTCATCGTCCCCATCGGCGGCGGGGGTCTCATCGGCGGCATCAGCACGGCGCTGAAGGCGCTCGACGACTCGATTCGCGTCGTGGGCGTACAGGCGTCGATGGCGTCGACGGTGCCCGAGAGTCTGGATAAGGGCATCCCGGTCGACGAGTCCTCGCCGAAGACCATCGCCGACGGCATCGCCACGGGGAGCATCTCGGAACTCACGCTCGACCTCATCGACGACCACGTCGACGAGGTGGTGACCGTCGACGACGACGACATCTCGCGGGCCATCCTCGTCGTCCTCGAACGCGCGAAGCAGTTGGTCGAGGGGGCGGGCGGCGCGTCGGTGGCGGCCCTCCTGAGCGACGAGGTGGACGTCGAGGGCGAGACGGTCGTGCCCCTGCTCTGTGGCGGCAACATCGACATGTCGATGCTCCAGACGGTGTTGACCCACGCGCTCACCGACCGGTGTCAGCTCCTCCGTCTGCGCGTCCACATCCGCGACCAGCCCGGCGAGATGGGGCACATCGCGGGCATCATCGGCGAACAGGGCGCCAACATCCGCACGGTGCGCCACGACCGCGCGGTCGACGACCTCCACGTCGGCGACGCCTACCTCGTCTTTCAGGTGGTCACCAGCGGCGAGAGCCACGCCAAGAACGTCATCGGGGCGCTCGAAGGCGAGGAGTACGAAGTCGAACGGGTGAACTGACGACGGGCGACGGCGAAGCGCCAACGTCGCCTATATACGTCGAGCGTCCAGAGTTGGAACCAATGCCGTACGCGACCCATCCGCCGGCGGACCGCTCGGCGATGCTCGAAGCGGTCGGCGTATCGGACCCCGACGACCTCTTCGACATCCCCGAGGCCGTCCGGTTCGACGGCGACTACGGAATCGAGGCACACTCGGAGCGCGAGACGCGAGCCGTCCTGCGCGAGACGCTGGACGGGTCGGCCGACCTGACCGAGTTCCTCGGCGGCGGCCACTACGACCACTACGTCCCCTCGGTGGTCGACCACCTCTCCTCGCGGTCGGAGTTCCTCACGAGTTACACCCAGTACCAACCGGAGGTGACACAGGGGTTCCTGCAGGCGCTGTTCGAGTTCCAGTCGCTGGTCGTGGAGTTGACGGGGCTGGACGTGGCCAACTGCTCGATGTACGACCGCTCGACGGCGCTCGGCGAGGCCGCACTGCTCTCTCACCGGGTGCGTTCGACAAGCGGCGAGACGGTGTTGGTGCCCGACTGCCTGCCCGACCGGGTGCGGTCGGTCCTCGAAAACTACACCGAGGGACCGGGCATCGGCGTCGACACCTACCCGACGGCGGGCGGACGCGTCGACGTGGACGCCCTCGCCGACCGCGTCGACGACGACACGGTGATGGTGTACGCGGCGACGCCGAACGCCTACGGGGTGCTGGAGCAGAACCTCGACGCAGTGGGCGACATCGCCCACGACGCGGACGCGCTGTTCTGTGTCGGCTCCGACGCCGTCGCGCTGTCGGTGCTGGAACCGCCGGCGGCCGCCGGCGCCGACGTGGTCGTCGGCGACGCGAGCGTCCTCGGGATGCCGACCACCTACGGCATGGGACTGGGGCTGTTCGCCTGCCGCGAGGACTTCCTCCGGCAGATGCCGGGTCGGCTGGTCGGCGCGGGCGAGGACGCCGCCGGCAACCGCGCGTACACGCTGACGCTCCAGACGCGCGAACAGCACATCCGCCGGGAGCGCGCCACCTCGAACATCTGTACGAATCAGGCGTGGGTGGCGCTCCGGGCGGCCATCCACGCCGCGTGGCTCGGTCCCGAGGGCTTGCTCGACCTGGCCGAGGAGTGCGTGACGGGCATCCGGGAGTGCTGTGAGCGCATCGACGAACTGGACGGCTTTTCGGCGCCCGTCCACGACGGCCACCACTTCCGCGAGGCGCTGGTCGAGACGGCCGACCCCGCCGACGTGGTCGACCACTGCCGGCACGCGGGGCTGGCGCTCCGAACCGTCGCCGACGGCGACGACGACTACCTCGCCGTCTGCGTGACCGAGACCAACCGCGAGTCCGTCGACGCACTGGTCGACGCGCTGGCGGGCTACGGAGGCGACTCATGAGTCAGGACGCCGAACCGCAGGCGGGGAGCGACGCGGGCGACGGCAGTGACGGGACCACCTACGAACAGGCGCGCTGGCGCGACGGCGAGCGGTACGAACCGCTGTTGAGCGAGAAACGGACCCAGTGCGTCGACGTCGAGTCGTCGCTCCCGGACGACCTGACGCGCGAGGAACTCGACTTGCCGTCGCCGTCGGAACCGGAGGTGGCGCGCCACTACACCCGGCTCTCGCAGATGAACTACGGCATCGACTCCGGGCCGGTCCCGCTGGGGTCGTGTACGATGAAGTACAACCCCAAGTTCACGGAGGACGTGGCGGCCCACCCCGGCAACCGGGTCCACCCGCTCCGGGCCGACGCCGACAAACAGGGCGTCCTGGCGCTCTGTTACGAACTACAGGACGCCCTCGCGCGCATCGGCGGGATGGACGCGGTGACGCTCCAACCGCCCGCCGGCGCCGCCGGCGAGTTCACCGGTCTGCGGGTCGTCCGCGCGTACCACGAGGCCAACGACCACGACCGAAACGAGGTAATCGTCCCCACCACCGCCCACGGCACCAACTTCGCCAGCGCGGCCATGGCGGGCTACGACGTGGTCGAACTCCCCTCGAACGAGAACGGCCGCGTCGAAGTCGAGGCACTGGAGGCCGCCGTGAGCGACGACACGGCGCTGTTGATGCTCACCAACCCCAACACGCTCGGGGTGTTCGAACGCGACATCGAGGAGATAGCCGACATCGTCCACGACGCCGGCGGCTTGCTCTACTACGACGGCGCGAACCTCAACTCACTGCTGGGGAAGGCCCGACCGGGCGACATGGGCTTCGACGTGATGCACTTCAACCTGCACAAGACGTTCGCCACGCCCCACGGCGGCGGCGGGCCGGGACAGGGACCCATCGGCGTGGGCGCGGACCTCGCGGCGTTCCTGCCGACGCCGCAGGTCCGCCGGACCGACGCGGGCGACTACGAGACCACCACCCCCGAACACAGCATCGGACGCGTCCACGAGTTCCTCGGCAACTGGCTGGTGTTGGTGAAGGCCTACGCCTACATCCTGCGGCACGGCGACGCGGGGCTGGAGTCGGTCACCGAGACGGCGGTGTTGAACGCCAACTACCTCGCCTCGCAGATACCGTCGTACGACGTGCCCTACGGCCCGTTCCACCACGAGTTCGTCGCCAGCGCGACGGCCGACGCCGCCGACGTGGCGAAGGCGATGCTCGACCACGGCGTCCACCCGCCGACGACGAAGTGGCCGGAAATCGTCGACGAGGCGCTGATGACGGAGCCGACGGAGACGGAGAGCAAGGCGCGCTTAGACGACCTCGCGGCGGCGTTCGAGGCCGTCGCCGACGCCGACGAGGAGTCGCTGTCGGCGGCGCCCACGCGGACGACCGCCCGGCGCATCGACCAGGCCTCGGCGGCGCGAACCCCCCGGCTGTCGTGGCACGCACTCGAAGACGAGGAGTGAGCGGGCGTCTCGTCGCCAGTCCGAAGTTCGACACGCCAGCGCGGACTGGAGTCGCTCGGGTCGGCGCCGGGAATCTCCGAACGTCGGCGAGAGTCGGTTGAGAAACTGGCGTCATTCTGTAGACTTATGTGCCCCATTCGGCAAGGTGGACGTATGACGCCCGGAGACCTACCGGACCTACAGGAGACCGACCCCGCCGTCGCCGACGCCATCGCCGGCGAGAAGGCGCGACAGGAAGGCAACCTCGAGATGATAGCCTCCGAGAACCACGTCTCGAAGGCGGTCCTCGAAGCCCAGGGGAGCGTCATGACGAACAAGTACGCCGAGGGCTACCCCGGCGAGCGCTACTACGGCGGCTGTGAGCACATGGACACGGTCGAACAACTCGCCATCGACCGCGCGAAGGAACTCTACGGCGCCGAACACGTCAACGTCCAGCCCCACAGCGGGACGCAGGCCAACATGGGCGTCTACTTCGCCATGCTCGACCCCGGCGACAAGATTCTCTCGCTGGATTTGAACCACGGGGGCCACCTCAGCCACGGCCACCACGTCAACTTCTCCGGGCAGTTCTACGAGGTCGAACAGTACGGCGTCGACCCCGAGACGGGCTACATCGACTACGACGAGGTGGCCGCCCACGCCGAGGAGTTCGACCCCGACATCGTCGTCAGCGGGTCGTCGGCGTACCCCCGGGAGTTCGACTTCGAGCGCCTCTCGGCCATCGCGGAGTCGGTCGACGCCTACCACGTCGCCGACATCGCCCACGTCACGGGGCTGGTCGCGGCGGGCGTCCACGTCAACCCGGTCGGCACCGCCGACTTCGTCACCGGGAGCACCCACAAGACCATCCGCGCCGGTCGCGGCGGGATGATTCTGACGAGCGAAGCGTACGCCGACGCCATCGACAAGGCCATCTTCCCCGGCGGGCAGGGCGGTCCGCTGATGCACAACATCGCGGGCAAGGCCGTGGGCTTCGGCGAGGCGCTCGAACCCGAGTTCACCGACTACGCCGAACAGGTCGTCGAGAACGCCAAGACGCTCGCGGCGGTGTTCCAGGACGAGGGCTTCTCGCTCGTCTCCGGCGGCACCGACAAACACCTCTTCCTCGTCGACCTGCGGGAGTCCCACCCGGACCTCACCGGCAAGGACGCCGAGGAGGCACTGGAGGCGGTGGGCGTCACCGTCAACAAGAACACCGTCCCCGGCGAGACCCGGTCGCCGTTCGTCACCAGCGGCATCCGCGTCGGGACGCCCGCGCTCACCACTCGCGGCTTCGACGAGGCGGCCATCGAGACGGTGGGCGAACTGATGACCCGCCGGCTGAACAACCCCGACGACGCCGACGTCGCGGGCGAGGTGCGCGCGGAAGTCGACCGCCTCTGTGCGGAGTTCCCCATCTACGAGTAGTCGCCGACGCCGGTGGGGGCGACGGCAGTCGACGTACGCGCCAGTGTTTATGGTGGCGACGCGAGATGACGTACCATGGTCGTCGGAGACGTCACGACGGGGACCGAGGTACTGGTCATCGGCGCGGGACCGGGCGGCTACGTCGCCGCCATCCGCGCCGCACAGCGCGACCTCGACGTCACGCTGGTCGAACGCGACGCCTACGGCGGCGTCTGTCTCAACCGGGGGTGTATCCCCTCGAAGGCGTACATCACGGCCGCCGACGTGGCCCACGAGGCGGCCACCGCCGAGGCGATGGGCATCCACGCCGACCCGGCAATCGACCTCGCGGCGATGCGCGAGTGGAAAGACGGCGTGGTCGACCGCCTCACCGGCGGCGTCGAGAAACTCTGTAAGGCAAACGGCGTCAACCTCGTCGAGGGGACGGCCCGGTTCGTCGACGACGAGACGGTCAGAGTCGAACACGCGGGCGAGGGGCAAGGCTCCGAGACGATTGCGTTCGAACACTGCATCCTCTCGACGGGGAGTCGACCCGTCCAACTGCCGGGGTTCGACTTCGGGGACGACCCCGTCTCGAGTTCGGCCGACCTCCTCGCGGCGGAGTCGGTGCCCGACCGCCTCGTGGTCGTCGGCGCGGGCTACATCGGGATGGAACTGTCGACGGCGTTCGCCAAACTCGGCGCGGACGTGACCGTCGTGGAGATGCTCGACGACGTCCTCCCGGGCTACGAGGACGACGTGGCGCGCGTGGTGCGCAAACGCGCCGAGGAGTTGGGCGTCGACTTCCACTTCGGCGAGGGGGCGAGCGAGTGGCGCGACGCCGCCGACGGCGGCATCGTCGTCACCACCGAAACCGAAGACGGGGAGGAATCCACCTACGGCGCCGACCGGGTGCTCGTCGCGGTGGGACGGGTTCCCGTGACGGACACGGTGGACGTCGAGAACGCGGGACTCGAACCCGACGAGGACGGCTTCCTCGCCACCGACGAGCAGTGCCGGACCGAGGTGGAGGGCATCTTCGCCGTCGGCGACGTGGCGGGCGAACCGATGCTCGCACACAAGGCCTCCCACGAGGGCATCGTCGCGGCAGAGGTCATCGCGGGCGACGCCGCCGCCCTCGACCAGCAAGCCATCCCGGCGGCGGTGTTCACGGACCCCGAAGTCGCAACGGTGGGCCTGACCGAAGCCGAGGCCGAAGCGGAGGGCTTCGACCCGGTGGTGGGACAGATGCCGTTCAACGCCAGCGGTCGGGCGCTGACGACCAACCACGCCGACGGCTTCGTGCGTCTGGTCGCCAGCGAGGACGGGTTCGTCCTCGGGGCGCAAATCGTCGGGCCGGAGGCATCGGAACTCGTCGCCGAACCCGCGCTTGCCATCGAGATGGGCGCGACGCTCGAAGACGTCGCGGGGACGGTCCACACCCACCCGACGCTGGCGGAGGCGACGAAGGAGGCCGCCGAGAACGCCCGCGGACAGGCCATCCACACGCTGAATCGCTGATACGGTGTATCGTACGTCAGTACCGGTGGGTCGCCAAGACCACCCGGCGACCCACCGGGACACAGGTACACCAATCCGTATGAGGCCGAACCGACACCATCTAACCCCCGGACGAACATCTGCAGACGTGGTCGAACTCCTGTTGCTCGTCGGGTTGGCGGTCGCGGCGTTCGTCGGGTTCAACATCGGCGGTTCCTCGACCGGCGTGGCGTTCGGGCCGGCGGTCGGGAGCGGCGTCGTCGGCAAGTTCGCCGCCGCCGCCCTCATGTCGGGGTTCGCCCTCCTCGGCGGGTGGACGGTCGGACGCAACGTCATCGAGACGATGGGCGGCGAAATCGTCCCGCAGTCGCAGTTCACCCTCGCGGCCAGCGTGGCCGTCCTCTTTTTCGTCGGCTTCGCGCTCCTCATCTCGAACACCTTCGGCGTGCCGGCCTCCACCTCGATGACGGCCGTCGGCGCCATCGCCGGTCTCGGCGTCGCCACGGGCACCCTGAACGCGGCGGTGATGCTCGAAATCGTCTCGTGGTGGATCGTCGCGCCGGTGGTCGCCTTCTGGGTGTGTGCGGTCGTCGGGCGCTATCTCTACCCCCACCTCGCGGCGCGGGTGGTCATCGAACGGAGCGACGGGCCACTCGTGACGCTCGACCGCGCCGGGGCGGTGCCCGTCCCGCGCCTCGGCCCGGGGACGACCGGCCGCGAGGTGGTGAGCATCATCCTCGTCGGCGGCATCGCGTGTTACATGGCGTTCTCGGCGGGGGCCTCCAACGCCGCGAACGCCGTCGCACCGCTGGTGGGCAACGGCGCCCTCGAACCCGGACAGGGCGTCCTCCTCGCCTCGGCGGCCATCGGTCTCGGCGCGTTCACCATCGCCCGTCGGACCCTCGACACCGTCGGCAACGACCTCACCGACCTCCCCCTGTTGGCGGCGCTCATCGTCGAGGTGGTCAGCGCGAGTCTCATCACGTTCCTCTCGTACATCGGCATTCCTGCCAGCCTCGCCGTGAGCGCGACGATGTGCATCGTCGGTCTCGGGTGGGGACGGGCGACCCGGAGCGTCACCCTCGGCGACGCCGTCCGGGGCGAGACGCCCGAGATGTCGATCAACGCCCTCGCTTCGGAACCGGAGGTCGGCGAGTCGGTGCCGCCGGTCGGCGAAGTCGAGGAGAACCTCGCGGCCCGTGACCTGTTCAATCCCGGCACGACCGGGCGGGTGGTCTTCTTCTGGCTGTTGACCCCGTCGATTTCCGCGCTCGCCTCGTATCTGCTGTTCGTGACGATTCCGTTGTAAGTTACCCACGACCGAAGTCGTGGGCTTCCGCCTCGAATCTAGGTGAGTAGCGTCTAGTCCGCTAGACGAATCCCGGTACGTGTACGACCGCGCGTCGGGGCGGACGGAACGGACGCCCCGGCGACGACGCCCGTCTCGTACGTCCGTCGTGCCGACGTCGGCGTTCACGGCGTATCGGGCGCTAGATAGTTCCTGCTACGGGCGTAACCGCTCGGTGAATTCGCAGGGAACAGCAAAGTCTAATGGGGTGGCCCAAGAAGCCTCGCGTGATGCCTACGGTAGAATACCTCAATTACGAAGTACTGGACGATCACGGCTGGGGCATGGACGACGACGACCTCTTCGAGAAGGCCGCCGACGCCGGTCTCGACGCCGAGGACTACGGCACACTCGACGTGAACGAAGGCGAGTACGTCCTCGAAGCGGCCGAGGCACAGGGCTACGACTGGCCCTTCTCGTGTCGCGCCGGCGCGTGTGCGAACTGCGCCGCCATCATCAAAGAGGGCGACCTCGACATGGACATGCAGCAGATCCTCTCCGACGAGGAGGTCGAGGAGAAGAACGTGCGGCTGACCTGCATCGGCAGCCCCACGGCTGACGAAGTGAAGCTGGTCTACAACGCGAAACACCTCGACTACCTGCAGAACCGCGTCATCT
>JBDGTR010000045.1:0-14137 GCA_042216635.1 Haloplanus sp. | reverse complement strand
GCGCCGCTTCCCGAACCCGACGGCGACGGCGACCCGGCGGCCCTCCTCGACGGCCTCGCGGAGACGTTCGAGGTGGAATCCGACGCGGAGGTCGACCGCGCCGGGCGCCTGACCGCCGCGTACCTCGCCGCCGGCGGCGACCCCGCCGCGTTGAAACGGGCGCTCGCCGGCGCGTTGCTCCGCGAGGACGCCGGCTTCCACCCCCGGCAGAACGTCGAGGCGGCGTTCGCCCAGTACGACGCCCTCGCCGCCGACGAACCGGCGCGTGCGCGCCTCCACCTCGTCGCCACCGCGCGCTATCTCGCGGCCCACACCCCGACCCGGCGCGCGGGCGAACAGACCTTCCGCATCGCCGCCCGCCTCCACCGGGGCAAGAAAATTCACGAGGCCTGACCGACCGAACGCTTTTCTCCGCGCCACGTCTCACGATATCGTATGTCGGACAACGAACTCCGCGACGCACAAGCACCACTGAAAGAGGAGTACGAACAGGACCCGGAGGCGGCGAAGGTGACGCTGACGGCGACGGGCGAAGAGGAGGCCGACGCGCGGGCGTGTAGCGTCGAGGTGGGGCAGGCCATCTACCAGGCGGAACTCCACGAGGGCGCCGGCGGGTCGGGGACGGCCGCCTGTTCGGGCGACCTCTTGCTCGGTGCGCTGGCGGCGTGTTCGCAGTTGACCGCACAGGCCGTCGTCGAGAACTTCGGCGTCGACGCCGACGTCGCCGTCTCCGTCGAGGGCGACATCGACCTCCGGGGGACGATGGGCGTCGCCGACGTGCCCGTCGGCTTCCAGGACATCCGCCTCGACGTGACGCTCTCGGGCGACTTCGACGCCGACACCGCCGCCGCCATCCGCGACGCGACCGAGCGCTACTGCGTCGTCTACCGGACGCTCACCGACTCGCCGGGCGTCGACACCGACTGGACGTTCGACGTCTGAGCGCCTACGAGCGGCGAATCGCTCTTTCTCCCCGCGACCGAGACGTGACGGTATGGGGATGGCTCGGGCGCGGGGGTGGCTCCGGTCGACCAGAGTCCTTCTCGGCGCCACGGCGCTCACCGACCTCGCGGTTCGAGTGCCGACGGACGTCCTCGCCCCCCTCGTCTCGCTTACGGGCGGCGTCCTCGGGAGTCCGGCCGTCGGGTTCGTCACGACGTGGGTGATGTTCGCCGTCGCGCTCTATACGTTCGGCCCGCGCGCCTACGACCACTTCGGCGAGGCGTTCCCCCGCGACCGACCCGGGTTCCGCGCGTGTTTCGCGGCGGGTGCCGTCGGCTTCGGCGTCGGGGTCCACCGATTCCGGGGGCAGTCGTGGGCGCTGGTCGCGTTCGCACTTCCGACGGCGCTGTCTGCGGGCGCCCTGTTGCTCGGCTATCTCGTTCGAGTCCACGACTGGGACCTGACGGACCCGGAGGGCCGCGCGGTGAGCGTCCTCGAACTCGTCTCGCCACACGACGACGTGGCGGCGGAAGTCGAGTCGGACCTCGCCTACGAGGGGTGGCGAGGACGCGTCAGTCGGGCGACCCACTACCTCTCGGTCGCGCTGATTCTCGGTACCCCGGTTGCGCTCGGGGGCGTCGTCGTCGAGGTCCTCACCTACGCGTTCCCGGTGCCGGACGTGGCGTTTCTCGGATGGGCGCTCTCGGCGCGCGTGGTGCCCCGCGTCACCGTCGGCCCGGACCGCGACCGCGTCATGGACCTCGAATTCGACATCGAACGGTTCCTCCTCGATAAGATGGAGAACGCGACCCGGAGTCTGGAGGGGTTGTTCGCCACCGCGTTCGCCGTTCTCGGCCTCCTGCACGCCGGTGCCTACCTCTTTCTCGCCGTCTGGGCCGCCTCCCGGGTGGCCGTCCCTCTCGGAGCGACGGTCGGCACCCTCCCCGTCGCGGCGTGGCTCCCCGTCTGGAACGGGGTAGGCGTCCCGACCGTGCTGACGTCTGCGGGGTTGCTCGGACTCTGGGTGTGGATTCGGGAACTCCACCGTCTGCCGTACTTTCTGGACGCGTGGGAGGGACGGGACTTCGCGCCCGACGGCGACCCGCTTCCCCGCGTCTCCGGGTTCGTCGGGGTGCCAGTCGCCGGATGGCTCCTGACGGCGGTGTACGGCGCTTTCGGGAGCGTATTCGTCAGACGCCTCTACGCCGTCGGGTGGCCCCTCGTCGTCGGTCTCGCCGTCGTCGCGGTTCGCCACACCCTCGCTCGGGAGCGTCGACCGCCTGCGTCCCAGTACCGGTGGATGGTCGGCGGTCTCGTCGTGCAGGCGACGACGCTCCCTCTCGGGGCGAATATCGGGCGCCTCGCCGACGCGACGTCCACCCGCGAGGCGTTCGCGTCCGTGCTGACCGTCCCCGTCGCGTACGCGACGCTCCTCCTCGTGGTGAGTCTCGTGCCGTGGGTCGACCGGTACGACGACCGCTACAGGCTCGTCGGCTTCCTGTTCGCCCTCGGGACGCTCGCGGCGGCGGGCGCCGCCGTCCTCCCGGCGGACTACCGCGCGTTTGCACTCGCGTTGGTTGGCGTCGGCTGGGGATTCGGCGTACTCCTCGCTCTCGTGCGGTATTACGACCTCTGAGACGGAAAAGCGCCGAGGGTGAGATTCGAACTCACGAGTCCTGACGGACAGTTGATCTCGAATCAACCGCCTTGGCCGGGCTAGGCTACCTCGGCTCGATTCGAGGTGCGTGGTCGTCCGTTTAATCGGTTTCGGTTCGGTCGAGCGACGGCCCGCCGGCGGGCGTCGAATCCCGCGGCTTGAAGTCGACGGGGGTCCAGAGCCGAGCCATGGCGATGGTCGATACGGCGGTCAACGCGATACACCTGCTGTTCGCCGGACTGTGGGCCGGAAGCGTCGTCTTCGTCGCGTGGGGCGTCCTCCCCACCGCACGGGCGGGAGACGTCAACGCGACGCCGCTTCGGTCGATGGTCGGCCGGTTCCGAACGTGGTCCCGCACGGCGTCGCTGGTGCTCTTTCTCACCGGCGGGTACCTCGCGGGCGCGCGCTACACCGCCGACTCGCTCCTCGGGTCGACGCAGGGGTATCTGGTCGTGAGCATGGTCGTCCTCTGGGTGGTTCTGAGCGGACTGGTCGAGATGGGAACGGGTCGCCTCCTCGACGGACTGGACGAACGGAAGGTCCGGTCGCCCGCAGAGGCGGCCGCACGCCCGTTCACTGCGGCGGCCGTCGCCGCCGTGTGCCTCCTCCTCGTCGGTGGCGCGTTGCTCTGAGCGGCGCTTAATACGGAATTAACTAACGTCGATGGGCGTGTCGTGGGGGGTGGAGGCGTGTACACGCTCTCCACCCCCCCTACGCTGTTCGACCGGAGAGTCACGGGGCCGCGGCGCTCGTCGTGTCGTCCGCGTCGGCGAACTCGACGTCGCGCACCTCGAACCGGGCGCCTCCGTCGTCGCTCCCGGTAATCGACACGTACCAGTCGTGTGCGTCGACGACCTGACTGACGATTGCGAGTCCGAAGCCGGTGCCGTCGTCGTGGTCGGTGTAGCCCGATTCGAACACCCGTTCGCGGTCGCTCGGCGGGATGCCCGGCCCGTCGTCGGCGACGTAGAAGCCGTCGTCGAGGGTGCCGACGCGGACCGTCGGCGCGTCTCGGGGAGAGTCGGACGCTGGCTTGCGTTCCACGGCGTCGTCAGACCGCGTCTGACTGCCCGTCGAACCGTGTTCGACGGCGTTCCGAAAGAGGTTCTCGAACAGGGCGACGAGTCGTTCGCGGTCGGCCCGAACGGTGCAGTCGCTCGCCATCTCCAGTGTGGCCTCGCCCGTGGCGACGTGACTCCACGCGTCCGAAGCGACGGCGTCGAGCGAGAGCGGTTGGGCGTCGAGGACGAGTTCCCCGTGGCGCGCGAGCGTCAACACCTCCTCGACGAGTTCCTCCATCCGGTCGAGGGCGGCGACCACCTCGTCCAGCGACTCGTCGCCGTCGAGGCGGCCGAGATGTCCCTGCGCGACGTTCAGCGGGTTGCGCAGGTCGTGGCTGACCGTCGAGGCAAAGGACTGCAAGCGGTCGTTCTGTCGCTGGAGGCGTTCGGAGCGCCGGTGTTTTTCGGTGACGTCCCGGAGGATGCCCACGCGGTCGTTCGTCGGGTCCGAACCCAACACCCCGAAGTGGATGTCGGTGACGAGCGGTCTGCCGTCGTCGAGGTTCCACGAGACGGTGTCGCTCCACGTCGTGGCGTCGGCGCGCGTGAACAGTCCCGGAAGGCCCGGAGGTGAGTCGTCGACGAGAGTCTCGACGGAGTCGCCGGTCGCCGTCCGGTCGACGTCGAACTGGCGCAGACAGGCCGGGTTGAGTTCGGTGAGCGTCCCGTCGGCGTCGGTGACGACGACCGGGTCGGGCGCGGCCTCGAAGAGCGTCCGGAAGCGCTCGCGGTTCCGCTCCCGTCGCTCGTCGAGGTCGAGCGACAGACGACGACGCTGGAGGAGGTTGTCGACGCGCCGGCGCAACGCAGTCGGTCGAACCGGCGTGGTGTGAAACTCGTCGACGACCGACTCGTCGGTCGGCGGCAGTCGGTCGAGAACGTCGTCCGACGCCAGCAACAGGACGGGCAGAAAGACGGGTCGGGCGTCGGCTTTCAGGTCCGCGAGTGCGTCGCGGTGGGGAGCGAGCGAACGGCCGTCGACCATCCAGAGGTCGACCGACGGGGCGTCGGAAACGTCGGTGTCGTCCGGGTCGGCGTCGGGCGTCGCCGTGACCACCTCGTACTCCTCGGAGAGGCGGGACGCCAGCAACTCCCGGTTGCGGTCGTGAGCGATAGAGAGACCTATCGTCCACGTGGGAGGCGTCTCATTCATCGAAGATGTCACCCCGGGAGAACGAATGAGAGGCGGCGATTCGGTGACGATTCGACTCCGTCAGCCGGTACCGAGACGGTGGCGAGCGACGGAGCAGTCATCGGACACGTGGCAAATCGTTGTCCAGATTCATAAGTGTAAGGAAGATTGCAACGAGACGACAACGGCTTTGATACCCCCCGGTCTACCGGAGGCATGGCACGCGTACCCTACCGCCGGCCGGACGAACTCGACGAACCGTACAGCGACCTCGTGGTCTCCTCGCTCCAGCCGGGCAAGACGGTCAACGTCTACTCCTCGATAGCCAACAATCCGCCGGTACTCGAAGGTCTCCGGGCGTTCCTCGGGTCGCTCTGGAACGACTCCGGACTCACCGACCGCCAGCGAGAACTCGTCATCCTCGCCGCCGCCGCCGAGACGGGCGTCGCGTACGAGTGGCACCAACACGTCGGCATCGCACGCGAGGCGGGTCTCTCGAACGCCGAGATGACCGCCATCGCCGAAGACCACCCCGACCCCTTCCCGACGACGGAAGTCGTGCTGATGGAGTACGCCCGTGCGGTCGTCGGCGGCGCCGTGACCGACGACCTCCACGAGACGATGGCCGAGGCGTTCGACGACGACGCCATCGTCGGCGCCGCCGCCACCGCCGCCGGCTACATGGGACTGGGACGCATCATCGACGCACTCGGCGTCGACGTCGAAGCGGGCGACGAGTTCGTCGGCTGGCAGGTGGAGTGAACGGGACTTACGCGGAGAAATACCGCATGTGCATCTTCATCGACTCCGTCGAGAGCGACTCGATTCGGTGGGTCTGTTTGCTCTCGTAGTAGTAGTCGCCGTCCTCCTCGTACAGCAGTTGGTCGTCGTCCTCGTACAGTACGTCCTTCATCACAACTCGGTTTTGAGTTGCAAATCCAAATAACTTTCGTCGGTAGAGTCACGGCTCGGACGTCGGGAGAGTGCCGGCGACGGGTCGCCGCCTACCGACGAGGCGACTCGTCACCGGTCAGAATTCGCTCGACGATGTCGTCGATGTCCGGTGCGTCGCGGTCGCGTGCCGGTTCGTCCGCCGGTACGTGTGGGACGAGAGGCATGGTCTCACCCCGCACGGTCCTGACGGACGCCTGACCCAAAAAACGCGGGGACGGACGACCGAACGCTTTTGCTCGCGGCGGGCGAGGGCCGACCGTGACACACCGTCCGACCGACCGGGTTCGCGGCGTCGAGCGCTCCAGCATCCGGACGATGTTCGACCTCGCCGAACGGCAGGGTGGTGACCTCGTGCGCCTCGAAGTCGGCGAACCTGACTTCGAGACGCCCGAACACGTCGTCGAGGCGGCCTGTCGCGCCGCCCGCGAGGGCCACACCGGCTACACCGCCAACGCCGGCATCCCCGACCTCCGCGCGGCCGTGAGCGACCACATGGCCGACTACGGCGTCCGCGTCGCCCCCGAGGAAGTCGTCGTCACCTCCGGCGGGATGGAGGCCCTCCACCTCGCTACCCTCTGTACCGTCGCCCCCGGCGACGAGGTGGTCTTTCCCACGCCCGCCTTCCCGAACTACTGGGTGCAAGCCCGACTGGCCGACGGCGTGCCCCGACCCGTGCCCATGCCCGCCGAGTCGGGGTTCGCCCTCGACGCCGGCCGCGTGGTCGAAGCCGTCGGTCCCGAGACGGCGCTGGTGGTCCTCTGTTCGCCCAACAACCCGACCGGGCGGACGTTCGACGCCGAGTCCGTCCGCGCCGTCGTCGAGGCGGCCGCCGACCACGACGCCTACGTCGTCGCCGACGAGGTGTACCTCGGACTCGCCTACGACGCCGACCCCGCGGGCGTCGCCGCCCGCACCGGCCACCCCGACCACGTCCTCACGGTCAACTCCTGTTCGAAGCGCTACGCCATGACAGGGTGGCGCGTGGGGTGGCTCGCGGGCACGACGACGGTCGTCGACGAGGCCATCAAAGTGCGCGAGTCCGTCACCTCGTGTGCGTCGAGCGTGAGCCAACGCGCCGCCGTCGCCGCCCTCACCGGCCCGCAGGACGCCGCCGACGAGATGTACGACGCCTTCCGGGCGCGCCGCGACTACGTGGTCGACCGCGTCGCCGGTATCGACGGCGCGTCCTGCCCCCGACCCGAGGGCGCCTTCTACGCCCTGTTGGACCTCGACCTCCCGGGGTCGAGTCTGGCGCAAGCGAAGCGACTCCTCTCGGAGTACGGCGTCGTCCTCGCGCCCGGCGACGGCTTCGGGGCGGCGGGCGCCGGCCGCCTCCGACTGAGCTTCGCCAACGGTCTCGACCGACTCGCCGAGGGCTTCGACCGCATCGAACGCGCCCTCGCCGACGCCGACTAGCGCATCCCCTCGCCGCCGTTGACGTTGAGCGTCTCGCCCGTGACGAACTCGGCGTCCCGGAGGTACGCCACCGCGTCGGCGACTTCCTCGGGGCGGCCGAGGCGACGCATCGGAATGCGGTCGCGCAACGCCGCCGTCGCCTCCGCCGACTGGTCGGCGCTCGCCTCGGTGGCGACGTGGCCCGGCGCGACGGCGTTGACGCGAACGTCGGGTGCGAACTCGCGGGCGTGACTCCGGGTGAGGCTCAGGAGACCGCCCTTCGAACTCGCGTAGTGGGGTTCCGACGCCGCACCCGTGTGGGCGAGCAACGACGCGACGTTCGTCACCGACGGGGCGTCCGCGGAGTCCCGCAGGTAGGGGAGCGCCGCCTTCGTCACGTTGAACGCGCCGGTGACGTTGACGCTCATCACGCGTTCGAAGTCGGCCGTCGAGAGGTCCTCGGTGTCGACGTGGCGGTCGATGCCCGCGTTGTTGACGACGTGGTCGAGACGGCCGAAGGCCGTGACGCTCTCCTCGACGAGTCCCTGCACGGCGTCGGGGTCCGAGACGTCCGCGCGGACGGTGATGGACTCCTGTCCGAAGTCGCGGACGTCGGCGGCGACGGCGTCGGCGCGCGCGTTCCGGTCGACGTAGTTGACGGTCACGTCGTAGCCGTCGCGCGCAAACCGGCGGGCGACCGCCCGGCCGATGCCCCGCGACGACCCGGTGACGAGTACGGTCGGCATACGCTCACTCCACCCCCGCCGCACTTGGGCGTTGCCGTCGGCGGGGAACGTTGCCGTGGCGGGACGACCCGCCCCGCACGACGCCTTCTTGTCTCGTCGGACGATACCACACCACATGGACCGACTGGCGGCGCTGTGCGCCCGCCTCGAACCGCCGCCGCGCCTCGTCGACTGGTCGCTGTTCGGACTCGTCGCCCTCGCCGTCGCCACCGGCGTCGTGAGCCTCGGCGTCGGTCGTCCCCCGGGCGCCGTCGTCTTCTGGTTGCACGCCGTCGCCGGTCTCTCGCTTCCCGTCCTCCTCGCCGTCAAGTTCCGCCGCGTCGCGGTCCGCGTCCGCGACGCTCGCCTGTGGGACCGCGCGACGCCCGTCTCGCTCTTCCTCGCGGGTCTCGTCGTCGCCGCCGTCGCCACCGGCGCGGCGTGGGCCGTCGGCGCCACCCTCCCCCTCGACTTCTGGACGCTCCTCAACGTCCACGTTCTGTTCGGCGCACTCGTCGTACCGGCGCTTCTCTACCACCTTCGCGCCCGATATCGCCCCCTCCGGCGGACCGACCTCCGCGAGCGACGGGTCGCGCTCCAGTATCTGACGCTCGTCGCCCTCGGCGGTCTGACCGCCACGCTCCTCCGTCGAGCGGCGACCCTGCTCTCGACGCCGGCCGCGACGCGGCGGTTCACCGGGTCGCGCCGCCTCGACGGCGCCCTCCCCGCGACGAGTTGGGTCGCCGACGACCCCGACCCCGTCGACCCCGCGACGTGGACGCTCGCGGTCGACGGCGCGGTGTCACGACCGCTCGAACTCGGCGTCTCAGACCTCGGCGCTCCGCCGACGGCCACGCGGCGCGCCCGCCTCGACTGCACCAGCGGGTGGTACGCCGACCGCGAGTGGCGGGGCGTGACACTGGGCGCCCTCCTCGCCGCCGCCGACCCCGACGCCGACGCGCGGTGGGTTACCGTCCGGTCGGTCACCGGTTACCGCTGGTCAATTCCGCTCGCCGAAGCGCGTGCGGCCCTCCTCGCAACCCACCTGTCGGGCGCCCGCCTCGACCACGGCCACGGCTACCCCCTGCGACTCGTCGCGCCCGGCCGCCGAGGGTTCCAGTGGGTGAAGTGGGTCGACCGGGTGGAGGTGCGCCGACACCCCGACCCGTCCCAGTGGGTCGCCGTCTTCCTCAGCGGTTTCACCGACTAGTCCAGCTCGCCGCCCCGGATGGCGGCCTCGGCGTCGGCGAGTGCCGCCTCGCGGTCGAACTCGCGGACGATGGCTTCGAGGTCCGCCCGCGAGGCGTCCGCGAGGGCACGCGCGTGGGCCGTGACGTTGGGAATCGCGCGAACGATGTTGTCGACGACGGGAATCGCGGCGGTCCGCGCCGACCGCGAGAGGGGGTTGAGGTCGATGACGATTTCGACCTTGCCCACCGCCGCCAACGCCTCGGCCCGGTCGCCGTCTTCGAGGGGGACGACCACCACGTCGGCGTCGGCGATGCCGTCGGCGTCCACCTTCGCGCGTTCGTGTGAGAGGCCCGGAATGCGGGCGTCGGCCGCCAACCCCTTCACGTCGCTCGCGCCGTGGGCGCGCAGGTGGTCGGCGATGGCGCGCACCCGTTCGTCGGTCCGGTTGAACAGATTGACTTCGAGGTCCGCTCCCACGGCGTCGGCGAGTGCGACCAGTTCGCCGGGAACCAGCGCCGCCGCGTTGCCGTTGACCGAGAGGACCGGGTGGTCCGCGAGCAACAGACAGGCGGCGGCGGCGCGTTCGGCCGCGTCGGCCGAGGGAATCGTCCGCTCGCCGAGGAGGTAATCGAACGCCTCGCCCCGACCCTGTGCGACGAGGCCCTGTCTGCTGGTGATGCCCTTCTCGACGCCGGCCTCGATGCGGTGGCGCGTCACCAGCGAGTCGTGTCGCGGGTGGTCCGCCGGAATATCGTGTTCGTCGTCGCCCTCGACCATCGGTGAATCCGTGGCCGCAGGGATACAAAACGCCGCCGGTCGTGCGGGGCGTCCCCGTCGCTTACGACCGGAGGTGAGCGCCCGCGCCGTGAGTCCGCGTCACCACCGGGTCGTAGCCCGCATCGGAGAGCCCCGTTCCGAGGGCGAAGGCCGTCTCGCCCAGCATCGCCATCGACGCCTCGCCGCCCGCCTCGACGACGGCGTCGACCACCTCGCCCACGCGGTCGGTCAGCAGGTCCGCCTCGCGCGCGAACCGCCGCGACTCGGCGACCAGTCGGGGGAGCGTCGGCGCCTCGACCAGTCTGGAGAGCGCCGCTTCGCCCGCCCGCGTGAGGCGGTCGGTGTCGCCCGACAGCACCGCCTCGGTCGACCGCTCGCCGAAGGTGACGTACTCGACGCGGGCCGCCGCCGGCACGCCGTCGAGTTCGCCGCGTCCCGGCGCGCCGGGTTCGAGGCGAAGGGGGACGCCGCCGCGCGCCTGCGCCACCACGTCGCCCAGTCCCGTCCCCGCGCGCACCTCCGCGCGGTGAGCGACCGTCACGAGGTCGTTTTCGGTGCGCGCACACCCGAATCGGTCGTTGGCGGCCAGCGCCGTCCCGAGCGCCACCGCGCCCGAGACGCCGAAGCCCGCACCGAGGGGGAGGTCCGTCTCGGCGGCGACGCACGCCTCGACGCCGAGGGCGTCGAGGACGAACTCGACGGGCCGCATCGACACCGCCTCGCCGCCGAGCGTGAGACGCCCCGCCCCGTCGCCGTCGGCGGCCCGGACCGAGACTCGGACGCCCTCGGCGAGGGTGACACCGGCGCCACGCGACCCCGCCGTCGAGGGGTCGTCGTCGGGGTGGGCGCTGAAGAAGCCGGTGACGTGCCCGGGGACGAACGCGGTGGACGCCTCGTCGGTCATCGGTCACACGAGGCGGCGAGGAGGGTTAAGGGCTGTCGGAACGGCGGCGTGGCGCGGACAGGGCGCCCGTCTCTCCGCGCCCCGCGGCCAACATTCATAAGTGATGGAGCGTCCCGTTCGACGTATGTCCGACGACCGGGGTTTCTCCGCCATCGACCTGCAGGGGACGACGTTCACCGTCGAGCAATCGCTCGTTCGGAACAAGTACGCCGCCTACGACGAGGACGGCGAACTCATCCTCCGGGCCAAACAGAAGCTGTTGAAGATGAAAGAGGAGTTCCCGTTCGTGGACGCGAACGGCGACGAGGTGTTCACCGTCAAGGCGGGCGGCATCCTCGACGTCGCGGGCAACTACGCCATCGTCGACGCCGAGACGGGCGACCAGGTGGCGGTCCTCGACAACGACTACTCGCTGTTACAGGACACGTGGACGATTCGAGACGGCGAGACGGAGGCGAAACTCGCCGAAATCAACTCCTGTGGGGCGCTCGTGACCGTCGCGCGGAACGTGATTCCGTTCGGCGAACTCATCCCGCACAGGTACGAAATCACCGACCAGCAGGGGACCCACGTCGGCGACATCGACGGCCAGTTCTCCATCAAGGACAAATACGACATCGTCATCGACGACGCCGAGAACGTCCCCAAAGACGCCGTCGTCGCGGCCGCGATGGTCATCGACGCGATTCAGGGGAACTGACGGCCCTCGTAATCGCCTCGCTTCACTCCCGACAGCCGCGCCCGCGCGGCGGTGGCGCTACGGAGAGAGCCGTTGTCGGTCCCGCGGGAAGAGGACCGCCTCGCGGATGTTGCCGAGGTCGAGCATCGTCATCACCAGTCGCTCGACGCCGTAGGCCCACCCGGCGTGGGGCGGCATGCCGTAGCGGAACATCTTGGTGTAATACTCGAACTGGTCGGGGTCGAGACCCTGCTGTTCGAAGCCCGCGACCAACTCGTCGTAGCGGTGTTCGCGCTGACCACCCGAGACGAGTTCCATCCGCGGGTGCATCAGGTCGAAGCCCTTCGACAACTGCGGGTCGTCGTCGTAGTCCTGAATGTAGAAGGGCTTGATTTCGGACGGCCAGTCGGTGATGAAGTAGTGGCCGCCCACGTCGTCGCCGAGGGCCGTCTCGGCCTCCGTCGAGAGGTCGTCGCCCCAGACGAGTTGCTCGTCGAGTTCGCCCGTTGCGTTGATGCGCTCGATGGCCTCCTCGTAGGTGAGACGGGGGAAGTCGTCTTCGGGCACCCCGAAGTCCTCGTAGCCGAGCAGTTCGAGTTGGTCCGCGCAGTTCTCGGCGACGCCCTCGTAGGCGGCCTTGAGCGTCCCCTCACACACGTCCATCGCCTCGTTGTGGTCGACGAACGCCGACTCGAAGTCGATCATCGTCGCCTCGTTGAGGTGGCGGGGCGTGTTGTGCTCCTCGGCGCGGAAGATGGGACCGATTTCGAAGACCCGTTCCAGCCCACTGCCGACCATCAGTTGCTTGAACAACTGCGGCGACTGGTTCATGAACGCCTCGCGGCCGAAGTAGGTGATGGGGAAGAGTTCGGTGCCGCCCTCGGTGCCGGTGGCGACGATTTTCGGCGTGTTGATTTCGGTGCTCCCGACCGAGCGGAAATACTCCCGGACAGCCCGGAGCACTTCGGCGCGAATCTCGAAGATGGCCTTCACCTCGGGCTTTCGCAGGTCGAGCGTGCGGTTGTTGAGTCGCGTCGGGAGTTCGGCGTCGACCTTCCCCGAGGGGTCGAGTGGGAGTTCGGGGTCGGCCTCCGCGAGCACTTCGATGGAGTCGGGGACGAGTTCGAGACCCGTCGGCGCGCGGGGTTCCTCTTCGACGGCGCCGGTGACGGCGACGACGCTCTCGCGGTGGACGCCGAGTCCCGTCTCCACGAGGTCGTCGTCCATCTCGTCTTTCTCGAACTTTACCTGTAGCTTGCCGGTCTTGTCCCGGAGAATCAGGAAGGCGATGCCGCCGAGGTCCCGAATCTCGTGGACCCACCCGGCGACCGTCACCGTCTCGCCGGCGTCGGCGTCGGCCGTGTAGGTTCGGTTCTGCATGTCCGTCCGTTTCGGACCGCGCGCCTTAAACGCGCCCGTTTCCGTTCGAACCGGTCGCTCATACGGATTGTTGTAACTGTGTACCGGTGGTTCGCCGGGACGTCTTGGCGAACCACCGGTACTGACTGACAATAAACCGTATCAGTCCACCCGGTAGGGGTCGAGGACCGACTCGTCGAGGGCGACGCCCAGTCCCGGTCCCTCGGGGAGGGCAACGCGGCCGTCTACGACCTCGGGCGGCGTCTCGAACAGCGCCTCGTACAGCGCGAACTCCGTGGGGTCGAACTCCAACCACTCGCAGGCGGGCGAGGCCGCCATCACGTGCATCGTCGCCGCGAGACCCACGCCCGTGGTGTAACAGTGGGGCGAACACGTCGTCTCGAACGCCTCGGCGAGCGCACAGATTTTCTTCGCCTCCGTGATGCCCCCACACCGCATCGCGTCCGGCATGGCGTAATCGACGGCGTCGGTCTCGAAGAGGTCACGAAAGCCCCACTTGGTGTACTCGTTTTCCCCCGCCGCGAGGGGGACGTCCAGTCGCTCCCGCAGGGCCGCCAGTCCCTCGACGTCGTACGGCGAGAGCGGTTCCTCGTACCAGTAGACGTCGTACTCCGAAAGCATCCGCCCGACGCGACGCGCCTCCGTCCGGTCGTAGCCGCAGTTCACGTCCACCATCAGTTCGGCGTCGCCGACGGCGTCCCGCATCGCGGCGACTCGCTCCTCGTCGGCGTCGCGTCCCCGGCCGAGGTGGGTCTTGACCGCCTCGAATCCCCTATCAACGTACTCGCCGGCGCGGGCGGCCATCGCCTCGGGGTCGCGGAAGAAGAGGTCGCTCGCGTAGGGTTTCAATTCGGCGTCGCCCGCCGGCCCGCCGAGCAGTTCGTAGACGGGCACGTCGTGGTACTTCCCCTTGAGGTCCCACAGCGCGATGTCGACGCCGCTGGCCGCCGCGACGCCCTGTCCCTTCCGGTCCCAGTAGAGGTCTTCGGTCAGCATCGACTGCCAGTGACGCTCGATTTCGAGGGGGTTCTCGCCGACCAGTCGCGGCGCGTACTTCTCCTCGACGATGCGCTCGACGATGTACGGTTCCGGGCCGACGCCCTCGCCGATGCCCGTGAGTCCGGCGTCCGTCTCCACGACGACGAACGCCGCGCCGCGGCGCTCGATGGCCCGGTCGCGCGATAGCCCCAGCGGTTCGTCCAGTTCCACCTCGACCCGCACCGTCCGCACGTCCGTTATCTCCATCGCCGACCGTTCGGCCGCCGGGAAGTAAGTTCCTGTGCCGGGGTACTGTTCAGATTAGAACAAGGGGACTGAGACCACCTCGAAAGCCCCCGGCG
>JBDGTR010000005.1:0-14358 GCA_042216635.1 Haloplanus sp. | reverse complement strand
CCGTGCGCCTCAAGTGGGACGACCACAACTGGTCGGAGATACCACACTCTCCCGAGAGGGCAAGTCCCAACGAGGAGCGCACAAACCAGAGTACCCGCAAGGGGAAACTTGTCTCCGTGGGTACGGCATAGCTAACATCCCCACCGGAGGAATCCCACGGCTGAAGCCGTGGGAGGATGTCAATGCCCCCGGCGTTGAATAGCGAGGCGGTCCCTCTCCCGGACAGAGTTCGATGGACATCCTACACGTCAACAAGCTCTATCACCCCGAGGTCGGCGGCATCGAACGGGTCGTCCGCGACGTCGCCGAGGGGATGCAACGACGCGGTCACGACAACCGCGTCCTCGTCTCGACGCGCCGGGGATGGGGCGGGCGCGACGTGGTCGGCGGCGTCCCCGTCACGCGCACCGCGAGTCTCGGCGTGGCGAAGTCGGTGCCCCTCGCCCCCGCGTTTCCGCTCCGGTACCGGCGGGCCGCCCGCGGCGTCGACGTCGTCCATCACCACCTACCCAACCCGCTCGGCGTCGTCTCACACCTCCTCGCGGTCCCGGCCGACGCGACGGTCGTCGCCACCTACCACAGCGACATCGTTCGCCAGCGGACCGCCCTCCGGGTCTACCGTCCGTTCCTCCAGCGCTTTCTCGCCGCCGTCGACCACGTCTTCGTCACGTCGCCACGACTGCTCGACCACTCGACCCACCTCGCGCCGCATCGCGGGAAGTGTTCGGTCGTCCCGCTCTCTATCGACCTCGACCACTACGGCACGGCGGCGGCCTCCGTCCCCGCGCTCCCGGGGGACCCCGACCGCCCGACGCTCCTGTTCGTCGGTCGACTCTCGTATTACAAGGGCGTCGAGTACCTCCTCGACGCGATGTCGTCGGTCGCGGCGGACCTCCTCGTCGTCGGCGACGGCGACCGCCGCGACGCACTCGAAGCGCGGGCCGACGGACTGGGCGTCCGTGACCGCGTTCACTTCCTCGGCTACGTCGACGACGACCGCCTCCGTGCCTGTTACGACCGCGCCGACGTGTTCGTCCTCTCCTCCGTCGAACCGAGCGAGGCGTTCGGTCTCGTCCAGCTAGAGGCGATGTCCTACGGGACGCCCGTGGTCAACACCGACCTCCCGACCGGCGTGCCGTGGGTGAGCAGGGACGGCGAGACGGGACTGACCGTGCCGCCGCGGGACGCCGAGGCGCTTGCGACGGCGCTCACGACGCTCCTCGACGACCCCGAGCGCAGGCGGCGGTACGGCGCGAACGCGCGTGCCCGAGTCGAACGCCGATTCGGACGCGAGCGGATGCTCGACGCGCTCGAAGCGCGCTATCGCGCCCTCGTCGCCGGCGACGCTGACCGTTGAACGGACGCCGGTTCACCGCTCCGCGTCCGCGACGAGGACCGCACAGACGGCGTAGAACGCGAAGGAACTGGCGACGGAGTCGAAGAGCATGTAGTCCCAGAACATGAACCCGAGGTAGCCGACGACGCCGGTGAAGGCGGCGGCACGACGGGGCGAGGCGGTCGGCGCCATCGCGTTTCGGACGCCACCTCGCAGGACGGCGAGCAGAAAGCCGACGTAGAGGACGAAGCCGACGACCCCCGTCTCGGCGAGGAGGGCGACGTAGACGTTGTGGATGGGGAGGTGGTCGGGGATGCCGTACGTGGCCGCGACGTCGGGGAAGTTCGCGCCGCCGATGCCGAAGAGGGGGTGGGTGAGAAAGAGCGCGAGACCGGCGGCGTACTGTCGGAGTCGGACGCCGAGGTTCGAGAGGTCGAACAGGGGGATAGAGACGCCGGTGGCGACCGGAGCCGGGCCGGTGACGTTGGGGACCCCCGACTGCGTCGACGGGAGCAACAGGACGACGACGCACGCGGCGGCGACGAGCGCGAGACGTAGCAGTCGTTCGCGCCGCCACGCCGTCGGCGTTGCGCGCCGCCTCGCGGCGACCCACGCCGCGAAACACGCGAGTGCGAGCAACGCGGCGCCGCGTCCGGCGTCGGTGCCGGTCAGACGGAGCGCGACGGCCAGCAAGAGCGCCGCGAACGCGCCGACGCGTCGCGTGCGGGTCTCCGGGTCGAGTGTGAGCGCTAGCGCGAACGGGAGGGTCAACACGACGAGGCTCCCGAGGAGAAACGACATGCCCGCGAACCCCGAGACGTAGGTTCCGACGGAGACGGAGACCGGTCCGAGCGGAAGCGTCGCCAGTCGGACGGCCAGTTCGGGCGAGAGTTCGCCCAGTTGCGTGAGACCGAACGAGGCGCCGTGGACGGCCTCGGCGACGCCGAAGCCGGCCTTGAACGCCACGGTCGTCGCCAGCACCGAGAGCGTCGTCGTCGGCGACACCCGGAGGACGTGGTGGGCGCGCCGGACGGCGGCGAAGACGAGTCCGCCCCAGAGCACGAACAGCGCGAAGTAAAGCGCGGTGTCGACGCGCACGGGGTGGCTCACGACTGCGGCGACGACGACCCAGCCGACGAACCCACCGAGCAACCACTCGGCACGGGACAGGTCGACGAATCGCTCGCGGTCTTCGTGCGCGAGGAGGACCAACAGGAGGGCCAGCGGCAGGTGCGCGAGCCAGACGTTCGGCCCGAGGTCTCTGGTCATGCTCCGCAGGTAGGCGCCGGACGCGAGCGGGACGTTCGCCGCGAAGGTCGCGGTCACGAGGAGGGAGGCGTAGACGCCGACCGTCGCGCGACCGACCGCGACGGCCACGGCTCCGTAACCGACGCCGACCAGCGCTACCCAGACGAGCGTCGGGACGGGCGTGACGAGCGAGAGGACCGGCACGACGACGGTCAACCCCGCCGCGAGGAGGGCGCCGAGGCACAGTGCGTCCGCGTCGAGTGACCGACCGGTGTCGAGTCGTCGCCGGTCGGCGTTCCATCTCATGACAGGGCGGCGTCCGTGATTCGTCGGATTTCGCGCTGGAACCGGTCGCGGCCGAACCGTTCTTCGACGTCCGGGAGGCGCGCCCGAACCTCGCGCTGTCTCGTCTCGTCGCTCAGGACGGCGTCCATCTTCTCGACTGCTTCCTCGACGGAGTCGTAGAGGACGTCCTCGCAGTGGTCGACTATCTCCACCTGTCCGCCGCCCCGTGGGACGAACGGAATCGCGCCGCCGGCGACGAGTTCGGCGACGGCGATGCCGAAGTGTTCGTGGTCCATGCCGTGGAGTCCGTACTTCTGCGTCGAGAGCGCCTCGACCAGTCGCTCGCGGCTCACCTCGCCTTCGAGGTGGACGAAGTCGTACTGGGCGGCGTGGGACTCGACTTTCTCGCCGTAGCTCTCGGTGAAGGGAACGGCGGCGTCGCCCGCGCCGCCGAGGACGTGGTACTCGACGTCGTGGCCGCGTTCGCGGAGTCGCGCGACCACGTCGATGTTGCGAAGGACGTTCTTCTCGGGGCTGAGTCGGCCGACGGTGACGATGCCGTTCTCCTTTTCGTGCCACGGCGTCGGACGGATATCGCGGACGGAGACCGGCGGATACACCGTTTCGGGTCGCGTCCCGAGCATCTCGGTCACTTTCTCGGCGGTCCAGTCCGAGTTGGCGAGGTACGTCGTCGCGGCGGCGGTGCCGTCCGGGGAGTGTGCCACTGCGTCACAGAACGCGTCGTAGACGCCGTACACCGACGCCGGATACGCGTGTCCCATCTCCGGGAAGCGGTCGCGGTCGAAGTTGGGGTGGTGCATGTACTGAACCGAGTCGCAGTCGAGTCGCAACTCGTTGTACGTACTGAACAGGAGGTCGTACGACGACCCGAGTTCGTTCGTGACGACGTGCCGATTCAGCAACGAGAGCCGTAGCCTGTTGAAGTGACTCTTCGGGAGACGCTCGGAGATTCGTGCGACGCCCGCCGCCGTGCGCACGCCGACGTCGGTGACCGACGTCGCGTAGTAGTCGTTGAGTTCGCCGATGTCGGGGTGTGTCACCGTGAGTACGTCGACCGCGTGGTCGGTCTGAAGCGCCTCTAAGACGTTCATACAGACGGATTCTCCGCCACCTTTTGCCATCAGGTTCGGATGGATGACGAGTATCTCCGCCATATACGGTACCGACCACCTACTACTTCGTTAATCTTGGCGAAACGACCGGTCTCGGTCGGCGAAAGTGCGTCTGGACGGGTCGGGGGTGACGGCCCTCCTCTCGGCTATAGTAGAATTTGAAACGATTTTCACATCGAGCGGGGACCGGCCCCCGGTCGAGTGAGCACTGACTTTCAAATTCTACTATAGTTGACGATGTGATGGCCGCCGTACCAGAGCATCAACAGGCCGACGTTCGCCGCCGTGAGAGCGCCGAAGCCGACGGTGCGAGAGAGTTCGCTCCGCGAGAGCCAATCGGCGGCGGCGAAGACCAACACCGTCGTCCCGAACGCGTATCGAGGGAGGCTGTTCAACCCCGACGCAATCGGGACGAGGAGGAGCGCCAGTGCGAACGTTCCCTCGACGGGGCGTCCCCGGCGAATCAGGTCGACCGCTACGCCGAGGGCCAGCGTCCCCGTGGCCGCGAGGAACGTATCCCACACGTTGGTCGAGAGGAGACCGCCGACCAACCGGACGACGGGGTTCTGGAACGAGCGTCCCCACGCGGACTGCACCGTGAGAAAGGCGAGCGGTCGTCCGATGTGCCACCAGAGATACGTCATATACGCGAGCGTCCCAAGCGGAATCAGCGCCACGGCCATCACGCGGCGGTCGGTGAGCGTCTCCCACGCCGCCCGGGCGGTATCGGACCGAACTCCCGGCGGCCAGTCGTTTCGCACCGCGTCGAACGCGTCCGTCTCGACGACGAGATGGGCCACCATCGCCACGCCGAACAGCACGCCGACGCCCCGCGTCGCCGACAGTAACGCGCCCGCGACGGCGGCGACGAGATAGCGCCGCGACTGGAGCGCCCAGAATCCAACTGCGGTCAGACAGATAAAGAGCGACTCGGTGTAGAGCGTGTAGTTGTAAAACGAGTAGGGACCGACGGCGAGCAGTCCGACACCGAGGAGCGCCACCCGTCGAGAACGGGTCTCGAGCAGGTACCGGTACGCGAACGTACAGCCGACGGTGAGACAGAGCAGTGACGTCAGCGTCCCTGCCGCGAAGGGCGACAGCCCGAGGGCCGTAGCGACACACCAGACGGCCAACGGGTACAGCGGGAAGAACGCCCAGTTCGCTTGCCCAGCCAGTCGGCCGGAGCGAATTGCGTGGTGGTCGTAGCCGCTTCGGACGATGCTCGCGTACCAGCCCGCGTCCCAGTTTTCGATGAGGTGGACGAACGACGTCGACTGGTGGGTGAGGAGACTCCACATCTGCGCGATGAAGACGGTCAGCGAGAGACCCACACTGACACACACCACCGCGACGGAAACCGCTTCGGCGACCCACTCCGGTGTGGCGAGCGACGTTGCCCATCGGTCGTCCACTGGCTCGAGATGCATCGTCCGCAGACAGAGCGTGACACAGACGGCGACGGTTCCGAGCGTTACGCGCATCGACGCTCCCCGGAGACTCACCACCACCAGTGCGACGAACCCGACGACGAGCGAGACGACGCTCAAGAGCGTGGCGTTCGACCCGAGACGACGCACGACTCCGCGCATCCCTCGAACGAACGTCATTCGCTATTGATATTTATTACTGTCTGATACTCCCTTCGTTCGGTGTCACTCTCGGTTTCCCACGACCCCCAGTGCGTTCGACAGGTCGCGGTGGGTTACCTCCCCGAGCGCCGACAGCACCCCGGCGTAGACGCCGAAGCCGACGATTCCGGCCAGTATCGGTCCGAGAAGCGGGCGCGAATCCACGAGGTAGCCGGCCCAGCCGACGACTGCCATGCAACCGCCGGCGACGGCGACGCGGGCGAGGCTTCGGTGCGAGACGGTCCAGCGGACGGTTCGCATCGAGGTGGCGTAGGCGAAGGCGGCGTAGGCGGCCGAACTCAACAGCGTGGCGACGGCGGCGCCGAGGTAGCCGTACGGCGGGATGAGGGCGTAGTTGAAGGCGACGTTGACGAGGACGGCGAGGGCGATGCCGGCGGTCATGAGTCCCGTCGATTCGTAGAGTTCCAGTCCCTTGTGGCCGAGCATGGCGAAGTTCCAGAGAAAGAGCGCGCCGGCGACGACGGGGATGACGAGGTAGCCGGCGTGGAACGCCGACCCGAGGACGAGCGTACTGAGCGGGCGGCTGATGACGGCGGCGAACACCGTCGCACCGACGCCCAACAGGAGGAAGTACCGACTGTACTCCGCGAGGAGCGTGCGCATCTCGCCGTGGTTGTCGCCGGACCACTCGCTCACGATGGCGGGGTGGGCGGCCTGTATCAACGGCGAGAGGACGAGCGGAAGACCGGTCTGGACGAGCGCGTAGTTCGAGGCGTAGACGCCGACGGCGGCGGTGTCGGCCAGCAGGTCGATGAAGATGCGGTCGACGAACGTCAGGAGCGTCAGCCCGAACAGCCAGCCGACCATCGGGACGCCGTAGCGCGCGAGTCGTCGGAACGTCGGGCGGTCGAAGGCGACGCGTGGCCCGTCGAGGCGGCCGAGCATGGCGAGGACGGCGAGGAGGCTCCCGACGGCGCCGCCCCAGAGCCAGCCGGCGATGCTGTCGAAGACGAGTACGGAGAGACCGAGACCGAGACCGAGTTTGACGACGGCGCGAAGTGCCGCAAAGAGCGTCACCCGACGCGACTCCAGTCGGGCCTGGAACGTCGCTCGACAGACGCGGAACGACCCCGCGCCGACGACGGCGACGACGCCGGCGACGTAAAACGGCCCGAGCGCACCCACGGACGGGCGAGCGAGCGTTCCCACGGCGACGACGCCGAGCGAGAGCGACAGCAGGGTCGTCACCGCCGTCGGCACGACGGCGTCCGATTCGGATTCGAAGCGGAGGACGGCCTGTTCGAGCCACCCGAACAGCGCCGTCGAACCCACCGTCACGCCGACGACGACCAGCGAGTACCGCCCGTAGGCCACCGGGTCGAACAGGCGCGTAAAGACCACCAGCCCCACCAGTCCGAGTGCGGCCGGGACGAACTCGGTGAGGGTGTAGAAGCCGACGTCCAGCCCGAATCGGGCGAGGATGCGCTCGGAGTCCCCGCTGGTCATCCGTCGAAGGCTACGAATATCACGGGGTTAACAGTTCTGTTGTGCGTCGGTCGCGTCCGGCGTGGAAGAGACGCCGGTGGTCGAGGGCGTGCGTCGCGCGCCACGTCACTCATTTCACTGACGCCCGTCGTAGACCCGCGCGTCGTCGTAGCCGCCGTCGGTTCGCTTGACGTCCCCGGCGTGGGACGTAGACGCAGTCGCCGACCGCGAACCCGCAGTTGCCCGTCTTCTCCTGCTTCCCGCCGCGTCCGTTGCCCTTGCGTTCCCACTCGTAGGCGCCGTCGACGGACACGAGACACCGGTAGTCGGTCGGAACGTCCACTCGATGCCGTCGAAGTACTCGCCCAACGCCTCAATAAAACGAATCATGTCCTCCGTCGCTCACCGTTCTGTGCTGTGGCAGATTAGCGTTCCGGTCAGGGCGGTCCGAACGGAGGGACGTCGTGACTCGGGATCGTCGCCGAGTCAGGAGTTCAAGACCAGCGGTTCGTACCACTCGCGGTTCTCGCGGTACCACTCGATGAACGACGCGACGCCCGCGCGGATGGTGTGTGTCGGTTCGTAGCCGAGGAGCGACCGGGCTTTCGAGATGTCGGCGTGGGTGTGTTCGGCGTCGGCGTCGTGACGCTCGTCGTAGACCAATTCGAGGTCCGGCGCGAGTTGGTCGCGGACCTCCTCGGCGAGCGTCCGGATTTCGATGTTGTCGGTGCTTCCGACGTTGACCGCCTCGCCGTTGGCCGCGTCGGTCTCGAGTAACGCCACGTTCGCCTCGACCACGTCGTCGACGTAGGTGAAATCGCGGGTCTGCGCCCCGTCGCCGTAGACGATAGGGGGTTCGCCGTTCAGGCACCGAGAGACGAAGTTCGTGATAGCCATATTCGGGCGCATCCGCGGGCCGTAGACGGTGAAATAGCGCAACGCCACCGTCGGGAGGTCGTACACCTCGGCGTAGGCACAGGCGTAGCGCTCGGCCGCGAGTTTCGAGGCGCCGTACGGACTGACGGGCGTCGTGGGGTGGTCCTCGTCGTAAGGCAGATACGTCGGCTTGCCGTAGACCGACGACGAACTCGCCACGACGAAGCGTTCGAGGTCGGCGTCGCGCGCCCGCGCCGCGTCGAGGAGGTTGAGCGTCCCGTCGACGTTCACCTCGTGGTAGAGGCGCGGGCTCTCGACGCTCGGGCGGACGCCTGCCCGCGCGGCCTGATGGAAGATGGCGTCGGCGTCGGCGACGAGGTCGGCGACAAGGTCCGCGTCGCGGACGTCTCCCTCGACGAACTCGTAGGCCCCCCCGCCGTCGGCGGCCGCGTCGCGTCCCACTTCGACGTTGTGCTCTTTGAGTCGCGTGTCGTAGAACGCGTTCATCTCGTCGAGGACGACCACGTCGTGGCCGTCGCGGGCGAATCGCTCGGCGAGATGGCCGCCGATGAAGCCCGCCCCTCCAGTCACGAGTATCTGCATCGCCCGAACGTCTGCGACGGGACGCAAAAAAGCTACTGTGGCGTCGTCGTCGACGCGTGCTCGCCCGTCTCACGCCTCTTGGGTGTCTCGCACCCTCACCACCGGCACCGGCGACGACCGGACGAGTTTCGCCGCGACGCTCCCGAGGACGTACCGTTCGAACCCCGTGCGGCCGTGAGTGCCGACGACGACGAGGTCGATTCCGTGACCCTCGACGTACGAGCGAATCGTTCCGCCGACCGACGACCCGAACTCGACGGCCGTCTCTACCTGCCCGACGCCGGCGTCGGTCGCGTAGCGGGCCGCCTCCTCGACGACGCTGTGTGCCCGTTCTTCGAGCGCCGAGGACTGGACGTCCGTCCGCACGTCGACGCCGAGGTTGGTAACGTCGACGACCGACAGGAGGTGAAGCGCCGCACCGGTGGCGTGGGCGACGTCGACGCCCACCCCGAGTGCCGCCCGCGCACACTCGCTTCCGTCCGTGGGCACCGCCACCGTCCGGTAGGGGTACTCGGGGAGGTCCTCGTCGGGCCGAACCGTGAGGACGGGCACCGTCGCGCGCCGGACCACCCGTTCGGTGGTGCTCCCGAGGAGGAGACGGGGGAGTCCGCGCCGGCCGTGCGTCGGCATGACGACGAGGTCGACCCCCCGGTCGTCGGCGTAGTCGACGATGGTCCGAGAGGGGTCGCCCTGTACCACGTCGGTCACCGTCTCGACGCCGCGCGCTCTCGCACGCTCGGCCGCCTCGGCGACGACGCGTTCGCCCTCCGTCTCGAGTGTGTCCACCACCTCGTCCCCGATTCGGGTGACGCTGTCCCGGGTCGTATCCGCGACGTTGAGGACGTACACCGTCGCGCCGTGGTGGGCCGCGACGTCGAGGACGTGGTCGAACGCCCCCGCCGCGCCGTCGCTCCCGTCGGTCGGAAAGAGGAGTCGGTCGTACATACGACCCGTATCGGGGGCGACGCACAAAAGCGAGGAGGTGGCAATCGAGCAGTACGATACTAATGGGGTGGGGTCGTAGGGTCGATAGCATGGACTTCGCGCGCAAGGTCGACCCGATGGCCGTCCGCACGACGGCGGCCGACCTCGTCAGCGACCAGCCGTCGGCGAGTGGCGGAACGTTTCATTACCACCAGCTTGCGGAACTCCACCGGTACGTCAACGAGAACGTGACGTAGGTCCCGGACCCCCGGTCGACCAACTACGTCGCCCCGCCCGAGGAGACCTTAGAGACGGAAGCGGGCGACTGCGACTGTCAGGCGACCCTCGTCGCCTCGCTCTTCGAGGCCATCGGCGCGACGACCAGAATCGCCGTCTGTGAGTCGACGACGGGCGACCGCCACGCCCTCGCGGAGGTGTATCTGGCCGATTCCGACGCCGAGACCCCCGACGTCGCCAACAGTCTCCGCTCGTACTACGACGCCCACAGCGTCCCCTACGATTCGTTCTCCTACGACTACGGCGACGGGCGACTCTGGTATCTGGCCGACACCGCCATGGGCGAGTACGTCGGCGACCGGACGTTCCTGACCGACGAGGGGTACATCCACGCCTCGCCCGACGGGTCGTGGGAGTGGCACGACGTCGAATACCACTACCCGTGACGCCGGGCGGTGCCGCCCGCGTTCGGGTGTGCGAGGGCGTCGCCCTCCAGCGAGTCACCAGAGCACACGTCGACGTCTGAGTGCGCTACTCGGTCGCCCTTCACGGAGCGCCGCCCCCTCCGCGAACGGGTCGTCGCCGGCGCGAACGGCGACGCGGCATCCCGCCGAGTCGCTCGTCTCGGTCGTCGCTCGAACGCCCCGCCGCGACCAATTTCCGTTAGAAATATTTTCCCATAATTACGACGGGGCATCTGACGGGGTGGTCGCGCACTTCGACGCAGGACGCGCCGTCACCGACGCGACACATTACTCGGGTATCCACCTCCAGTCGCCCGATTCGCTCCCCGCCTCGCCCCCGTCGCGGTCGGGGAACCGATACCGCAGTCCGGCCTCTCTCAGCAATCGCCGACAACTCGGGCGCGAGTAGTGGGCGTCGAACGCCTCGGCCAAGTGCCGTTGGAGGAGCGCCGGCGTCCACGTCGACGCGTCGTACCCCGCGTCGCTCGGTGGGGCGTGGAGCGTCTCTCTCACCTGCGTCCAGCCCTCGTCGCCGAGTTTTCGCGGCCGTCCGCTCCGGCGTTCGTCACGAACGGCCCGGTCGAGTGGTCTCTCTTCGAGTCGCCGGAGCCAGTTGTAAATCGTCCGCCGTTCGACGCCGTACCACTCGGCGAGGTCCGTCTGCGAGACGCCGTGTTTGTACGCGATTGCCACCATCAGGCGCTGTGTCGGCTTCTTTCGCTCGACTTCGTCGAGCGCTCGCCTGAGGTCGTCGACCGAGAGTTCGTCGAGGTGGTCCATCGTCTATCGCGTGGATGTGTGAGAAAAAAATTCTAACGGTTATCGCCCCGGTACCGGCGCGCCCTCGGGGTCAGGCGTCCGGGAGTTTGCCGCCCTCTCGCACGAGACGGAAGTAGTCGGGGTTTCCGACCTGTCCTCCCTTGAGTGCGATTTCGATGCCGTCGAACCGGTCCTCGGAGGCGTAGGCCGTACAGATGGGACAGCCGGGTTCCGTCGGGACGAGTGCTTCGAGCGCGTAGACGTCGAGTTCGGGGGTCGCGTACCCGCTGGTGTCGCCGCCGGCGACGCAGACGCGGGTGGCGTCTACTCCACGCAGTATCTCGGCGAGGATGCGCCCCTGTTGGGTGCCGAGTCGGCGACCCGCCTCGCCGTCGGCGAGACCCAGTTCGCTCACCCGTTCGTTCGTCCGTTCGATGGCGTCGTCCTCCGGTCCGCGCGCCGCATAGAGGACGGGACTCTGCCCCTCGGCGTAGATGTCGCGGCCACGCCTCACGGCCCGTTCTCGCTCGTCGTCGCGTTCGTCCGGGTCGACCAGCGCCGCCGTATCGAGGCGGACGCCCTCGAACTCGTGGTCGAGTGCCCACTCGATTTGGGCCGCCGTCTCGGGCGACGCGCTCCCGGAGACGACGACTATCCGGTCGACTGGCCCGGGGTGTTCGAGCGTGGATTCGCCCGTGACGTCGCCGGTGGCCGCCCAGTCGTTCGCAAGCGCGTAGTCGAGACCGGACGACCCGACGGCGAAACTCGTTCCCTCCGTCTCCGTCGCCGCCTCCCAGACGACGCGCCCGACGGTCCGCAGGTCGTCTCCGTCGACCGTATCGAACACGACGACGTCCGCCCCACTGGCGTCGGCAATCGCCTCGTCGACGGCGGCCGCCTCGCCCCGGAGGTCCCGGACGTCGACGAGTGCCATCGAGGCGTCGGTCTGTTTCGCCACGTGTTTCCGTACGTCGCTCTCGTTCATCGGCGTGACCGGGTGGTTTTTCATCGTCGGGTGGCGGTCGAGTCGGTAGACCTCCCCGTCGACGGCGGCGAAGAGGTGTCCGAAGGCGACGTACCGGCCGCGGGGAGAGAGCGGCGGGGCGCCGACGACGAATGGGACGAACGCGTCCGACGGAAACGCGTCCCGGCCGAGGTCGATGGCGTGCCCGATGCTCCCGACCTCCGGCGACGAATCGAGGGTCGAACAGATCTTGTACTGACAGAGCGGCGCGTCGAGTTCGGCGAGTGCCTCGAAGACGCCGGGGAGGTGGTCGTCCATCTCCGCCGGCGACATCGACCGACTCCGACCGCAGACGCCGACCGCCTGTGCGTCGGGGAACTCCGCGAGTCGCTCCGGGGACGGCGGGTCGAGAAACAGGACGGTTCGGACGCCGTTGAGACAGAGCGACTCCATCACGTCCGTCGACCCGGTGAAGTCGTCACCGTAGAAGGTGAGACGCAGGTCGCTACTCATCGTCTCCGTAGAAGTCGATGGCCGTTCGAAGCGCGTCGTGGTCCTCGGCGTACGTTTCGAGCGGAATGCCCTTCAGCGCGGCTTCCCACCCCTGTTTGAGGTGTCTCACGCCCGCCGCGATGCCGTCGGGGTGGCCCTGAATCCCGCCGCCCGCCAGATACATCAGGTCCGTATTGCCGAGCGCTTCGTACGTGTCGTGGGCCTGTCCCGCCCACTGGCCGGAGGAGAACACCGGCATCACGACGTCGTCCTCGTCGACCATCGGGGTCTGACACTCCCGGGCGGAACTGACGACCGACTCGTCCGGTTCGCAGAACTTGTTTCGAATGCCGTTGACGTGGAGGTGGTCGACGCCGGCGAGGCGGAAGAACTTCTGGTAGGCCTCGTAACTGAAGCCGAGTTGCGGACACCGGGAGAGCGCGCCCCACCCGTTCCGGTGGCCGTGAATCGGCACCTCGGCGACTTCTCGGAGTTTCGTGACGGCGTCCAGGCCGACGCTGTTCAGACTCACCATCACGCAGTTCCCGCCCGCTTCGACCACCGTATCGTGGTGGTCGAGCATCGCGTCGAGGTCGTCCGTGATGTTACAGGCGTACATCACCTCCTTGCCCGTCCGTTCCCGGTGGTCCTCGATGACCGACATGACCGCCGTCACCCGGTCTTCGACCGAGGAGTACGGCGCGTCCGCGATGAGTTCGTCGTCCTTGATGAAATCGAGACCGGATTCCACCATCGTCTCCACGATGTCCGCTGTCTGTTCGGGCGAGAGACCGACGCTCGGTTTGATTATCGTCCCGATTATCGGTCGGTCGTCGACGCCGACGATACTGCGCGTCCCGTCGATGCCGAACTGGGGACCGGGGTAGGCTTCCACGAACCGGTCGGGAATCTCGACGTCGAGGAGGCGAAGCCCCGAGAAGGGACCGAGTTCGTAGAGGTTCCCCGAGACCATCGTCTTGAGGTTGGGGAGGGAGGCGCCGACGTTTTCGTACGGGAACGAGAGGACGACTTCCGCCCGGGTGTACTCCGGGTCCGTCGCGTCGTCCGGCGGGGTCGACCCCGGGAGCGTCGGTTCGTCCGTCGTCCCCGTGACGCGGACGTCCTCCACTTTCGCCGCGTGTCGACGCTTGAGGTCGTCGCTCTCGGCCGGGACGTCGACGAACGTCCCCGAGGACTGTTCGCCGGCCATTACCTCCGCGGCGTCCTCGACCGGGTGCGCCGTCTCGATGCGATAGGTCGCAGTAATGCGTTCGTCCATGTTGTGTCACACCCACTCGCGGGTTGCGTATCCCGCTATTGCGACGAACTCCACTTATATGTTTGCGTGTTCGCGGGCGCCGTTCACCGCATTATCAGCGTCACCGGACACTCCGCGTTCAACAGGAGTTCCTGTGTCGTATCTCCGAAGAGCGCCTTCCCCGTCGGCGTCCGTTTCCGTCCGGTCACGAAGACGTGGCGACAGTCGTATTCGTCTATTGCCCCTCGAATGCGGCCGAACGGGTCCCCGATTCCGCCGTCTGCTTCGAAGGACACCGCCGACGGAAGGCGTTGGCTCCCCACGTCGCGGGCGAACGCGGCGTTGCCCTCGACGCTGAGTTCGTACCGCGTGTCGCTTTCCGTGAACTCCCGCATTCGCGTTCGCGTCTCCTCGCCGGCGTCCTCCGGCGTGACGCTGAAGAGGACGAGTTCGTGGTCCGTTCCGCTGACGAACTCCGTTGCGACGTCGAGGAGTTCGTTCGTGCTCTCGTGGGGTTCGACGACGACCAGTAGACGACTCATATCCGGCTACGATTCTCCAGATGTCCTTATGTGTTTCGGGGAACACGCCCTCTGCCCCGGTGAACCGCGCGGTTCGCCCCTCGACGGCCACGCATCCCCGCGCGCTGACTCTTCATCAATAACAACCAAAGATTTATTGGGGTATGATTCGGATGAACTGACC